>CAZDUL010000208.1:0-16153 GCA_964508635.1 uncultured Allobosea sp. | reverse complement strand
GCCCGTCCCCGCCCGGTCCCGGCCGACACGGGCCGCCTGGCCCTACTACAGGCCCCTGCGCGGTCACTCACAGCGGGGCGGCCGGGGTCGCGACGGCGACTCGCGCCGAACCATATGCTGCGGAGAGGTGGGCATTGATCGCGATATGGCGCCGGCTCGCCCGATCCTCGGCAAGCGGATGATCGACACCGAGCCTCTGCAGCGCCAGCGCAAGGCGCCGCAGATCGGGCGATTTCAGCGTCGCCTGCAAGGGCCCCGCCGGCGAGCCCCGCCCCGCCGCCAACGTCACGCCCGCGAACTCCAGCGCCGCCTGCTCGATCGCGTGCCGCCCATCCGCACGCAGCAGCGCCCTGACGCCCGCGCCCGTGGCTTCCTCTCCGCGATAGGCAAGCTGCTCGCTCGTCAGATCGAGTCGCAGGGCCGGGGGCCAGAGCGCATCGACGCCGGGCCATTCTTCCGGCGCGAGGCTCTCGCTCAGCGCAGCCCAGCGCTCCAGCGCCGCACCCGCATCGAGCCGCCGCGCCTTCAGCATCGCGAAGGGAACGGAGTCGTTGCCGGGCTTCTCCCAGAGCGCCTCTCCGTCCAGCCTGCCCACGCCTGGCGCATCGACGACCAGCGAGGCAAGACGGATCGCTTCGGCCGATGCCTCGATCTGTGTCGTCAGGCTGGCCAGCGGCTGGCCGTCCTCGCCTGGCGCGGCGGCAGCAGCGAGCCGCCCGGCGAACCGCGGCAGGATCCGGCCGGCCTGCGCCAGCGCGCCCACCGTGCCGTCGAACTCGAGCCTCGGCCCCGGCCCGGTCACAACGGCCTTCATGCGAACGGCCCCGTTCGGATCGGCATCGCCCGAGGTGATCCGAACCGAGCGGCCCGCCACCTCGCCCTCGATCCTGAGAGGTCCGCCGGGGGCAGGCGTGGTCGCAACAAGCGCCACCGGCAAGGCGGCGATGCGCGTTCCATCCGGCCTCATCAGCGTCAGGCGCGACCGGGTGAGGTCGACCCGCGCGATGCTTGTCGGCAAAATCGTGCGATCCCAGCGTTGCGGGAGCGCGAGCGCACCGGCCTGAATCGCCAGCGTGATCTCGGCGCGGTCCAGCCTCAGGTCGCCGATCCGTGCCTCGCCGCGCAGCAGCGGCGCGAGCGCCACGTCCGCCGTCAGCTGGCCGACCACGGCGCGGGTTAAGGCCGGGTCGGCATTCCCGAGGCGGACGCCATCGATGGCGATGCGCGGGCTGGGCAGGAGGTCGATCCGGATCGGGCCGGTGGTGACGATCTCCATGCCGACCGCGTCGGACAGGCGACGCTCGATCTCGGCCCGATGCTGCCCCCAGTCGACGAAGCCTGGAACAGCCAGCGCCGCCACCAGCACCAGCAGAACCAGGCCAGCGAGAACCGTCAGCAGCTCGCGCAAGCGTCGATCCTCACAAGATCACGATCTTTCCCGGGTTCATGATGTTGCCCGGGTCGAAGGCGCGCTTCAGCGCGCGCATCGCGCTCAAGGCTTCCGGCCCGTGCTCGCGTTCGAGATACTTCATCTTGCCCTGGCCGACGCCATGCTCCCCTGTGCAGGTGCCTTCCATCGCGAGCGCGCGCTCCACCAGCCGTTCGACGAAGGCCCTGGCAGCCCTGACCTCTGCCGGATCGGCCATGTCGATCAGCGGCAGGACATGGAAGTTGCCATCTCCGACATGGCCGACGATCGGCGCGATCAGGCCGCTTTCGGCGATATCGGCCTGCGTCGCCTCGATGCACTCCGACAGCCGCGATATGGGAACGCAGACATCGGTCGACACCCCCTTCGCGCCGGGCCTGAGCGCAAGCGACGCCCAGTAGACGTCGTGCCGGGCCTGCCACAGCCGCGTCCGGTCCTCCGCCCTGGTTGCCCAGTCGAACGGACCGCCGCCGAGGTCGGCCGCGATCTCGCCGAAGCGCTCCGCCTGCTCGCGCACGCCTGCATCCGTGCCGTGGAACTCGACGAACAGCATGGGCTGCTCGGGCAGGGTCAGCTTCGAGTAGGCGTTGCAGGCCTTCACCTGCAGCGCATCGAGCAGCTCGATGCGCGCCACCGGCAAGCCGGTCTGGATGGTCAGGATGGTGGCGTCGCAGGCGGCCTTCACGCTCGGGAACGGGCAGATGCCGGCGGAGATCGCCTCGGGGATGCCCTGCAGCCTCAGCGTGATCTCGGTGATGACGCCAAGCGTGCCCTCCGAGCCCACGAACAGGCGGGTTAGATCGTAGCCGGCGCTGGACTTGCGCGCGCGCCTGGCCGTCGTCATCGCCTCGCCATTGGGCAGCACGACCGTCAGCGACAGCACATTGTCCTTCATCGTGCCGTAACGCACCGCGTTGGTGCCCGAGGCGCGCGTTGCGACCATGCCGCCGAGGGAGGCGTCGGCGCCCGGATCGATCGGGAAGAACAGGCCCAGGTCGCGCAGATGCTCGTTGAGCCGCTTGCGCGTCACGCCCGGCTGGATGACGCAGTCGAGGTCTTCCGGATGAACGGCGAGGATGCCGTTCATCATCGAGGTGTCGACCGAAACGCCGCCGAAGGGCGCGTTGGTGTGGCCCTCGAACGAGGTTCCCGTGCCGAACGGCACGACAGGCACGTCATGCGCTGCGCACAGCTGCACGATGGCCTGAACCTCCTGCGTGCTGTGGGGATAGGCCACCATGTCGGGCGGCTGCGTCTCGATCCAGGTCAGCGTGTTGGCGTGCTGATCGCGCACGGCCTGGCTGGTGACGAGACGGTTGCCGAGCAATGTCGCCAGCTCCTGCCTGACCGCGTCGATGGCCCGCGCATCCGGGCGTTCACGCATCGTCGCCGCCACAATGTTCACGTCAGTTCTCCGTATTGTCCGCGGGTGTTGCGCGACCGGTTGAGCGCGTTACAACTTAGATCACAAATCCTTCCCGGGGAACCGAAGACGGGTCGGACGGGATGGAAAGCGGATGGGCGCGAGGTCAAATCCCGCGGGCGTGCGCGAGGTTGTGCGTATGGTTGACGTGTCCAAGGCGCCCGCGCTGTTCTTCGCTCCGTTCGTCTCGTCGCGCATGCGGGTCGAACCGCAGTGGCTTGATTACAACGGCCATGTGAACATGGCGTTCTACCATGTGCTGTTCGATCGCGCATTGGAGGAGGCGTTCACGCTGGTCGGGCTTGGGCCGGACTACGTGGCCAGCCGCAACGCCTCCTATTTCGCCGCAGAGGCGCATTTACGCTACCATCGCGAACTGACCGAAGACATGCAGGTGCGCGCCACGCTCCAGCTTGTCGATTTCGACGACAAGCGGCTGCACTGCTATCTTGAGCTGCGCCAGGCTGAGGAGGGCTGGTTGTCGGCCTCGGCGGAGCTGCTGTGCCTGCACGTCGACTTGAAGGCCCGCAAGGCCGCGCCGTTTCCCCCGGATGTCCTGACCAATCTCGCGCTGCTCAAGGCCGCCCATGCCGGATTGAAGACGCCAGCCGACCTCGGCCGCCGGATCGGGCTGGGCGCAAGGCCCGCGCCGACGCCCCGGATTGACGACGGGCGGCCGATCGCGACGCATCACTGAGCGCGATCGTCGTCCGCCGGCGCCTATCGAAAGCCGCGCGCGACCCTATCTCTGCGGATGCGAATCAGCCCAAACAACGGGCTGTTTGCTCGTATCGTCGATGATGCGTCGTGGATCTCGATTTGCCTGAACCCACCGGCAAGGACCGCACCGAAAAGGCCCTCGCGGCCGCGCCCGCTTCGACGGGGCTGTCCGCGCGCGCGCTCGCCGGGCGGGCGGGCCATGCCGGCTATCTCGACGGGCTCAACCCGGAGCAGCGTGCGGCCGTCGAGGCGACGGAAGGCCCGGTTCTGGTGCTTGACGGCGCCGGAACCGGCAAGACGCGGGTTCTGACCACGCGCATCGCGCACATCATCGCGACCGGCAAGGCCTATCCCTCGCAGATCCTCGCCGTCACCTTCACCAACAAGGCGGCGCGCGAGATGAAGGAGCGGGTCGGCCGCCTCGTCGGCCCGGCGGCGGAAGGGATGCCCTGGCTCGGCACCTTCCATTCGATTGCCGCGAAGATCCTGCGCCGCCACGCCGAGCTTGTCGGCCTGCGCAGCGATTTCACCATCCTCGACACCGACGACCAGATCCGGCTGATGAAGCAGGTCATCCAGGCCGCCGACATCGACGAGAAGCGCTGGCCGGGCCGTCTTCTGGCAGGCTTCATCGACGGCTGGAAGAACCGCGGGCTCACCCCCGACAAGGTGCCCGCCGGCGAAGCCGGAGCCTTCGCCAACGGACGCGGCGGCGCGCTCTATGGCGCCTATCAGGAGCGGCTGAAGACGCTCAACGCCTGCGATTTCGGCGACCTGCTGCTGCATGGTCTCACCCTCTGGCGCGAGCATGGCGACATCCTCGCCCAGTACCAGGACCGCTTCCGCTACATTCTCGTCGACGAGTATCAGGACACCAACGTCGCGCAGTATCTGTGGCTGCGCCTCATCGCCCAGGGACGGCGCAACATCGCCTGCGTCGGCGACGACGACCAGTCGATCTATGGCTGGCGCGGCGCCGAGGTCGACAACATCCTGCGTTTCGAGCACGACTTCCCCGGTGCGGCCGTGATCCGGCTGGAGCGCAACTATCGCTCGACCGGGCACATCCTCGCCGCCGCCTCGCATCTGATCGCGAAGAACGAGAGCCGTCTCGGCAAGACCCTGCGCACCGAGGACGGGCCCGGCGAGAAGGTTCAGCTCGCCGGCGCCTGGGACAGCCGGGAGGAGGCGCGTCTCATCGGCGAGGACATCGAGCTCTACCAGTCGCGCCGGCATCCGCTCAACGAGATCGCCGTGCTGGTGCGCGTCAGCGCCCAGATGCGCGAGATCGAGGAGCGTTTCATCGAGCTGGGCCTGCCCTACCGCGTGATCGGCGGCCCGCGCTTCTACGAGCGCGCCGAAATCCGCGACGCCATGGCCTATCTGCGCTGCGTGCACTCCGAGACCGACGATCTCGCCTTCGAGCGCATCCTCAACGTGCCGAAACGCGGGCTCGGCGACGCAACGCTCCAGCAACTGCACATGCAGGCCCGCGCCGCCGGCGGCTCGCTGATGCAGGCGGCGAGGCTGCTGATCGAGACCGAGGAGCTGAAGCCTAAGGTGCGCTCGAGCATCCGCGAGCTGTTGCAGGGGTTCGACCGCTGGCGCCGTGCGCTGGAGCATCTGCCGCTCACCGAAGTGGCCGAGACCGTGCTGGAGGAGAGCGGCTACACCGACATGTGGCGCAAGGACCGCTCCGCAGAAGCGGCCGGTCGCATGGAGAACCTGAAGGAGCTGGTGCGCTCCCTGCAGGATTTCCCTGATCTCGGCGGCTTTCTCGAGCACGTCGCCCTCGTGCTCGACGCCGAATCGGGCGAGACGCAGGACCGTGTCAGCCTGATGACGCTGCATGCCGCCAAGGGGCTGGAATTCGACACCGTGTTCCTGCCCGGCTGGGAGGAAGGTCTGTTTCCCAACCAGCGCGCGCTCGACGAAAACGGACGCGCCGGCCTCGAGGAGGAGCGTCGCCTCGCTCATGTCGGGCTGACCCGCGCGCGACGCAGGGCCAAGATCCTGTTCGCCACCAACCGCCGCATCCACGGCATGTGGCAGAGCGCATTGCCCAGCCGCTTCATCGACGAATTGCCGGAGGCCTCCGTCGATATCGTTCAGGCAGCGTCGAGCTACGGCCAGGGCGGTTATGGGGCCTCGCGCTTCGAGCGTCAGCAGAGCTTCGGCTCGACCTACGACACGCCGGGCTGGCAGCGGGCGCAGGCGCATCTGGATCAGGCGAACCGCGATAGGCTCGGCTTCGAGGGGCGGATGCCCGGACAAGGCGGCCGCGGGGCCGGTCAGCGGCCGGGTTCACGCCTGATCGAGGGCGAGCTCGTCGCCACGTCGACCGGCGCGACATCGGCCTTCACGGTCGGCGATCGCGTCTTCCACATCAAGTTCGGTCCCGGCTCCGTGGCAGCCGTGGACGGCAACAAGCTGACCGTCGATTTCGACAAGGCAGGCCGCAAGATGGTGTTGGAAAGCTTCCTTCAGCGCGGCTGACTATCCCTGCAGCGCGAGGCGCAGGGCCTCCTCCGACACCTCCGCCGCTGCGGCCGGAACCTTGTAGGCCTTCGTTCGCGCTCCGGGGCGCATGACGAGAATGACGGTCTCCGTCCCGGGGCAGGCCGCATCGGCGCAGACGATCTCGTTGCACGACACCGTGACATCGTCGTCGAGGCCGAGGATGGACTTCGTCTGCTGCCGGATGCGCTCAAGCGCGTCGCGGTCGGCCTGCGGCGCGGTCGCGCCCAGTTTCCAGATGCCGCCGAACCGCAGCGCCATGAACAGGCCTCTCAGGTCGGCAAGGTGAGCAGGCCGGCCTGCCCGTCATCCGCCCCGAACAGCAGCCTGCGCCCCTCCCGGTCCCAGGCCAGCGCGGTCACGGCGCTGTCGCGAACGGCCGGGCGGACGACGAGTTCGGAACCATCCGTCATCCGGATCAGCATCAGCGCGCCGTCGTCGTAGCCGGCTGCGATGACATAGGCGGCAGGGTGAAAGGCGACACGCGTCACCCGCGCCCTTCGCACCCCGCATTCGCGCGGGGCCTTGCCCATCGGCCCGTCGCCCTGGAACGGCCAGATGATGACGGCGTCGGCGCCGCTGGTGGCAAGCCAGACGCCATCATGCGACCAGGAGAACGAGCGCGTCTTGGCAGGATAGCCGCTCATGCGCATGTGCGCCGGCCTGTCGGCCGGGCCCGCGGGCAGCCGCCACCCGTGCAGGGCGTTCTCCTGCATCGACGTCACCACGAAGCGGCCATCGGGCGACCAGGTGACATCGAGATGCGAGCCTTTCCAGTCCAGCACCTGCGGCGGGGTCTCGACGTTCGGGAACCAGAGACTCGCGCCGTTGTAATGCGCCACGGCCACCCGGTAGCCCTTCGGTGCGAAAGCCAGCCCCTGCGCGGTCGATGGCGCCTCGAACACCTTGATCCGGCCCCTGTCGTCGCGCGCGCCGACCTTCCGACCGGCGCTCCAGGCCACGGCACCGGACGGCGTGGCGGCGATGGCGTCGATCCACTGGCCGCCTGCCTCGCACGCGAGTTCGCGGACATCGCCGGCCGCGTCGATCACGCAGATCCGGCCGTCCCCGCCGCCGGTGCACAGGCGCCCCGCCGCGCCCGCTGCGACGAGGAGCCCGGCGTCGCCGTGCACGTCGTGATGCAGGCCGTGATCGGCGTCGCCCACGCGCACCCGCCCGTCGGCCAGCGCCAGCGCCGGGCTCGCGCCGAGCCAGGTCGCTGCGATCACATGCGCGCCGGCGTCGAACGCGGCGACGTGCTGCGACAGGCTGACGGGCGTCGGTGCGGGATCCACGGGCGGTCTCAGGCCGTGGCGGCCGTGGCGAAGAAACCGGCGCGGATCGCCTCGCGGTCGAGGTTGCGGCCGATGAACACGGCCCGGCTGACGCGGGCCTCGTCGGGGCGCCATTCACGCTGCAGGTCGCCGTCGAGCAGCATATGGACGCCCTGGAAGACGAAGCGCCGCGGTTCGCCCCTGAAGGCAAGGATGCCCTTGCAGCGCAGGATGTCGGGGCCGAGCCGCTGGGTCAGATCCTGGATCCACGGCAGGAACTTGTCCGGGTCGACATCGCCCTTGATCTCGAAGGACATGGAGCGGACGTCGTCGGCGTGGTGATGATGCGTATCCTCGAGGAAATCGGGCTCGATGTCGAGGATGCGGTCAAGATCGAAGGCGTGCCGGTTCAGAACGGCTTCGATCGGCACCGCGCAGCGCTGGGTGCGGTGGATGACGGCCGTCGGATTGATCGCGCGGATCGCCGCCTCAACGGTCTCGACCTCGGGGGGCGAGACCAGATCGGTCTTGTTGAGGATGATGACGTCGGCGAAGGCGATCTGGTTCTTCGCCTCCGGCGCGTCCTTCAGCCGCTCGGTCAGCCATTTGGCATCCGCCACCGTGACGACGGCATCAAGGCGCGCGCGCTCGCCCACATCCTGATCCATGAAGAAGGTCTGGGCGACCGGGGCAGGATCGGCCAGGCCAGTGGTCTCGACGATGATGGCGTCGAACTTGCCGCGCCGCTTCATCAGGCCGTCGATGATGCGGATGAGGTCGCCGCGCACGGTGCAGCAGATGCAGCCGTTGTTCATCTCGAACACCTCCTCGTCTGCGCCGACGACGAGGTCGTTGTCGATGCCGATCTCGCCGAACTCGTTGACGATGACGGCGAACTTCCGGCCGTGATCCTCGCTGAGGATGCGGTTGAGCAGGGTCGTCTTGCCCGCCCCGAGATAGCCGGTGAGCACGGTGACGGGGATCTTGCTGTCGATGGCGGCTGCGGTCATCACGGGAGGCCCTGGCGAAAGGATGGGCGTGGACACCGCATGTGGGACGGCGGCACGCGCTTGTGAAGCCGATATAGGATAACAGCTCGGCGGTTGCCAGCCGGTGTCACAAGGGCGCGCAGGCCTGCTTCAGCCAGGCGCGTGTTCCGGAATCGACGAGCGGGCCGATCTCGGCGAGCACGCGGGCATGGTAGGTGTCGATCCAGGTCCACTCCTCGTCGCTCAACAGCGCGGTCTCGATCAGCGCGCGGTCGTAGGGCGCGAGCGTGATCGTCTCGAACCCGAACATCTCGCGCTCGGCCCCGGCGATGGCGCGCGGCTCGACCACGATCAGGTTCTCGATGCGGATGCCGAACGCGCCCTCGCGGTAATAGCCGGGCTCGTTCGACAGGATCATGCCCGGCTCGAGGTTGGTGTGGCCGAGCTTGGAGAGCCGTTGCGGCCCTTCGTGCACCGAAAGATACGCGCCCACGCCGTGTCCGGTGCCGTGGTCGAAATCGAGCCCGGCCGACCACAGGAACTGGCGCGCGAAGGCATCGAGCTGCGCGCCCGAGACCTGCCTCGGGAAGACCGCGCGGCTGATGGCGATGTGTCCCTTCAGCACCCGCGTGTAGCGGTCGCGCATCTCGGATGAGGGCTCCCCGACAGCGAGCGTGCGGGTGATGTCGGTGGTGCCGTCGGCATACTGGGCCCCGGAATCGACAAGGTAGATTCCCGCCCCGATCGCCCGGTTCGAGGCGTGCGTGACGCGGTAATGCGGCAGCGCCGCGTTGGGACCGGCGGCCGAAATGGTCGGGAACGCCAGGTCCCTCAGCGCGCCGGTGTCATGCCGGATACGCTCCAGCATCAGGGCCGCATCGATCTCGGTCAGTCCGCCATCCGGCGCCGTCCGGTCGAACCAGGCGAGAAACCGCGCCATGGCCGCGCCGTCGCGCCGGTGCGCCTCGCGCGCGCCGGCCAGTTCGGCGGCGTTCTTGCGCGCCTTCATCAGGCCGATCGGGTCGGCGCCGACCTCGACCGTCGCGCCGGCGGTCTCCAGCGCCAGCTTCAGCGCGATGCCCGCCGTCGCGGCATCGAGCCGGACTTTCGCCTTCTCTGCCCCGAGTTCGGCGAGGAGCCGCGGCAGATCGGATGCCGGCACGATCCCGGCCAGCGGCCGTAGCTGGGCGGCAAGCGCGGCGTCGACCTTGCCGGGCGCCAGCACCAGCGTCACGGCGCCGCTCGCGCGAACGACCGCATAGCCCAGCAGCAATGGCGTGCAACGCACATCGGCGCCCCGCAGGTTCATCAGCCAGCACAGATTGTGCGGATCGGACACCAGCAAAGCATCAATGCGGGCGCGCGCCAGCTCGGCCTGAACGCGCGCGATCTTGTCGGCAGCCGTTTCCCCCGCCAGTGCGACCGGCTGCTGGAAGGCGCGGCCCGAGGGCGGCGCGGGTCGATCGGCCCAGATGGCGTCGATCGGGTTGGCCTCGACAGCAATCAGCGTTGCGCCGGCACGCGTCGCCGCGTCCGAGAGCTTGCGCGCCTGGTCGGGCGTATGCAGCCAGGGATCGTAGCCGAGCCTCGCCCCGGCCGGCAGCGCCTCGGCGAGCCAGCCCTCCGGCGTCGTCTCGGCCATGCGCACGATCTCGATGAGGCCCGTGTCGGTCTGTTTCCCGGCCTGGATGGTGTAGCGGCCATCCACCACCAGCGCGGCCCTGTCCATCAGCACCAACGCCACGCCGGCCGAGCCGGTGAAACCCGTCAGCCACGCCAGCCGCTCGTCGCAGGCAGGCACATACTCGCCCTGATGCTGGTCCGCGCGCGGCACCACGAAGCCATCGAGCGCACGGCGGGCGAGTTCGGCCCGCAGCAGCCGGATGCGACCGCCAACCGCGGACGGATCGGACGGCTCATCGAAACTCTGGAGCGAGATGAAGGCTTGATCGGACAAGGCGAGACCGGGGCCAGTGACGTGGGAACAGCGACACTAGGTGCGCCGCATCGGCCCGTCCAGCGGCCCGCCGCCGTTGCGACCGGACGCATGGCGGCGGAGCTGGATCGCACAGCTGAGCCCGCTCGAGCGCCTTTTCGGAGCGGAGCACGGGCAGCGGCCTCCGGCTCGCACCGTATCTTCCGGCAGTTTGCATGCACAAATCGCTGTTTCATAAACCGTTAAGATGTTTGTCATGCACAGAGCGCATGTTCGCATGTGCGAAATCATCTAACGGAGACCCCGTCTCGCATCCATCTTTCGTCGCATACAGGCCCTGCGGCGCGGGGGCTCAGCCTCTTGCCCGCAGGGTCATCGACCAACAGAGAGATGCCTGCCATGGCCTATGCCTTTACCGGAACCGTTTTCGCCCCGGCAGCCGGCCGCGAGCCCTCGCTGCTGGCCCGCCTCGTTGCCGCCGTTTCCGACAGCCGTCGCCGCGCTGCTGCCCGCGCGCTGCGCGCTCGCGGCTGGGCGATCGACGAAAGCCGGCTCGTGCTGGAAGACCTGCCCCATGCCACGCTGACAAAGCCATCGCGGCTGCCTTTCGCAGGCTGATTTCATCTCCCGAACATCAGGAGACCACGATGATCGCTGTTCTGATCCACACCGCCCGCGCCGTCGCCGACGGCATCGGCGAAGCGTGGCGCTTCGCCATCGAGATGATCGAGGACATCCGCGCCACCCGCGCCGAGATCGAGAAGCAGTACGGCCCGCTCGGCTTCTGATCCGGGGCCGCTCAGCGCGGCGCGGGGCTTGCTCCGCGCCGCCTCAGGACCAGGGTCACCCACCCGTCGCGGACGCTGCGGCGGACGACCCGGAAGCCCTGCGCAGCATAGGCGAAGATCACGCCATTGGCATCCTTCACGAGCAGACCTGACAGGATCAGGGTCCCGCCCGCAGCCGTGACGGCCGCAAGCTCGCGGGCCAGCCGCATCAGCGGGCGCTGCAGGATATTGGCGATCACAAGGTCGAAATGGCGCGGCCGCCGTGCCATCGTGTTGCGCACGCCCGGCCCGACATAGGTTCTGACGAGCGATCGCGCCCCGTTCAGCGACGCGTTCGCGCGCATCACCTCGACGGCGATGGGATCGATGTCGCCCGCCACGACAGGCCGACGCCGGCGCAAGGCTGCCGCAAGCGCGAGCACGCCCGTCCCGGCCCCGACATCGAGCACATGCGCCGCGCGATGCGCCTTGAGCACCGCATCGATGGCGAGAAGACAGCCCGCCGTGGTTCCGTGATGGCCCGTGCCGAAGGCGAGCCCGGCCTCGATCTCGATGGCGATGTCGCCGGCGCGGCGCAAGTGCCGGTCATGCGAGCCATGCACGAGGAAACGTCCCGCACGCACGGGCTTCAGACCTTCGAGACTCGCCGCCACCCAGTCGCGCGCATTCACATCGCTGAACACGGCCTTGCTGATATCGGCACCAAGAACCGGGCCGACCAGTTCGAGGATCGCCTCGCGGTCGGGTTCGTCTGCAAAATAGATCTCGACGAACCAGGGCAGGTCGGACTGCACCCCGCCAGCCGGCCTGTCCTCGCGTTCGAAAGCGGACACCGCCGTCTGCGTCGGATCGAGCATCTCGCCGATTAGTTCGGTGAGGGCGCGCGCGCGCGCCTGCGTCGTCTCGAGGGTCAGAACGGTGGTGACGGTATGGGGAATGAGGCCTTCGCGCATGCTGCCGCGCTTAACACGTTGTTCGGGCCAGGACGATACAGACCAAGACGAGACAGACCAAGACGAGTTGGCGTCCGAAGACGGCGTCACATGCGGCGAACCGTTCGCCCCGCGCGCCCGATTGCCACGGATGGCCCCCTTATATTCCGGCCGCACCGTGCTACATTAGGCGCAGCGAACCCCTTGAGGGCCGGAGGAAAAAACACCATGCGGAACATGTGGAAGCCGCTGGCGCTGGCGGCGATGCTCGCTGCATCGACAGCCTTCAGCGTCAGCGTCGTGGAGGCACGCCCCGGCGGCGGCAAGAGCATGGGCAGCCGCGGCGCATTGACCAACAGCGCCCCGCCCGCCACCGCGACCACACCGCGCGGCGCGCAGCCGATGGAGCGCTCCGTGACACAAGGCGCTCCCGCGCAGCGTCCTGCAGCTGCCCAGCCTGGCGCGGCTGCAGCCGCGCAGGCGGCGCGGCCGTCCATGGCGCGCAACATCATGACCGGCATGGCCCTGGGCTTTCTTGGCGCGGGCCTGTTCGGCCTGCTCACCGGGGCCGGGTTCTTCTCCGGGCTGGCTTCGCTGGCCGGGCTGTTCGGCTTCCTGCTGCAGCTGGCGCTGATCGCCGGCGTGGTCTGGCTGGTCATGCGCCTCGTCCGCAGCCGGGGTGAACCGGCGATGGCCGCGTCGAACCTTGCCCGCGGCATGCCGGGCGCGACGGCTCGCCCGGACATGATGCAGCGCCAGGCGATGGGCGGCGGCATGGCCGGCGGCGTCGCCGCGCAGCCGGTGGTGCAGCCCCTCAATCTCGTCGCGGAGGATTTCAACCGCTTCGAGGCGCTGCTCTCCGAAATCCAGGACGCCTACAGCCGGGGCAATGTGGCAGCCCTGCGGGCGCTCAGCACCCCGGAAATGGCCGCCTACATGGAGGGCGATATCGCGGACGACGAGCGCAAGGGCTTGGCCAACCGCGTCTCCAACATCAAGCTCCTGCAGGGCGACCTTTCGGAAGCCTGGCGCGAAGCCTCCGGCGAATACGCCACGGTGGCCATGCGCTACAGCGTGACCGACGTGATGGTCGATAAGGCCACCGGACGGATCGTCGAGGGCGATCCGAACCGCATCGACGAGGTCACAGAGTACTGGACCTTCACGCGCGCAGCCGGCGCAGGCTCCAGCGACTGGAAGCTCTCGGCGATCCAGCAGGCCGCCTGATCGCTCCGACGCCGGTCACAGGCCCGATGGCCGGGCCCGCCCCGGCCATCATTGCCTGGACCGGGCGTGTTGCGGGCGCGCTTCAGAAGAAGCTTTGCGGATCCACATCGACAGCAACCCGCACCGAGCCGCGCGGCTTCGGCGCCCGCTGCAGCCAGCCGCGCAGATAGGCCTGCAGATCGAACCCGCGCGGCGTCTTGACCAGCAGGCGGAAACGGTGCCGCCCGCGCAGCAGCGCGATCGGGGCCTCCGCCGGACCCAGCACGAGAATGTCGGCGGGCGCCTCGGCGCAGCGGGCGAGATCGCGGGCATGGCGCTCGGCATCGTCGCGCGTATTCGCCGAGACGATCAGCGCCGCCAATCTTCCGAAAGGCGGCAGCCCCGCCGCCTCGCGCTGCTCGATCTCCGCACGATAGAACCGCTCCGGGTCGCCCGACAGGATCGCCCTGATCACAGGGTGATCCGGCTGGTGGGTCTGCAGAAGCGCGCGGCCAGGCCTGTCGCCGCGTCCGGCCCGACCCGTTACCTGCTGCATCACCTGGAAGGTGCGCTCCGCCGCGCGCGGATCGCCCGATGCCAGCCCGATATCGGCGTCGACGACGCCGACCAGCGTCAGCGCCGGGAAGTTGTGGCCCTTCGCCACGAGTTGCGTGCCGATGACGATCTGGAACTCGCCCGCCGCGACCGCCTGCAGCTCCTCCTTCAGCCGCTGCGTGCCGCCGGGAAAGTCGCTCGACAGCGTGATGGCGCGCGCCCCGGGAAAGACCGTCGCCACCTCCTCCGCCAGCCTCTCCACGCCCGGACCGCAGGCATGCAGGCTGTCCGCCGCGTCGCAGTTGGGGCAGGTGTGGGGGCGGCGTTCGACATGGCCGCAATGGTGGCAGACCAGAGCGCGGCGAAAACGGTGGTCCACCAGCCAGGTCGAGCAGTTCGGGCACTGGAAGCGATACCCGCAACGGCGGCACAGCGTCAGCGGCGCATAGCCGCGCCGGTTGAGGAACAGCAGCGCCTGCTCGCCGGCCTCGAGCGTGGCGCGCATGGCGGCCTCCAGCGGCGGGGAGATCCAGCGGCCGGCCGGCGCCGGCTGGCGCGTCAGGTCGATGGCGGCGAGCGAGGGCAGAGCCCGCCCGCCATGGCGCTCGGCCAGCCGCACATGGGCATAGCGTCCCCGCTCGGCGTTGACGCGGCTTTCCAGCGAGGGCGTGGCGGAGGCCAGGATCACAGCCGCATTCTCCAGCCGCCCGCGCACCACCGCCATGTCGCGGGCATGATAGCTGGCGCCCTCGTCCTGCTTGTAGGCGGCCTCGTGCTCCTCATCGACCACGATCAACCCGAGAGCGCGAAACGGCAGGAACAGCGCCGAGCGGGCTCCCGCCACCACCTGCGCCTCGCCGCTGGCGACCGCTGCGTGCAGGCGCTCACGCCTGCGCCCCGATACGCCGGAATGCCACAGCGCCGGCTCGACGCCGAAACGGGCGGCGAAGCGCTGCGTGAACTGCGCCGTCAGCGCGATCTCGGGCATCAGGATCAGCGCCTGCCGGCCGCGCCGCACCGCTTCCGCCACCGCCTCGAAATAGGTCTCGGTCTTCCCGGAGCCGGTCACGCCCTCCAGCAACGCCACGCCGAAACGGGCGTCCGCGACCATGGCCACGAGCTGCCCGGCCGCCGCGCGCTGCAGGTCGGAGAGCTGCGTTGAGGCGTGGTCAGGGTCGGGCTGCGGCGCGATCTCCCCGGCCGGCAACGGAGCGATCTCGAACGTTCCGGCATCGACCAGCGCGTCGATCACGGCTGGAGAGACGCTGGCGAGATCGCACAAGGCCGATTTCGCGAACAACAGCCCGCCCTGCGCCGCCGCGATGGCGCGGGCCCGCGCTGGCGTCATCCGCTCCGGCGGCGGCCCGGCGAGGCGCACGCCCAGCCGCGGCCTGTGAGGGCCCGGCTCGACCTCCGGCGCTCGCAAGGCCAGCGCCAGCGCCGAGCCGCGCGGCGCCAGCGTATACCAGGCAAGCCAATCCACCAGCGCGCGCAACGGCTCCCTGAGGGGTGCCACGTCGAGGCGCGCGATCACGGACTTGAGATGGCTGCCGGGCGCATCGCGAAGGGCCCAGACCACGCCGACAGCCTCGCGCGCACCGAGCGGCGCCCGCACCAGATCGCCGGGCGCCAGCTTTAGGCCGTCCGGCACGCGATAGGAGTAGGCGGTGTCGACCGCGACCGGCAGCAGCACATCCACGACCCGCCCGGACGCAGGTGGGCGCGCGGCAGACGCGGATGGAGTGACAGGCGCGGATTCGCCGGACGACATGGGTGCGAGGCATACATCCGGATCGGTTGCGCGGCGAGACGTTTGACGGCCGTTAACCGTGGCGCCGGCATGGTTCGGCCATGACGGCCGAAGGCAACCGCAGCATCAGCGACCCCGCCGCGATGACCCCTGCGCTCGCGGCCGCAGTCCGCGCCTGGCTTGGCGCGCTTGCGACCGAGCGGCGGCTGGCGGCAGCGACAATCGAGGCCTACCGGCGCGATCTCGCCCAGTTCGTCGCCTTCCTCGCCGGGCGCGAAGGCGGGCCGGCCACGCTGGAAACCTTCGCCAACCTGCATCCGCGCGATGTGCGCGCCTTCCTGGCGAGCCGCCGCGCGGCAGAGGTGGGCAACCGCAGCCTCATGCGCCAGCTTGCGGGCCTTCGCTCCTTCGCGCGCCATCTGGAGCGCGCACATGGCCTTTCGGCCTCGGCGCTGGTCAATGTGCACGGGCCGCGCCTGCAGCGCCCGCTGCCGCGTCCCGTGAGCGCCGAGGCGGCGCGCGCGCCCTCAGAGGCCGACACCCGCGCCGGGCACGCGCGCCCGGCCTGGGTACTGGCCCCCCATGGGGGGGGGCTACGACAGCTCGTGGTGCGCACCCAGTTCAACTACCGCTC
>CAZDUL010000207.1:0-6522 GCA_964508635.1 uncultured Allobosea sp. | reverse complement strand
GGCGCGCAATGGCGTCGTGTCCGCACGGGTCGGTTTATCTGCCGCGCCGTCTTTCCTTCCACCACGGAAGAGCGTCATCCGCATGGATTTTCTCAAACCACGAGTCACACCGATGAATCGCCGCCGCCGCATCTACGAGGGCAAGGCCAAGGTTCTCTACGAAGGCCCCGAACCGGGCACGCTGATCCAGCACTTCAAGGACGATGCGACAGCCTTCAACGCCCAGAAGAGGGAGGTGATCGACGGGAAGGGCGTGCTCAACAACCGCATCAGCGAGTTCGTCTTCCAGAATCTCAACGACATGGGCGTGCCGACGCATTTCATCCGCCGGCTCAACATGCGCGAACAGCTGATCCGCGAGGTCGAGATCATCCCGCTCGAGGTTGTGGTGCGCAACATCGCCGCCGGCTCGCTCTCCAAGCGCCTCGGCATCGAGGAAGGCACCCAGCTGCCGCGCTCGATCATCGAGTTCTACTACAAGAACGATGCGCTCGGCGATCCGCTGGTCTCGGAGGAGCACGTCACCGCCTTCGGCTGGGCGACTCCGCAGGAGATCGACGACATCATGGCGCTGGCCATCCGCGTCAACGATTTCCTCTCCGGTCTGTTCCTCGGCGCCGGCATCCGCCTTGTCGACTTCAAGATGGAGTGCGGCCGCCTGTGGGAAGGCGAGATGATGCGCATCGTCGTTGCCGACGAGATCAGCCCTGATTCGTGCCGGCTGTGGGACATTCGGACAAAGGACAGCCTCGACAAGGACCGCTTCCGAAAGGATATGGGCGGTCTCATCGAAGCCTATTCCGAGGTGGCGCGCCGGCTCGGCATCATCGTCGAGGGCGAACGTCCAGGCCCGGCCGGCCCGCGCCTGGTGCAGTGACGGCGTCCTGCGCCACCGGTCATGCGGGAGCGTCACGTCTGGCCGAAGCGGGAGCCTCGGGGCTCCCGTTGTCGTTTCCAGGTCCCGCCGTCTGTCAGGCCAGCGTGCCGGACGGTTCTGGCCGGCAGCGCCCTCGCCGGTGGCTTGATCCTTCTGGCCGGTTGCAGCGATCTGCACCTGCCCCTGCTTGGCGCGGAAGGCCTGAGCCCCGCCGGCGGTTGGGTGGTGACGCCGACCGAGCGCTGGCTGACCGAGCCCGGTGTGACGCCCGAAACGCTGCTGTTCTGCGCGCTCGAGACCTGCGCCGATCAGGTTCTCGTGGCGCGGTTCCGATTGACGGGGCGCGAACAGGACATCGCCCGGCGCATCGCCGAGAACCCCGAGCCCGTCTTTGCGAGCCTGCCCGAGAGCCGGCGTTCAGCGTCGCGGCCAACGAACCGTCAGGGCCGGCAGCCTTCGTCCCTGCCGCCGCGAATCAGCCGGTTCGGCTTCGCGGGCTGGTCCGGCGCACGCATCATGCTGGAATCCAGCACGATCCCCGGCCGGGCTGCGCATCTGGTGGTGCTGGCACGGCCGCGCGATCACCGGCTGCTCGTCGTCGTCGCTCCGGATGCGCAGCGCGCGGAGGAAGCAGCGCGCGCGGCGGCGCGCTGAGGGCGCGGGTTGTGCGGCCATGGGCGAGGGTGCTAAGCGGCAGCTTCGCCCGCGACGAGAGGCCCGAGGGGAGGCTGTCATGAAGGCCCGCATCACCGTCACCCTGAAGCCAGGTGTTCTCGACCCGCAGGGCAAGGCCATCGAAGGCGCACTCGCCTCGCTTGGCGTTGCGGGCGTGGAGTCCGTGCGTCAAGGCAAGGTGTTCGACATCGAGCTCGCCATGAGCGATCGCGCTGCGGCCGAGGTCGCGCTGAAGCAGGCGGCCGAAAAGCTGCTCGCCAACATGGTCATCGAAAACTACCGCGTCGAGCTCATCGGTTGAAGGCAGGCTCCGACACCATGCGCGCTTCCGTCATCACCTTTCCCGGTTCCAATCGCGATGGCGACGTCACCGCCGCGCTCGCCCAGGCCGGGGCGCGGGTCGACCGCGTCTGGCATGCGGATCACGAGCTCCCAGGCGGAACCGACCTTGTCGTGTTGCCCGGGGGCTTTTCCTATGGCGACTATCTGCGCTGCGGGGCCATCGCGGCGCGGGCCGCCATCATGGATGCGGTCCGGGCCCATGCTGCGCGCGGCGGCCTCGTGCTCGCCATCTGCAATGGCTTCCAGATCGCCTGCGAGGCGGGACTGCTGCCCGGCGTTCTGGCGCGAAACGCCAATCTGCGATTCATCTGCCGGCGGCAGCATCTGCGGGTCGAACGGGCGGACACCGCCTTCACCTGCGCCTACACGAAGGGGCAGGCCATCAATGTCTGCATCGCCCATGGCGAGGGCAATTATATCTGTGACCCGGCCACGCTGGACAGGCTGGAGGGCGAGGGCCTCGTCGCCTTCCGTTACAGCGACGCGGAAGGGGTCGTGTCGGCGGCGGCCAACCCGAACGGCTCGCTGAACCACATTGCCGGCATCTATTCCGAGCGCCTCAACGTGCTCGGCATGATGCCGCACCCCGAGAACCTGATCGATCCGCTGACGGGCGGCACCGATGGCCGCGGGCTGTTTGCGAGCCTCGTGGCGGCGAGGGTGGCCGCCTGAGCCACCCTCACTTCGGCGCCAAACGGATGGCGCCGTCGAGCCGGATGGTGGCGCCGTTGAGCATGTCGTTCTCGATGATCGACTGCACCAGCGCAGCGTATTCGGCCGGCTTGCCGAGCCGCGAGGGATGCGGCACCGACTGCTCGAGCGCCCTGCGGTAATCATCCGCGATCGAGGCGAACATCGGTGTCTCGAACAGACCGGGCAGGATGGTGACGATGCGGATGCCGGATGAGGCGAGGTCGCGGGCCACAGGCAGGGTCATCGCCGCGACGCCACCCTTGGAGGCGGCGTAAGCCGCCTGGCCGATCTGGCCATCTTCCGCAGCGACGGAAGCGGTGCAGATGATCACGCCGCGTCCGCCGTCGGCGGTGATCGGCTCCAGCTGCGCCATCGCCACGGCGGATTTTGCCAGGACGCGGAAGGTGCCGGAGAGGTTGACCGCCAGAACCTTGTCGAAGGTCGCCATGTCATGCGCGACCCATTCGCCCGTATCGCGCTTGCGCGAGACCACGCGGCGACCGGGCGCGATGCCGGCGCAGTTCACCACGATGCGCTCCACGCCATGCGCCGCACGCGCCGCAGCCAACGCCGCATCGACGGATTCGTCGCTGGTGACGTCGCAGGCGAAGAAGCGTCCGCCGATCTCGGCTGCGATCGCCTCGCCCCGCTCGGCGTTCATGTCGAGCAGTCCCACCCTGACGCCGAGGCCGGCCAGGCGCCGTGCGGTGGCTTCACCGAGCCCGGAGGCGGCTCCGGTAACGATGGCGGAGAGGGTATGGTCGATGCGCATGGCGATCCTTCGACAAGGCTGGTGAGGCAATGATGCCGCTTTATCGCCTGCGGGCCGGACAGGCCAGCGCCCTGCCTTGCAGCGGCGCGCCAGGAGGACCATCTGATGGCGGGTTTCTGGCCGGGGGGCCGCGGCGCACGCCCCTCTTATGAAGGGTTTCGGCGATGGGCAGCGAAGACGACAAGCCTCGACGTTGGTTCAGCGCCGCCGAGATGGCGGAGATGCGGCGCCTGGCGCGCGACGAGGAGAAGCTCGGCTCGCAACTTCTGGGCTTGCTCAGGCGTGTGGCCCGGCACGTGCCGTTCGCCAGGGACGCGCTGGCTGCATGGCATTGCGCCCGCGATCCGGCGACGCCGACGCGGGTCAAGCTCGTGCTGATCTCGGCGATCGCCTATTTCGTGATGCCGATCGACATGGTTCCGGATCTGGCGCCGCTGATCGGTTTCACCGATGACGCTGCAGTGATCGCCACCGCGCTCGCGACGGTCGCGGGCGCGATCAAGCCGGAACACCGGGCGGCGGCCGATCGCACGCTGGCCGATCTCGCCTGAGCAAGGTCATCCGTTTGCTTCGACCACGCCCTCGGCCTCGAGCGTGCGACGCAGCCGCGTGAAGGCGAGGCGGATGCGCGACTTCACCGTGCCCAGCGGCAGGCCTGTCGCTTCGGCGATCTGGCTGTGAGACAGGCCCTCGTAGAAGGCGAGGCGGACCAGTTCGAGCTGTTCGGGCGGCAAGGCCGTCATGGCTGCGCGCACAGCTTCCTCGCGCTGCTGATCGTCGACAAGCTTGCCGATATCGGGCGCAGGCGCGGGCTGGAGCATCGGTTCGTCCGGATCCCATTCGCCCTTCTGGCGTCGGGCGAGATCGATGCGGCGGTTGCGGGCGATGCGATAGAGCCAGGTCGAGAGCGAGGATTTCGTGGGGTCGAACAGGGCGGCCTTGCGCCACAGCGTCGCCATCACATCCTGAACGATCTCTTCCGCCAGCGCCTGATCCGAGCCGAGGCGCATCAGGTAGGCGTTCAGGCGCGGTGCGAAGTGATCGAACAGGCGCGTGAATGCCTCACGGTCGCGACGTTCAGCCACGTCCGCGACCAGGGCCGCAAACTCCGCCGGGCTCGACACTGTCCTGTCCCTCGTCAGTCACGCCGACAGTGGCCCGTGATGGGGCCGATCATGTCGGGGCAGGCTGGCTGCGGCGAACAACCCCGCGCCGCATCTCCTGCCGGAAGATGGTGGCACGTTTCTCCGTCCTGCGAAACCGCATTTGCGCGCACCGCAATTTCGCCTGTTTCTTGACCTCATCAGTCGGCCTCGCGATTTCTCGTTGAGATCGTTCCTGCAGGGTGCGACCATCCCTCCACTCATGCGGTTCCATGTTACACAGCCCACCATGATTCGGTTGTCCTCGGCGCCTTCCCGTATTGCTTTGCCGTTCGTAGCCCTGCGTCGCATCGCGGGATCAGCAGCTGTTCTGGCGGCGCTGGCCGCCATGGCCGTGGCCGAGCCCGCCATGGCGCAGCAGCGCACCCCGGCCGCCTCGTCCGCAGGCGCCGGCCAGGGGCAGGCCCTCGAACTCGGCACTTTCGGAGACTGGGTGGCGTACACCTCGCCGCAGGGGCGGCCGAAGGTGTGCTACATCGTCTCCAAGCCCAAGGAGCGGCTGCCGCGCAACCTGAACCGCGACCCGGGTTTCCTGTTCGTGACAACCCGCCCGGCGGAGCGCGTGCGCAACGAGATCAGCATCGTGCTCGGCTTCCCCGCCAAGGAGGACGTGCCGGGCTCCGCCACGATCGGCCAGACCAGCTTCGCGCTGGCGCCGAAGGGGCGCAATGCCTGGATCGCCAATGCGGCAGAAGAAGGCGCATTCCTGGAACAGGCGCGCCGCGGCCAGAGCGTCCTGATCAAGGTCACTTCCGGCCGCGGCAACGAGGTGACCGATCGCTACTCTCTGGCAGGGCTTGCCCAGGCGCTCGAACGGATGCGGCGCGAGTGCCCCTGAGAGGATGGGCGCCCGGGTCGGCCCGGCATGGGTCGTCAGGGCGCCGGTTTCGTGGTAAGGCGAGCCCGTGGTCGGCCCTGCCGCGCTGCGGGTCGTCTCCCCCTGGATAGGCCAAGATGTTACCCGCTTCCGAACCGGCCGCAGCACCGCCGGCCCCCGCTTTAACGTCCGTGGCGGAGGCTGCGTCGCGCCCGTCGCTGCTCGGACGCTCTCGGGACGGCATTCGCGCCGCGCTGGCCGACATCGGCGTGCCCGAGCGCGAACTGCGGATGCGCACCCAGCAGATCTGGAACTGGGTCTATCACCATGGCGTGCGCGACTTCGCCGAGATGCGCAATGTCGGCAAGGACCTGAAAGCCGCGCTCGAGGCGCGCTTCACGCTGGACCGGCCGACCGTTACCGCCGCGCAGCTCTCCAAGGACGGCACGCGCAAATGGCTGATGCGGATGCCGAGCACGGGGCCCCACGACAAGGGCGCCGAAATCGAGTGCGTCTACATTCCGGAGGTCGACCGGGGCACGCTGTGCGTCTCGAGCCAGGTCGGCTGCACGCTGACATGCAGCTTCTGCCATACGGGCACGCAACGCCTGGTGCGCAACCTGACTGCAGCCGAAATCGTGGCGCAGCTTGTGGTGGCGCGCGACCAGATCGGTGATTTTCCCGGCCGCGCGCGCCCGCAGGACGGTGGTCTCCTGCCGGGGGATGGCTCCCGTTTCGTCTCGAACATCGTCTTCATGGGCATGGGCGAGCCGCTCTATAACAGCGATGCGGTGGTCGAGGCGATCGATACGATGGCCGACGGCGACGGGCTGTCGCTGGGACGACGGCGCATCACGGTCTCGACCTCGGGCGTCGTGCCGGAGATCGTCCCGCTCGGCGAGCGCGCGAACGCCATGCTGGCCATCTCGCTGCATGCGGTGCGCGACGACCTGCGCAACGAACTGGTGCCGCTCAACAGGAAGTATCCGATCCGGGACCTGCTCGACGCCTGCCGGGCCTATCCGGGCTTGTCGAACGCCCGGCGCATCACCTTCGAATATGTCATGCTCAAGGGCGTGAACGATTCGGATTCCGATGCGCGCGAGCTGGTCCGGCTGCTCAGGGGCCTCCCGGCCAAGATCAACCTGATCCCGTTCAACCCGTGGCCCGGCGCGCGCTACGC
>CAZDUL010000206.1:0-8580 GCA_964508635.1 uncultured Allobosea sp. | reverse complement strand
AGAGGGGGATAAGGACACGCTCCAGCGCGGGGCGCACCACGACAGCCTCGGCAAGGGCCCCCGCCGGTATGCGCCCGACGAAGGTTCCGGATTGCGGCGCAATCTCGACGAGACCTTCCTCTGCCAGCCGGATCAGCGCCTCGCGCACCGGCGTGCGGCTGACCTGATAGGCGGCAGTGAGATCCTTCTCGACCAGGGGCTGTCCGGGCTTCAGCGTCAGGTCGAGGATCTGGCGCCGCAAATCGCCCAGGATGCGGCTGCCGGCGGTCTCCCGCACGGCGCGCCGCACGGACCGGGCGTCGCTGCCTGCTGCCCCGCGCGGCCGCAGCCCTGCCACGGCCGGCGTAGTCATCTCCTGCCCTGCATTGCCGGCGGCATCGCCCCGCACGCGCCTGCTCCCTTCGCAGATCCGGCATCGGCCTTGCGCCCGAGCGGTTCGTCCGTGTTCGTTGGTCGATTGACATACTAGTATATTAGTATATCGACAAGAGCATCTGTGGGCTGCGGGGCGCCGTCCTCGTAAGGCTCCAGACAGGCAGAGCCGGGGCGACCGGCCGGCGGCGTCCGTCCGGGCGGCCGTTTTTTGGAAGGCGAGGCGACGCTCAGGGGAGGCAGCCGACCAGTCATGGCTTTGCATCCAGACAGGCTGTTCCCGGCCGACCCCGGCATCCGGGGCATCGCGCGCCGGCTCTATGCGGACGTCGCCGGCCTCCCGATCATCAGCCCCCATGGCCACACGGACCCGGCCTGGTATGCGCTGAACGAACCCTTTCCCGATCCGGCCGCGCTGTTCGTGAAGCCGGATCACTATGTCTTCCGGATGCTGTATTCGCAGGGCGTGGCGCTGGAGAGGCTCGGCGTTCCGCGAGCCGACGGCGGCCCGGTCGAAAACGACGGCCGCGCGATCTGGCGGCTGTTCGCGAAGCATTGGCCGCTGTTTCGCGGCACGCCGACCAAGATGTGGATCGAGCATGTCTTCGCGGACCTGTTCGGGCTCGACGAGCCCTTCACCGAGGCCAGCGCGGACCACTTCTACGACGTGATCGCCGACAGGCTCGCGACCCCCGCATTCAGGCCCCGTGCGCTCTACGAGCGTTTCGGTATCGAGGCGATCTCCACCACCGATGGTGCGCTCGATGACCTTGCCCACCACAAGGCCGTGAGGGATTCGGGCTGGACGGGTCGCGTGCTGCCCTGCTACCGCCCCGACGCCGTGGTCGATCCCGAGTTCGAGGGCTTCCACGCCAACGTCCGGGCGCTCGGCGCGTTGACAGGCGAGGATACCGCCAGCTGGGCGGGCTATCTGGCCGCGCACCGCAAGCGCCGCGCCGCCTTCATCGCGCTCGGCGCGACCGCTTCCGATCACGGGCACGCCACCGCGCGCACCGCGAACCTGAGCGCGAGCGAAGCGGCCGCGCTGTTCGCAAGGGTGATGGCCGGCCCCGTCAGCGCCGAGGAGGCGGACCTGTTCCGCGGCCAGATGCTGACGGAGTTCGCGCGCATGAGCCTTGATGATGGTCTGGTGATGCAGATCCATCCGGGCTCCTTCCGCAACCACAATCCGGCGATCTTCGCCCGCTTCGGCCGCGACAAGGGCGCGGACATCCCGACCGCGACCGACTATGTGCGCGCGCTCAAGCCCCTGCTCGACGCCGTCGGCAACGAGCCGAAGCTCACCGTCATCGTTTTCACCCTCGACGAGACCGCCTACAGCCGCGAGCTCGCCCCGCTCGCCGGGCACTATCCGGCACTCCGGCTCGGGCCGGCCTGGTGGTTCTTCGATGCGCCGGAGGGCATGCGCCGTTTCCGCGAGCTGACCACCGAGACGGCCGGCTTCGCCAACACCGTCGGCTTCAACGACGACACCCGCGCCTATCTGTCGATTCCGGCTCGCCACGACATGGCGCGCCGGTGCGATTGCGCCTTCCTCGCCCGCCTCGTTGCCGAACACCGGCTGTCCGAGGACGAGGCGCGCGAGACGGCGCATGATCTGGCCTACCGCCTCGCCAAGGAGGCCTACAGGCTGTGACGCGCCCCTGACGGGCAAGGCAAGAGCAGAGCGCCCAACCGAGGGCGAACCGGAGGAAAACCATGACGACCCGCAGACATTTCCTGGCGCTGTCCGGCGCCGCGCTGGCGACGCCCGCGATCATCGGCAAGGCTTCCGCGCAGGCCGTGACGCTGCGCTCGGCCGACACGCACCCGGACGGCTATCCGACGGTCGAGGCCGTCAAGTTCATGGGCCAGCTCGTCGAGCAGCGCACCAACGGACGCATCAGGATCCAGGTGTTCCACTCGAGCCAGCTCGGCCAGGAAGCGGACACGATCACGCAGACCCGCCTCGGCGTGATCGACATGAACCGCATCAACATGGCCCCGCTCAACAACCTTGTGCCGACGACCGCGATTCCGGCGCTGCCCTTCATCTTCCGCTCGGTACAGCACATGCGCACCGTCATGGACGGCGAGATCGGAAACGGCATGCTCGCGGCGTTCGAACCGCACAACATGGTGGGCCTCGGCTTCTATGATTCCGGCGCACGTTCCTTCTACAACGGCCGGCGCCCGATCCGCACGCCGGCCGACATGGCGGGCCTGAAGATCCGCGTGCAGCAATCGGACCTGTTCGTCAGCCTCGTGCAGGCGCTCGGCGCCAACCCGACGCCGATGCCGTTCGGCGAGGTGTTCTCGGCCCTTCAGACCGGGGTCATCGACGGGGCGGAGAACAACTGGCCGTCCTACGAGAGCACGCGCCATTTCGAGGTCTCGAAGTTCTACTCGATGACCGAGCATTCGATGTCGCCCGAAGTGCTTGTCATGTCGAAGCGCGCCTGGGATCGCCTGACCCCGGCCGATCGCGAGATCATCCGCGCCGCCGCGAAGGAAAGCGTTCCGCACATGCGCAAGCTCTGGGACGCGCGCGAGGAAAGCGCCCGCAAGAACGTCGAGGCCAAGGGCGCGCAGGTCAATGCGGTCGAGAAGCAGCCCTTCATCGACGCCATGCGCCCGGTCTACCAGCGCTTCGCCAGCACGCCCGAGCTGCAGGCGCTGGTTGCCCGCATCCAGGCTGTCAGCGCCTGACGAAGGCAACGTCCGCACAGCCCGTCATCCCGGGCTGACAGACACACGCCCGGGATCAGCCGCCCCTCGTCGCGTCTGATCCCGGATCATGGCCGGGATGACGGCTGCAGTGACGACGGTGGCTTCCATGCTCGACGCCTATTCCGGCCTGCTGCGCCGGCTCGCGATGGCTGCCCTGTGGTTGGCCGGCGCCGGGCTGGTGACGATGACCGCGCTGGTCGCCTGGCAGGTGTTCGGCCGCTACGTCCTCAATGCCACCCCGACCTGGACCGAGCCCTCGGTGCTGCTGCTGATGAGCTGGTTCATCCTGCTCGGCGCGGCGGTCGGGGTGCGGGACGGCCAGCATCTCGGCTTCGAGATCGGGCTGCACTATGCGCCGAAACCGCTTCGCCTGCTGATGCAGACGGTCACGCAGAGCGTCGTCATCGGCTTCGGTCTCGCCATGTTCTGGTTCGGCTGGGAACTGGCAAAGACCACCTGGGCCGCCGCAACGCCGATGATCGGGATCAGCCAGGGCTGGGATTACGTGCCCATGTCCGGCGCCGGCATCCTGATCGCCCTGTTCGGCGTCGAGAAGCTCGCCCGCCTGTTCACGGGACGTCCGCTGGTCGATACGGCCGAAAGCTCCGACGCCCAAGCCCCCCATGGCGGAGCCTGAGATCATGGAGCTTGTCGTTCTCTTCGGCGTCTTCACCGGCCTGATGCTGATCGGAACCCCGATCGCGTTCTGCCTCGGCGCGGCCTCGCTCGCCACGATCCTCTACATGGATCTGCCGCCGGCGGTGATCTTCCAGCAGATCAACTCGGGCATGAACGCCTATGCGATGATGGCCATCCCGTTCTTCATCTACGCCGGCGACCTGATGATCCGTGGCGGCATCGCGGAACGCCTGATCGGCTTCGCCTCGGCGCTGGTGGGGCATCTGCGCGGCGGCCTCGGCCAGGTGAACGTCGTCACCTCCACGCTGTTCGGCGGCATCTCGGGCTCTGCCGTGGCCGACGCCTCGGCGGTGGGCGGCATCATGATCCCGCAGATGGTCAAGCGCGGCTATGCGCCGGACTATGCCGTCAACGTCACGGCCAACTCCGCGATCATCGCGCTGCTGATCCCGCCCTCGCACAACATGATCATCTACTCGCTCGCGGCGGGCGGGAACCTGTCCATCGCGGACCTCTTCACCGCCGGTATCGTGCCGGGCCTGCTGCTGGCGCTCGCGCTGATGCTGGTCGCCTGGCTCGTGGCGGTGAAGCGCGGCTATCCCGCCGGGGTGTTTCCGGGCTGGCGGATGGTGGCTGTGGCCTTCGTCGCGGCCTTTCCGGGCCTGCTGCTGATCGGCATCATCTTCGGCGGCGTGCGCTCAGGGATCTTCACCGCCACGGAAAGCTCCTGCGTCGCGGTGGTCTATGCGCTTCTCGTCACGTTGTTCGCCTACCGCGCACTCGACTGGAAGGGCTTTAGCGAGGCGACGCTCGGCGCGGTGCGCACCACGGCCATGGTGCTGCTCGTCATCGGCACGGCCGCGGCCTTCGGCTGGCTGATGGCGCTGCTGCAGGTGCCCGCGCAGGCCGTCGCCTTCATGAAGAGCGTCACCGACAATCCGTTCATGATGCTGCTGCTGATCAACGTCATCCTGATGCTGCTCGGGACCTTCATGGACATGGCGCCGATGATCATCATCTGCACGCCGATCTTCCTCCCCGTGGTGCTGGCCTTCGGAATCGACCCGATCCATTTCGGCGTGATCCTGATCCTCAACGCCGGTATCGGGCTCAACACGCCGCCGGTGGGCTCGGTGCAGTTCGTCACCTGCGCCATCGGCAAGGTCTCGATCGGCGACAGCATGAAGACCATCTGGCCGTTCTACGGCGCGTCGGTTTTCGTGCTGCTGCTCGTCACCTATGTGCCTGCCTTCTCGCTCTGGCTGCCGAACCTGTTCAAATGATGCGCTTGTCCTCCGCCACGCTCGAAGCCGTGCCCGCCGCGGTTGCCCGCCCGGCCTATGAACGGGCGCGGCTCGAGACCGGCATCGTCCACCTTGGCGTCGGCGCGTTCCACCGCGCCCACCAGGCGGTGATGACCGAGACCGTGCTGGCGACGGGCGACCTGCGCTGGGGCATCGTTGCGGCAAGCCTGCGCAGCCCCGACACGCGCGACGCACTCGAGCCCCAGGACGGGCTCTACACGGTTGCGGTCCGCGATGCGTCCGGCGAGCGGCTGCAGGTGGTCGGCGCCATCCGGCGGGTTCTGGTCGCGCCGGAAAACCCGGCCGCATTGATCGCGGCGATGAGTTCGCCGTCGGTGAAGATCGTGACGCTCACCGTGACCGAGAAGGGCTATTGTCACGACCCCGCGACCGGTTCGCTGAACGAGCATCACCCCGACATCGTTCACGACCTCGCCGACATGACCCGCCCACGTTCGGCCCCGGGCTACCTGCTCGCCGCGCTGGCGCGCCGGCGCGCGGCGGGTGTCGACCCGTTCGTGGTGCTGTGCTGCGACAACCTGCCGTCGAACGGGCGCACGGTCCACCGCGTGTTGTCGCGCATGGCTTCGCTGCTGGAGCCGGCCTTCGGCGCCTATGTGCGCGAGAAGGTCGCCTGCCCGTGCACCATGGTGGACCGTATCGTGCCCGCCACCACCGACGCCGATCGCGGCGCCATCTCCGGGCGACTCGGCCTGCGCGATGCCTGGCCTGTCGTCACCGAGCCCTTCAGCCAGTGGGTGATCGAGGATCGCTTCCCGCAAGGTCGTCCGGACTGGGCGCTGGCCGGCGCGCAGTTCGTCGAGGATGTGGCCCCGTTCGAGCTGATGAAGCTTCGCCTGCTCAACGGCGCGCATTCGAGCCTTGCCTATCTCGGCCTCGCGCTCGGCCACGAGACGGTGGCGCAGGCCGCGAATGATCCGCGCCTCGCCCGCTTCCTGGCTGGCCTGTGGGCTGAGGTTCGCCCCAGCGTGCCCGCGCCGCCCGGCGTCGATCTCGCGCGCTACTGCGACGACCTGCTGGCACGCTTCCGCAACCCGACGATCCGTCACCGCCTCGTGCAGATCGCGATGGACGGCTCGCAGAAACTGCCGCAGCGCCTTCTCGCCGCCTGGCGCGACAATCTCGCTGCCGGACGTCCCTGCGACCATATCGCGCTCGCCGTCGCCGCCTTCGCCGCCCATGCCAGCGGCCGCGATGCGGCGGACGAGCCGATCACCGTGCAGGATCCGCTGGCGGCGGAACCCGCCTCGCGCCTCGCAGGCTGGCGTGGGGCTTCCGCGGAGGCTGCGACGCGGCTGCTTTCGCTTCAGGCCCTGTTCGCGCCGGATCTCGCGGCCCATCCGCTGGTATCGGCAGGGCTGACGCAGGGCCTCGAACGGCTGGCGCGTGAGGGGGTGGCGGCGGTCATGGCATGACGCGTTCGCCTGCCTGCACTGCAGGGAACACCGTTGCCCTGCTGGCCCCTTGTTCCTAAACCCTGACCAGCAGGTGCGGCGGCGTGCGCGTCCGCGCCTGCTCCAACCGCGCCGGTGCCGCCCTGTCCCAGCTGTTTTCCGCCTTCGTGGCCGCCTTCGTCGGCTTCGCAGCATCGGTCGCCGTGGTGCTCGCCGCCGCCCAGGCCGTGGGCGCCACCGAAGCGCAAACCCTGTCATGGATCGCGGGGCTGGCCTTCGCCAAGGGTGCGGCCTCGATCTGGCTGAGCTGGCGCCACCGCATGCCGTTGATCATGGCCTGGTCGACGCCCGGCGCTGCGCTGATCGCCGCCTCCGGCGGTGTCGGCATGGCGTCGGCAGTGGGCGCCTTCCTGTTTGCCGCGCTCCTGATCACGCTCACCGCGTTCATCCGCCCGCTCGGGCGGATCGTGGCGCGCATTCCGATGCCGATCGCCTCGGCCATGCTGGCGGGTGTGATCCTGCGCTTCGTCGTCGCCGTGTTCGACGAGATGCGCGTCGAGCCCGTGCTGGTCGGCGCGGTGGTGCTCGTGTTCCTAGTGGTGCGCGGCGTCAATGCCTTCGGCGCGGTCATCGCGGCGCTTTTCGCCGGTGCGGCCCTCGCTGCGGCGCTCGGCCTTGCCTCCGCGCCGGACTTCGCCTCGCTTGCGCCGACCATGATGCTGATCGCGCCCGCCCTTGATCCGGGCGTGATCATCGGGCTCGGGCTGCCGCTCTATCTGGTCACGATGGCGGCGCAGAACCTTCCCGGTTTCGCCGTGCTCCGGCAGGCGGGCTACGAGCCCCCGACGGCGTCGGTTCTCGGCGTGACGGGCCTTGCCTCGCTGGCCACGGCCCCTTTCGGCGCGCATCTGGTCAACGCCGCTGCGATTTCGGCCGCCATCTGCACGGGCCCGGACACGCATCCGGACCCTGCGAAACGCTGGACCGCCGGGATCTGGTATGGCGCGATCTGGATCTCAATCGGGCTCGCCGCGGCGCCGATCCTCGCGCTGCTGGTCGCGCTGCCCAAGGCGCTGATCGTGGCGGTTGCAGGCCTCGGTCTTGCCGGCTCGCTGGCGGGGGCGCTGGCGGGCGCCATGGCCGACGACAGGCAGCGCTTCCCCGCCGTCATCACGCTCGCGGTCGGAGCCTCCGGCTTCAGCCTGGGCGGCATCGGCGCAGCCTTCTGGGCCCTGGCGGCGGGACTGGCCGCGCTTGCCATCGACCGCGTTGTGTCGCAAGTGAAGTCCAAACGGGCCTGACGCGGGCCCATCCGCAGTCGTGCGCCGGCCAGAATCCGCGCGCCGCGCTCGCATATCACCGGTTTTCCGATGCCGCCTTTTCAGACCTATCTCGTCAGCCCCGTGATCGAGGAGGCCGCTGTGTTCCGGCCAGCGCTTCAGGCCGCGGTCGCTGCGCTGAAACCGGCCTCCTTGCTGCTGCGGCTGAGCGACCGGCTGGATGAGCGCGCCCGCATCAATCTCGTCAAGGCGCTCGCGCCGCTGGCGCAGGCCGAGGACGTGGCCGTGCTCGTCGATCAGGAGGCTGCGATTGCGGTGCGGGGCGGCGCCGATGGCGTTCACGCCACGAGCCTCGCCGCCGTCGTTCAGGCCCGCGAGGTGGTCAAGGGCGAGCGGATTGTCGGTGCGGGCGGACTGCTGTCGCGCCACGACGCCATGGATGCAGGCGAGGCCGGCGCGGACTACGTGATGTTCGGGGAGCCGCGCTCCGACGGCAAGGCGATGGCCCCGTCCGCGCTCCTCGAGCGCGCCGCCTGGTGGGCGGAGCTGTTCGAGACGCCCTGCGTGGCCTACGCGGCTCGACCCGAGGCAATCGCGCCGCTTGCCTTCACGCGCGCCGAGTTCGTGGCTCTGGGTCCCTGGTGTTTCGATGATCCCGCCGCTGCAGCTGCAGCGGTGGCGGAAGCGCTCGCAAGCGCGGCCGCGCCCTTGGGAACCGCGCGATGATGCGGCAGCGCAGCGGCCTCGCCTGGCAGGTTCGCGCAGCGATCGTCATCGCGGCGGCGGGGCTTGCCGCTGCTGCGCCCGGGATCGCCCAGACGGCCGCGCCCAGTCCGGCGC
>CAZDUL010000205.1:0-6476 GCA_964508635.1 uncultured Allobosea sp. | reverse complement strand
CCATGCAGGCGTCGATGGCGTGGGCCGCGTGCCCCCACTCGCGGTGCCCCCGGACCACGCGCGACTGGCCGCGGCGCATTTCGCCGGCAACGAAGACCGTGTCGCGGCTGGTGCGGTAGTCGGTGTCATGCGCCACAACATTGCGACGATTGGACACCTGGACGCCGGACGGCTCGACCATGCCCTCGAGGACCGAGCCGGCAAATCCGATGGCGAGGAAGACAAGGTCGGCCTTGATCACGAACTCGGTGCCGGCGATCGGCTGGCGCTTCTCGTCGACGCGGGCGCAAACGACCCCTGTCACCCGCCCGTTCTTGCCCTCGATACGCAGCGTCGCGGTCTGGAATTCGCGCTCGGCGCCCTCCGCCTGGCTCGACGAGGTGCGCATCTTGGTCGGCCAGTAGGGCCAGGTCACCAGCTTGTCCTCGATGGCCGGGGGCTTGGGCCGGATATCGAGCTGCGTGACCTGCAGAGCGCCCTGGCGGAAGGAGGTGCCGATGCAGTCGGAGGCCGTATCGCCACCGCCGATCACGACCACGTGCTTGCCGCCTGCGAGGATCGGCGTTTCGCCCGAAATGTCCTCCTGTCCGACCCGCCGATTCGACTGGGTGAGGAACGGCATGGCATAATGCACCCCGGCAAGATCCGAGCCCGGCAATTGCGGATCGCGCGGCTGCTCCGCGCCGCCCGCCATCAGCACCGCATCGAAGTCGCGCGTGAGATCGGCGAAAGCCATCGTCACACCGACATTGACGCCGTAGTGGAAGGTCACGCCTTCGGCTTCCAGCTGCGCGATGCGGCGGTCGATGTGATGCTTCTCCATCTTGAAATCGGGGATGCCGTAGCGCAGCAGGCCGCCGGCCTTGCGTTCGCGCTCGAAGACATGAACGTCATGGCCGACTCGCGCCAGCTGCTGCGCCGCCGCCAGACCCGCAGTGCCCGATCCGATGATCGCGACGCGCTTGCCGGTGAGCTTCGCGGGCGGTTGCGGCGCGACCCAGCCATTCTCCCAGGCCTTGTCGGCGATGGCCTGCTCGATGGTCTTGATCGTCACCGGCATGTTCTCGAGGTTGAGCGTGCACGCCTCCTCGCACGGAGCCGGGCAGATGCGGCCCGTGAACTCGGGGAAGTTGTTGGTCGAGTGCAGGTCACGCGCCGCTTCCTCCCAGCGCCCGGAATAGACCAGGTCGTTCCAGTCGGGGATCTGGTTCATCACCGGGCAGCCGGTCGGGCCGTGGCAATAAGGGATGCCGCAATCCATGCAGCGCGAAGCCTGCTTCTGCAGGTCCTTGTCCTCCAGCGGCAGCGTGAACTCGCGGAAATGCCGCACGCGATCGCCGGCGAGCTGATACTTCTGCTCCTGCCGGTCGAACTCGAGAAAGCCGGTGACCTTGCCCATTGCACTGATCCGTCGTTGCGCTTGCGCTGTTCGTCATGGCCTGGCCTGACCGGGCCTTTTACGGCCTGGAACGGGGCCTTCGGGGTCGTGATCGCCGGGTTATGCCCGGCGATCAGGCGTCGTCGGGCTCACTCGGCCGCCTGCATCATGCGGGCGGCCTCCATCTCCTTGAGCGCCCGCTTGTATTCCACCGGCATCACCTTGACGAACTTCGAGCGGTAGCTCGACCAGTTGTCGATGATGCTGCGGGCGCGCTCGGAGCCGGTATAGTTGAGATGGTTCCGGATCAGCTGGAGCAGGCGCTCCTCGTCGTGCTTCGACATGTCGGAGTGAACATCGACGCGGCCCTTGTGCTCCAGATCGCCGCCGTGATGGTGAAGGCGGTCCATCAGCTCCTCTTCCTCCGGCACCGGCTCCAGATCGACCATGGAGAGGTTGCAGCGCTGGCGAAAATCCCCCGTCTCGTCGAGAACATAGGCCACGCCGCCCGACATCCCGGCCGCGAAGTTGCGGCCCGTCTGGCCGAGCACCACGACCACGCCGCCGGTCATGTATTCGCAGCCATGGTCGCCCGTGCCCTCGACCACCGCGAGGGCGCCGGAGTTGCGCACCGCGAAGCGCTCGCCCGCGACGCCGCGGAAATAGCACTCGCCGGAAATTGCCCCGTAGAGCACGGTGTTGCCGACGATGATCGACTCTTCGGGCTTCGCGGGGCTGCGCGGATCCGGCTTGATGATCAGCTTGCCGCCGGAGAGGCCCTTGCCGACATAATCGTTCGCCTGGCCTGTCAGCTCCAGCGTCACGCCCGCCGCCACCCAGGCCCCGAACGCCTGTCCCGCCGTTCCGACGAGCTTCACGGTGATGGTGTCGTCGGCGAGGCCCTCGTGGCCGTAAAGCTCGGCCACGCGACCGGACAGCATGGCGCCGGTCGAGCGGTCGACATTGCTAATGCGCGCCTCGATGACAACCGGGGTCTGGTGAGCGATGGCTTCCGACGCGGCCGCGATCAGCCTGCGGTCGAGAACGTCGTCGATCGGGTGCTTCTGGCGCTCGCAGTGGCGTATGGCCACATCGGCGGGCACCTCGGGCCTTTGGAACAGCTTGCTGAAGTCGAGCCCCTTCGCCTTCCAGTGATCGATCGCGGCCTTGCGATCGAGCCAGTCGGAGCGGCCGATCAGGTCGTCGAAGCGGCGGACGCCGAGCTCGGCCATCAGCTCGCGCACCTCCTCGGCGACGAAGAAGAAGTAGTTGATGACGTGTTCCGGCAAGCCCTTGAAGCGCTTGCGCAGCACCGGATCCTGGGTCGCCACGCCGACGGGGCAGGTGTTGAGATGGCACTTGCGCATAATGATGCAGCCGGCGGCGATCAGGGGGGCGGTCGAGAAGCCGAACTCGTCGGCCCACAGCAGCGCGCCGATCACCACGTCGCGGCCGGTCTTGAGCCCGCCATCGACCTGCAGCGCCACGCGCCCGCGCAGGCGGTTCAGCACCAGCGTCTGGTGGGTTTCGGCGAGCCCCATCTCCCACGGGCTGCCGGCATGCTTCAGCGATGTCAACGGCGAGGCGCCGGTGCCGCCCTCGAAGCCCGAGATGGTGATGTGGTCAGCGCGCGCCTTGGCGACGCCGGCCGCGACCGTGCCGACGCCCACCTCCGAGACCAGCTTCACCGAGACGTCCGCCTTCGGATTGACGTTCTTCAGGTCGAAGATCAGCTGAGCCAGATCCTCGATCGAATAGATGTCATGGTGCGGTGGCGGCGAGATGAGCCCGACGCCCGGCGTCGAGTGGCGCACCTTGGCGATCTTGGCATCGACCTTGTGGCCGGGAAGCTGGCCGCCCTCGCCGGGCTTTGCGCCCTGCGCGATCTTGATCTGCATCACGTCGGAGTTGACGAGATACTCCGTCGTCACGCCGAAGCGGCCTGACGCCACCTGCTTGATCGCGGAACGCTTCGACTTGCCGTTCGGCAACGGCCGGAAGCGCTCCGGCTCCTCGCCGCCCTCGCCGGTGTTGGACTTGGCACCGATGGCGTTCATGGCGAGCGCCAGCGTCTCGTGCGCCTCCTTCGAGATCGAACCATACGACATCGCACCCGTCGCAAAGCGCCTGACGATAGCTGCCGCCGGCTCGACCTCCTCGAGCGGCACGGGCTGGAGGCCGCGCTCGGCTGCGGTGCGGATGTGGAACAGGCCGCGGATCGTGGTGAATTTCTCGCTCTGCTCGTTCACCATGGCGGCGAAGGCGCGATACTTGTCGCGTGAGTTCATGCGCACGGCGTGCTGCAACGTCGCGACATTGTCCGGCGTCCAGGCATGATCCTCGCCCCGCAGCCGGTAGGCGTATTCGCCGCCGACCTCGAGCGCATTGGCCAGCACGGGCGAGGAGCCGAACGCATCGGCATGGCGCATCGCGCTCTCCAGCGCGATCTCGGCAAGCCCGACGCCCTCGATCGTGGTCGCGGTTCCGGTGAAGTAGCGGGCGATGAAGCTGGAGTTGAGCCCCACCGCATCGAAGATCTGCGCGCCGCAATAGGACTGGTAGGTCGAGATGCCCATCTTGGACATCACCTTCAGCACGCCCTTGCCGATCGACTTGATGTAGCGGTAGACCACCTCGTCGGCCGAAACCTCCTTGGGGAAGTCGCCGCGCTCGAAGGCCGCTTCCAGCGTCTCGAAGGCGAGATACGGGTTGATCGCCTCCGCGCCATAGCCCGCGAGACAGCAAAAATGATGCACCTCGCGCGGCTCGCCCGACTCCACCACGAGCCCGACCGAGGTGCGAAGCCCCTTGCGGATCAGGTGATGATGCACCGCCGCCGTCGCCAGAAGCGACGGAATCGGGATGCGGTCGGGCCCGACCATGCGGTCGGACAGGATGATGATGTTGTAGCCGCCGTGCACGGCCGCTTCGGCGCGCTCGCACAGCCGCTCCAGCGCGCCCTCCATGCCGGCCGCACCCTCGCGCGCCGGATAGGTGGTGTCGAGCGTCTTGGAATCGAACCGGTCCTCGTAGTGGCCGATGCACCGGATCTTCTCGAGATCCTCGTCGGTGAGGATCGGCTGGCGCACCTCCAGCCGCTTCTTCTTCGACGCGCCGGTGAGATCGAGGATGTTCGGCCGCGGTCCGATGAAGGAGAGCAGGCTCATGACCAGCTCCTCGCGGATCGGGTCGATCGGCGGGTTGGTGACCTGCGCGAAGTTTTGCTTGAAGTAGGTGAAGAGCAGCTTCGACTTCGACGACAACGCCGAAATCGGCGTGTCGGTGCCCATCGAGCCAACCGCCTCCTGGCCGGTGACCGCCATCGGCGCCATCAGCAGCTTGAGGTCTTCCTGCGTGTAGCCGAACGCCTGCTGCTTGTCGAGCAACGCCACATCCGTGCGGGTCTGGCGCGGTTCAGCCGGCGGCAGGTCCTCGATCACGATCTGGGTTCGCCTGATCCATTCCCTGTAGGGGTTCGCCGCTGCAAGCGTGGACTTGATCTCCTCGTCGGAGATGATCCGCCCCTGCTCCAGATCGATAAGCAGCATCTTTCCCGGCTGAAGGCGCCACTTCTGGACGATCTTCTCCTCCGGGATGGGCAGCACGCCGAACTCGGAAGCCAGGACCACAAGCCCGTCATCGGTGACGAGGAAACGCGCCGGCCGAAGCCCGTTGCGGTCCAGCGTCGCGCCGATCTGGCGGCCGTCGGTGAAGGCAATGGCCGCGGGGCCGTCCCACGGCTCCATCAGCGCCGCGTGATATTCGTAGAAGGCGCGCCGCTCCTCGCTCATCAGCGGGTTGCCCGCCCAGGCCTCCGGCACCAGCATCATCATGGCATGCGCGAGGCTGTAGCCACCTCGCACCAGAAACTCGAGCGCATTGTCGAAACAGGCCGTGTCGGACTGGCCTTCATAGGAGATCGGCCACAGCTTCGAGATGTCGTTGCCGAACAGCGGCGAGTCCACGCTCGCCTGGCGCGCCGCCATCCAGTTGATGTTGCCGCGCAGCGTGTTGATCTCGCCGTTGTGCGCGACCATGCGGTAGGGGTGCGCCAGCCGCCACGACGGAAAGGTGTTGGTGGCGAACCTTTGGTGGACGAGGGCCAGCGCGCTCTCCATCCGCTCGTCCTGAAGGTCGAGGTAATAGGCACCAAGCTGGTTGACCAGCACCATGCCCTTGTAGACGATCGTGCGGGACGACAGCGAAACGGGATAATAGTTCGCCGTGGCGCGATCCTGCCGCTTGTAGATCTTGTTCGAGACCGACTTGCGCAGCACGAACAGCCGACGCTCGAATTCGTCCTGATCGGCGACGCCCTCGCCACGGCCAATGAAAACCTGCATCTGGCGCGGCTCGGTCGCCTTGACAGCCTCGCCGAGGTCGCTGTTGTCGACCGGCACCTCGCGCCACCCGAGCAGAACCTGCCCCTCCTCGGCGATGGTCTGGTTGATGATATCGGTGCACAGCGCGAAGATGTCCGGGTCGCGCGGCATGAAGAAATGCCCGACCGCATAATGGCCCGGTTCGGGCAGCGCGATGCCGAGTTCTGCCGCCTTCGCCTGAAAGAAGCGGTGCGGGATCTGCAGGAGAATGCCGCAGCCGTCGCCCAGCTTCGGATCGGCGCCGACGGCGCCGCGGTGGTCGAGATTGCGCAGGATCTGCAGACCCTGGCTCACGATGGCATGGCTTGCCCGGTTCTTCATGTCGGCGATGAAGCCCACGCCGCATGAATCCTTCTCGTGTCGGGGGTCGTAGAGCCCTTGCGCTGGCGGCAGATCAGGATTGGTCAACGCGAACGGCGTCGAGGCAGCATCTGCCTCTGCCCCAACGCGCCTGGAGCCCGATCCAGCACCTGCAATCCCGCTCATCATCAACCTCGTCTGCCTGCCGCCGGGGCGCTGCGCCCCGGGGTGCTTTTGCACAGTTCCAAACTCGGACGGAGTCCTTTTTTGACGGACTTCGCCGGGCCTTTCGAGGGAGAGTGGCCTGGGGGGTCTGTCCCTCCTCCCGTCTCCTCCCGGCCCCGTGCGTCGGGCTTGCTGGCCCCGCCGCGCTCATCTCCGCCGTCCTCGGTGGGGGTACGCGTGTACGCGGTCTT
>CAZDUL010000204.1:0-5829 GCA_964508635.1 uncultured Allobosea sp. | reverse complement strand
CACCGCGGTGGTGGCAAGCACCGTGGGGGCACTGCGCGGCGCGTGGTTGGCGGGAGCCACGGTGGCCGGGGAGGCCGGCTGAAGCGGCGGGGCGACGGGCGCCGTCTGCTGGCCGGTCTGCGCCGGAAGCCTCGCCGGGTTCGCCGCCGCCGTCGTTCCCGGAAAAGGCTCGAAGCTGTTGGCGATGGCGATCATCAGCCGGTCGCCTGTCGCAGCCTCGGCAAGCGGGAAGCGGAAGGTGTAGCCGCGCAGGCCCCCCGGCCCTTCGGCGACACGGGTGTAGAAGCGCCGGTCGCCTTCCTCGCCAGACACCACGAACCAGTCCGGCCGTTGCAGGCGGTAGGTGACCTTCCGGCCCGGCTGATCGACCTTGAGCCGCTCGAAGAGCGCAGACAGTGCCTCGCCCTCCGGAAAGCGCGTGAGCTGGAGCGACATCCGCCCGTCCGGCCGGCGGTGGACGACGCCGTTCTGCACCGCGACCCGCTGGCTGAGGACGGCCTGCGGCAGGCCGATGCGGATGCCCGTGGCCGGATCGGTCAGAGGCTCGAAGCGCACGGCCGCCCGCGCGGCATCCGCCGCCTGCTTCAGCGCGGCCCGCTCGGGCCCTGTGAGCACCCCGTCCGCCGTCAGACGCTGCCGGCGCTCGAAGGCGAGCAATGCGTCATAGGTGCGCCGACCGAACTCGCCGCCGGCGACACCGTTGAAATCGCCTGTCCAGATCAGATCCTCCTGGATGGCGCGCCGCGCGGCCTCGGGCAATTGCTCGAAAGCGGCCTTCGCCGCCGCCTGCGCCGGATCGGGCGGCGGGCCGGCCGGTTGCGGCTGCCCCCCTGCCGAACCGGCAACAGCACAGAGCACGGCTGCCAGCATGGCGCTCGCACCGCGTCGGATCGGCTTGTTCATCCACGGCATGGCGGTGACCCCGTTGCACGCGCAAGCTCCCGCAGATCAACTTGGCAAGTGCGGCGGCGGCTGTCGAGCCGGTATCGGCCATCGGCGCGCGGCGGCACGTCCGAAAGAACCTTGCGTCAGCCGCCGGCGGGCGTAGTCTTGGAGCAGCGCGGGGCAGCGGCGACGGGGAGTTCACGGCGATGGCGTGGATGAAGCAGACCGGCGGGCGGCTCGGGGCGATGGCCCTCGTTGCGGGCCTGGCGCTGCAGGGTTGGGCGTCGCTCGCGCAGCCCGCCTTCGCGCAGGGTGGCGTGGCGCCGTCAGCGACACCGCAACGGGCCATGGTGCGCGATGATCTGCGCAACGACGCCATCCGCCTCGAAACGCAACTTCGCCGCGAAGCGCCGAACGCCGCGTCGAAGCCGGCGCAGGCCTGGCGGGCGGATGTTCAGGCGGCCTTGCGCGCCGGCAACACGCAGGCCGCGACCGCCGCAGCGGCAGCCTTGGTGGCGCTCGATCCGCGCGATCCGGCGGCCTGGCTGACCGTTTCGTCCACGGCGCTCGCCGTCGCGCGTCAGACGCAGGACTGGAGCGAGCGTTATCGCGCCCAGGACCGCGCCACGGCAGCCGCCTACGGGGCCTACGAGCGCTCGCGCACCCGCGCGGAGGAGGCGCAGGCGCTCGCTGCCCTGGCGCGCGCCTTCGAGGCCCGCGACATGTGGCGCCCGGCGCTCGATGCCTATCGTCTCAGCCTCGCCGCGCAGGACAATGCAGAACTGAGGCAGACCTGGCTGGCGCTGCGCGAGAAACACGGCTTCCGCATCACCGGCTACAAGGTCGATTCGGACGCTGCGAGCCCTCGCGCCTGTTTCACCTTCTCCGACCCGCTGGCGCGCGGCCGGATCGATTTTGCCCCCTTCGTCGTGGTGCAGGGCGCGCGCGAGCCGGCCGTCACCGCAGAAGGCCGGCAATTGTGCGTCGATGGGCTTCAGCACGGCGAGCGCTATCGCATCGCCATCCGCCAGGGGTTGCCCTCGGCGGTGGAGGAGCAGCTGCTGCGCACCGCCGACTACGACATCTATGTGCGGGACCGTTCGCCGCAGGCGCGCTTCACCGGGCGCAGTTACGTGCTGCCCCGCACCGGTCAGGAGGGAATCCCGGTCGTCAGCGTCAACACCGACGGCGTCGAGATCGACATCTACCGCATCGGCGACCGTTCGCTGGCGCCCACCGTGCGCTCGGACGAATTCCTTCGCCAACTCAGCGATTTCGGCGCGCGAGACATCGCCCGCCAGCGTGGCGTCAGGCTCTGGTCGGGCCGGCTCGCCACGCGCAACGAGCTCAACCGGGACGTGGTCACGGCCTTTCCGGTGCAGGAGGCCCTGCCGCGGCTCGAGCCTGGCGTGCATGTGATGACGGCCCGCACGCGACGGCCGGCCGCCGACCAGCCGGACGAGGCGCTCGAGGGCGAGGAGCTGGCCACGCAGTGGTTCGTCGTCTCCGATCTCGGGCTGACCGCGCTCGCCGCGGGCGACGGATTGCATGTGCTGGTGCGCTCGCTGGCGAACGCGGCGCCCCTGGGCGGGGTGGAATTGCGGCTGATCGCCCGCAACAATGAGGTGCTGGGCACCGTGCGCACAGATCGGTCGGGACTGGCGCGGTTCGATGCCGGTCTGTCGCGCGGCGAAGGCGGGCTTGCGCCTGCGCTGGTGGTGGCGAGCGACGGTCAGGGAGACTATGGCTTCCTCGACATCGCGGCAGGCGCGTTCGACCTGTCGGACCGCGGCGTGAAGGGTCGCGTCGCGCCCAGGGGGCTCGACGCATTCGTCGCCACCGAGCGCGGCGTCTATCGTCCGGGCGAAGTGGTCAACGTGACAGCGCTGCTGCGCGACGCGAAGGGACGCGCCACGCCCGGCCTGCCCCTCACCCTCGTCTATCGCCGGCCGGACGGCGTCGAGCACCGCCGCACGGTCGCGCCGGATGCGGGCGCCGGCGGACGGGCGGATTCGCTGTCTCTGTTCTCCGGCGCTCCGCGCGGCGGCTGGCGGGTCGAGGCCTACGCGGATCCGCGCGGCAAGCCGATCGGCGAGGCGCGTTTCCTCGTCGAGGACTATGTGCCCGACCGGCTTGAGGTAACCTTGGAGCCCGCCGAGCCGCGCATCGCCCCCGGCTCCGCAGCGATCGTCGATGTCGCTGCGCGCTACCTCTATGGCGCACCGGGCGCGGCTCTTGCGGTCAGCGGCGAGGTGACACTGAAACCCGCCGAGCGCGCGCCGGTGCCCGGTCACGAGGACTGGCTGATCGGGCTCACGGACGAACGCCCCGAGCCTGTCACCCGCGAGATCGAGGAGGCGCCCGCCACCGACGAGCAAGGGCGCGCCCGCATCGTGGCACGTCTGCCGGAGGCCGACATGGTGCGCCCCCTCGAGGTGACGATCAGGCTTCGGGTCGGCGAGGAAGGCGGACGCGCCGTCGAGCGGACGGTGACCATGCCGGTCAGCCTGACGGCTCCGGCGATCGCGGTGAAGAAGCGGTTCGAGGACGCCAGCCTCACCGCCGGCGCCAACGCGACGTTCGATGTCGTGATGGTCGGCCCCGACGGGCGGCGCATCGCCCGCGAGGGCGTGACGTGGACCCTGTCCCGCATCGAGCGGAGCTGGCAATGGTATTTCGCCGAAGGCCGCTGGACCTACGAGGCGACGCGGACAACGCGCCGTGTCGCCAATGGCGCACTGTCGGTCGGCACAGGCGAGCCGACGCGATTGTCGCTGCCGGCCGACTGGGGCAGCTACCGGCTGGAGCTCGGCGCCGGCGGGGCGCAGACCTCGTTGAGCTACAGCGTCGGCTATGCCGGCGAGGTGACGGCCGACACGCCCGACCTGCTGGACCTGTCGCTCGACAAGGCCGCCTACCGCGCCGGCGAGCGCATGAGCGTCACCGTCAGGCCGCGCTTCCAGGGCCGCGTCACGCTGGCGGTGGTCGGCGAGGGCGTCTCGTCCTGGCGCGAGATCGAGGCCGGTCCGTCCGGCGCGACCGTGACGCTCGATGTCGATGGCGCCTGGGGCCCTGGCGCCTACCTTGTCGCCTTCGCGCACCGGCCGATGGACCAGCAGGCGAAGCGCATGCCGGGCCGCTCGCTCGGGCTTGCCTGGTTCTCCGTCGATCGCGCCGCGCGCCAGCTCGACGTCGCGCTCGACCTGCCCGAGCGCATCCGTCCGCGCGCAACGCTGGAGGTCCCCGTCACGATCAGAGGGCTTCAGGCCGGTGAAGAGGCCTTCGTGACGGTTGCCGCGGTCGATGTCGGAATCCTGAACCTGACGCGCCACCCTGCGCCCGATCCGGCAGGACATCTGTTCGGCCAGCGCGCGCTGGCGGCGGAGCTGCGCGATCTTTACGGTTACCTCATCGACGGCATGCAGGGCGCGCGCGGCGCGATCCGCTCAGGCGGCGACGCCGGGATCGATTCCAGCGTCTCGCCGCCGCGCGAGGCGCCGCTGGCGCGCTTCTCCGGCGTGGTGAAGGCGGGGCCCGACGGACGCGCCCGCGTCGCCTTCGACATTCCCGCCTTCGACGGCGCAGTGCGGGTCGACGCCATCGCCTGGACCGCGACCCGCGCCGGATCGGCCGCACGCGAGGTTATTATCCGCGATGCGCTGGTGGCGCAGGCGACGCTGCCGCGCTTCCTCAACCTCGGCGACCGTTCGCGGCTGCATCTGCGGCTCGACAACGTCGAGGCGCCGGCCGGTTCCTACGACATCAACCTCACGCCCTCGGGTCCGATCGCGATGCGCGCCGACGCGCTCCGGCAGCGCATCACCCTTGCAGCGCGCGGCGGCGCCAGCCTGACCATACCGGTCAGCGCCATCGGCATCGGCAGCGGCGCCGTCACCATGACAGCGACCGGACCGGATGGGGCAAGCGTCGAGCGGACGCTTCCCATCTCTGTTCAACCGGGGCCGAAGACGCTGCTCAGCCGCACCGTGCGCCGCCTGCAACCGGGGGAAAGCCTGACGGTCAGCGCCGATCTCGTGCGCGACCTGGTGCCTGGCTCCGCCGAGGTGTCGCTCAGCGTCGGAGCACCGGGCGGGATCGACGCGCCGGCGCTTCTGGCGTCGCTCGATCGCTACCCTTACGGCTGCACCGAGCAGATCGTCAGCCGGGCGCTGCCGCTGCTCTCGCTCGGCCAGTTTCCGCCCGCCATGCGCGTCGGTCTGGACGAAGGCGCGCCGGAGCGGATCCGGGACGCGATCGACCGCGTTCTGGCGCGCCAGGACGCCAGCGGCGCCTTCGGTGCCTGGAACACCGGCGGCGACGATCTCTGGCTCGATGCCTACGCCCTCGATTTCCTGACCCGCGCGCGGGAAAAGGGCCATGCCGTTCCGCAACGCGCGCTCGACATCGGGCTCGATCGCCTGCGCAACCGCATCGTCAACCAGGGCGATTTCGACGCCCGCGAGAGCGAGAAGGTCGCCTACGGCCTCTATGTTCTGGCGCGCAACGGCCGCCCCCTGATGAGCGATCTGCGCTATATCCTCGACACGCAGCTCGACAAGCTCGCCAGTCCGCTCGGCCGCGCGCAGGTGGCGGCGGCGCTGGCGCTGCTGGGCGATCGCACCCGCGCCGAACGCGGTTTCGGGGAGGCGCTGGATGCGCTCTCCAGGCTGCGCGACGGGACGGATGCGCGGCCGGACTATGGCTCCCGCCTGCGTGACGCGGCGGCCGTGCTGACGCTGGCTGCCGAGACCACGCAACCGGGCCAGAGCCTGATCCGCGCCGCGGCGATCGTCGGCGAGGCGCGCGGGCAGGCCCGCTTCACCAGCACGCAGGAGAACGCATGGCTCGTGATGGCCGCGGCAGCAGCCCGCCCGCTGGGCGAGGCGGCACGGCTGACGATCGATGGCGCGGCCCATGCAGGCCCGCTTCAGCTCAACCTCGCCG
>CAZDUL010000203.1:0-4379 GCA_964508635.1 uncultured Allobosea sp. | reverse complement strand
TCGGCCAGATGAACGAGCCGCCGGGCGCCCGCGCCCGCGTCGCGCTGTCGGGCCTGACCATCGCGGAGCACTTCCGCGACCAGGGTCAAGACGTGCTCTTCTTCGTCGACAACATCTTCCGCTTCACCCAGGCCGGTTCGGAAGTGTCGGCGCTGCTCGGCCGCATCCCCTCGGCAGTGGGCTATCAGCCAACGCTCGCCACCGACATGGGCAGCCTCCAGGAGCGCATCACCACCACCACCAAGGGCTCGATCACCTCGGTGCAGGCCATCTATGTTCCGGCGGACGACCTGACCGACCCGGCCCCCGCCACCTCCTTCGCCCACCTGGACGCCACGACGGTGCTGTCGCGTTCGATCGCGGAAAAGGGCATCTATCCGGCGGTCGACCCGCTCGACTCGACCTCGCGCATGCTGTCGCCGGCCATTGTCGGCGAAGAGCACTACGAGGTTGCCCGCAAGGTGCAGTCGACGCTGCAGCGCTACAAGGCCCTGCAGGACATCATCGCCATCCTCGGCATGGACGAGCTCTCCGAGGAGGACAAGCTGACCGTGGCGCGCGCCCGCAAGATCGAGCGCTTCCTGTCGCAGCCCTTCTTCGTGGCCGAGGTCTTCACCGGCTCGCCGGGCAAGTACGTCAAGCTCGAAGACTCGATCAAGGGATTCAAGGGGCTCGTCGAAGGCAAGTACGACCACCTGCCGGAAGCGGCCTTCTACATGGTCGGCACCATCGAGGAAGCCGTCGAGAAGGCGCAGCGCCTGGCAGCGGAAGCGGCCTGATCGGCGTGGAAAGGCAGGAAGCGAGCGGGACGACGCCGGAATAATCCGACCTCTGCTGCTCGCTGATCACCACTCGCCCCACGCCCGGAGACAGACATGTCCACCTTCCACTTCGAACTCGTCAGCCCCGAACGGATGCTGTTCTCCGGCAGCGTCGAGAGCGTCGTCGTGCCAGCGTCCGAGGGCGAGATGACGATTCTGGCCGGTCATTCGCCGGTGATGTCGACGCTGAAGCCCGGCGTCGTCACGGTTGCCGAGAGCAGGGGCCAGCCCAGGCGCCTGTTCGTGCGCGGCGGATTCCTCGACATCAACAATGCCGGCCTGACCATTCTGGCAGAACATGCAATCGCCCTGGAAGACGTGAAGCCCGAAGTCCTTGCCTCCGATATCAAGAACGCCAGCGAAGACCTCGCGGACGCGAAGACTCCGGAGGCCAAGTCCGCTGCTCAGGCGAAGCTTGAGGCTCTGCGCCAGCTCCAGGCCGCGCTCACCAGTTGACGCCCGCGTCCATCGATGCCTTGAGAAAGCCGCCCGCGGGCGGCTTTCTTGTTGCCGGGGCAAGCTGTCGTTTGCGACCCCCGCCCTCTGCCGCAGCTGCAACGCGCCTCATGGCCGGACCTCGGCCCGGCGATCCCGGAACCGTTTGGCCCCGGATCCCGTCCCGCACGGGATCGGTGCGTCGTATCTGACGATGACGGACTTCGTCCTCTGCCCGTCCTGGCTGAAGCCCGGAGTGACACGCGCAGCATCCGCCCCATTCACGCTTTCGCCGCATGTTCGGCGGTGACATAGGCGATGCGGACCATGTTGGTGGCGCCGGGGGTGCCGAACGGCACGCCGGCGACGACCGCGATACGGTCGCCAACCTTGGCGTAGCCCTCGCGCAGCGCGAACTTGCAGGCCCGGAAGGCCATGTCGTCGATATCCGAGGCGTCCTTGGTGACGACCGGATGCACGCCCCAGACCAGAGCCAGTTGGCGCGCGGTGTCGCGGTTCGGCGTAAGTGCCAGCACCGTCGCGTTGGGCCGCTCGCGGGCAAGCCGCATGGCAGTAGAGCCGGAGGAGGTCCAGGCGCAGATCACGCCAAGGTTCAGCGTATCGGCGATCTGGTGCGCCGAGGCGGCAATGGCGTCGGCGCCGGTCATTTCCGGTGTCGCGCGCTGGGCGTCGATGATCGAGCGGTAGACCGCATCGCCCTCCACCTCCACCGCGATGCGGTTCATCATCTCGACCGCCTCGAGCGGATAGGAGCCGGAGGCACTCTCGGCCGACAGCATCACCGCGTCAGCACCCTCGAAGACGGCGGTCGCGACATCCGATACCTCGGCGCGCGTCGGCACCGGCGCGCTGATCATGCTTTCCAGCATCTGCGTTGCGATCACCACGGGCTTGCCGGTGCGGCGCGCGGCGCGGGTGATGCGTTTCTGCGTGCCGGGAACCTTCTCCAGCGGCATCTCGACGCCCAGATCGCCGCGCGCCACCATCAGCGCGTCGGCGGCCTCCATGATGGCATCGAGGCGCTGGACGGCCTGCGGCTTCTCGATCTTGGCGAGGATGAGCGCGCGGCGGCGCACGATCTTCTTCAGATCGGCGATATCCTCCGGGCGCTGGACGAAGGAGAGCGCGATCCAGTCGACGCCGACCTCGGCGGCGGCTTCCGCGTCGCCCCGGTCCTTCTCGGTCATGGCCGAGACCGGAATGACCGTGTCCGGCAGCGACACGCCCTTGCGCGACTTCAGCACCCCGCCGACCACGACGCGGGTGGTGGCTGCGCGCGGCGTGGCCTTCTCGACCACCAGACGCAACTTGCCGTCGTCGAGGATGAGCGCATGGCCCGGCTCCAGCGCCTCGAGGATTTCGGGGTGGGGCAGGTGCACGCGCCTGGCGTCGCCAGGCGCCGCATCGGCGTCGAGGCTAAAGCGCTCGCCTTCCTTCAGCAACACGCCGGCCTCGTCGGCGAAGCGGCCGACGCGCAGCTTCGGCCCCTGCAGATCGACGAGGATACCGACCGGACGGCGAAAGCGTGCCTCGAGCCCGCGTAGCATCGCCACCTTTTCCGCCAGCTGCTCGCGCGGCAAATGGCTCATGTTGAGACGGAAGACGTCGGCGCCCGCCTCGAACAGCTTGCCCGCCATCTCCTCGGTCGACGAGGCGGGGCCGAGGGTTGCGAGGATCTTCACCCGGCGGTGGCGGCGGTGCGGCATGGGTCTGGTATCCGGTTCGGCCTGTCGGAGCGACGGTGATCAGCGCGGGGCGTCGGTCAGCTGGACAGTCCAGCTCTTCTGCTCGCCTGTATCCACCTCGAAGAACCCGGCGCGATCGAAGCCGCGCACGAGGCAATCCTCGATGCCACGGATGGTGAATTCGCGATTGCGCACGCACATGACGGAGCGCCCGGTCCACTCCCCGCCCTTGTCGTAATCCACAGCGTGGATGTAGTAGAAACGGGCAGCGAGCGCGCCGCGCAGGATGGTTTCGCAGGCGCGCGGGCCGAGATTCCACCAGCCTTCCGTCAGCCAGCCCTGCGCATCGCGATAGCCGATCGCCACGCCGACGCGGCTGGTGGTGGTGTTGCAGACACGAAGATCCGCCAACGCCGGTCCGGTTGACGCCAGAAAGACTGCCACGAACAACATCCGGAAGGGCGAAACGTCCCGCCTTGCGCGGTTGTGCAGGCCGGGTGCGGCGACGGTCTGGTGCGGGCTCATTGATGCTGGCGGCTCTTGTGGCGGATCGCTTCGGAGGCCTTCGGGTCACGCGGGAACGGGATCGATCAGAATGACGCGGCAATCGTTGACGTTGGTGAGGGTCGGCCCGAGGGCCAGCAGGTCTCCCAGCGTCTCGAAGAATCGCGTCGAATCATTGTCGTCCAGCATGGCGCGGGCGTCGAGACCGGCGTTCTGCGCTCGGGCCAGCGTCGAACTGTCGATCATCGCGCCGGCTGGATCGGTCGGGGAGCCGGCGCCGCCATCGGTGCCGTCGGTGTCGCCGGCCAGCGCGGCGATGCTGCCGGCGCCGGCGAGCGCGATCGCCAACGCCAGCGCGAACTCCTGATTGGGACCGCCCCTGCCCTGGCCCCTCACCGTTACCGTCAGTTCGCCGCCGGAGATCAACGCCGCCCGCCGGCCCGCAGCCTTCAGCGCGAGCGCCTGCTCCGCCTGCACGGCGGCGCCCTCGCGGGCCTCGCCCTCGAGATCGGCGCCGAGCACGATCGGCTCGTAGCCGGCCGCTGCCGCGGCCCGCGCCGCCGCTGCGATGGCGGTGCGCGGCTCGCTGATGATGCGGAATTCGGATCGCGCGAAAACGGGGTCGTCCGGCTTCGGTGTTTCGCTGCCCGGATCGCGCAGCAGCGCCATCGCTGCCTCCGGAAGGACGATGCGATGACGCTCGACGATGGCGAGAGCCTCGGCGTTGGTGGACGCGTCGGGCACGGTCGGCCCGGAGGCGATGATCGCGGGATCGTCGCCGGGCACGTCGGAAACCGCCAGCGTGAGGACGCGTGCAGGCCAGGCGGCCCTGGCCAGCCGGCCCACCTTGATGCGAGACAGTCGCTTGCGCACGGTGTTCATCGCGTCGATCGGGGCGCCGGAACGCAAAAGG
>CAZDUL010000202.1:0-5982 GCA_964508635.1 uncultured Allobosea sp. | reverse complement strand
CCGGCCAGCGTCAGCCGCGGACAGCTGACGGCGAGCTCGCGCAACGCGACCGCCAGCTCCAGCCTGGCCAGCGGCGCGCCGATGCAGAAATGGATACCGGCGCCGAAGCTGAGATGCGGGCAGGCGCCGCGATCTGCCGTCAGCTGCCCCGGCGCATCGAACCGGGCCGGGTCGCGGTTGGCGGCGCCGAGCAGCAGGCCGACCACCTGTCCCTTCGCGAAGGGGACGCCGTGAACCTCGCAGGGCTCCAGCGCATAGCGGGTGAACATGTGCAGCGGCGCGTCGTGCCGCAGCGTTTCCTCCACCAGTGCATCGGTGGCGTCTTCCGGCGGTGGCCAGAGCCCCGCCGCAAGCAGGCCGGCGACGCCGTTGCCGATGGCGTGGACGGTTGCCTCGTGGCCGGCGTTGAGCAGGAGGACGCAGGTCGTGACCATCTCATCGGCAGTCAGGGCCTCGTCGCCGTCATGGGCTGCGATCAGGTGGCTGACGAGATCGTCCGCCGGGCTGGCGCGGCGGCGCGCGATCAGATCCTCGAGGAAGGTGCGAAAGGCGAGGGTGGCCGCCACCGCGCCGTCCTCGATGGCGCGGGTGCGACCGAACTGATACATAGCCACCATCGCGTGCGACCAGGCGAGGAGCTGCGGCGCATGGGCAGGATCGACGCCGATGAGTTCGGCGATCACCGTGACGGGGATCGGCGTCGCGTAGGCCTCGATCAGGTCGAACGGGTCGCCATCGGGAAAACAGGCGATCAGCCCTCGCGCCAGCGCGGCGATGCGCGGCTCCAGCCGGGCGACGTTGCGCGAGACGAAGGCGCGGTTGACCAGCCCGCGTAGCCGCGTGTGCTCCGGCGGCTCCAGCTCCAGCAGCGAATGGCGCTCCAGCGCAAGCCACGGGGCGAGATGCGCCGGCGGCTCCGGCCAGCCGAGTTCGGCGCGGCTCATGAGATGCAGGATCTGTCGGCCGAATCGCCGGTCGCGCAGCAGCGCCGACACCGTCTCGTGGGTTGTCGCGCACCAGTGGCCATATTGCTCCCAGAACACCAGCGGGCCGGCCGCGCGCATCGCGTCGTAGGCCGGATAGGGGTTCTGCACGAAGGCCGCATCGCGCGGATCGAGGCTCAGCCGCCGGGTGCCCGCGTCGAGGCGGAAGCTGGGAGGCAAGTCTGCGTCCGGGGTGGAGGCCGGGTCTCGCATGGCGGCGTCGTGCTGGTCTGCGGATCGGCCTAGCACGACGTGGCGCGGTCCGTAACCGGGCCTGGTCCTGCATCCGCGTGCATCCGGCCTTGCCCGGCCAGTCTCCTGCGGCCATGTTCGCAGCGATGACCAGTCTGGCGGAAACCATGGGCCCAGCCGGGAGCGGTGCGAGTCATCCGTTCGCGCTGCCCATGCGCGCCGTCTATGCAGCGCTCGGGGACGGGTTCTACACCAAGCTGCCGCCGGAACGCGTCACTGACGATCCGGTGCTGATCCATGCCAGCGCCGACGCCGCGCGGCTGATCGGCCTGTCGCCGACGCTGTTCCGGCACCCATCCTTCCCCGCCATCTTCAGCGGAGCGGAGCCGTTGCCGGGTTTCGAGCCGCTGGCGATGGTCTATTCCGGCCATCAGTTCGGGCAGTGGGCGGGCCAGCTCGGCGATGGCCGCGCGCTCACCATCGGGCAGGTGGAGGGGCCCGCCGGAGTCATCGACATCCAGCTCAAGGGGGCGGGACGCACGCCCTATTCGCGCTTCGGCGACGGGCGGGCGGTGCTGCGCTCCTCGATCCGCGAATATCTCTGCAGCGAGGCGATGGCCGCGCTCGGCGTGCCGACCACGCGGGCGCTGTGCGTCATCGGCACGCGCCGGCCGGTCCGGCGCGAAACCATCGAGCCGGGTGCGGTGGTGACGCGGCTGATGCGATCCAACATCCGCTTCGGGCATTTCGAGCATTTCCACCACAGGGGCGATATGTCGCGCGTGCGCCGGCTCGCCGATTTCGTGATCGAGACCTGTCACCCGCAGCTGGTCGGCCAGCCCAACAGACATGCCCTGTGGTTCCGGATGGTGGTGGAGCGCACGGCCGACCTGATGGCGCGCTGGCAGGCGATCGGCTTCTGTCACGGCGTCATGAACACCGACAACATGTCGATTCTGGGCGACACCATCGACTACGGCCCGTTCGGCTTCCTCGACGCCTTCGATCCGCAGCACATCTGCAACCACTCCGACCAGTGGGGTCGCTATGCCTATGACCAGCAGCCCGCCATCGGCCTGTGGAACCTGCAGGCGCTGGCGACCGCGCTGCAATCGCTGATGCCATGGGAGGAGCTTGAGGCGTCGCTGAAGACTTACGTGCGCCGCTTCTCGCAGAGCTATGGCCGGCTGATGCGGGCGAAGCTCGGGCTCGCGGATGATTTCGAGGCCGGTGACGAGGACCTGGCGGGCGACCTTCTCGCGTTGATGAAACGATCGGGCGCCGACTACACGCTCAGCTTCCGCCTGCTGTCCTCCAGCTTCGACAACCCCGGCCGGGCGCGCTGGACGGCACTGTTCGACGAGGCGACGCGGGCGCAAGCCTTCGCCTGGCTCGATCGCTGGCAGGCGCGGGTGGGCGACGATCCTGAGCGGCTTCGGGCCCTGGATCGGGTCAATCCCAAGTTCGTCCTGCGCAACTGGGTGGCCGAAACCGCCATCCGCGCCGTGGAGGATCATGGCGATGTCGCCACCCTCGACCGCATCTTCCGGCTGGTCACGCAGCCTTTCGACGCGCATGGGGAGGCCGACGAGCCTTTCGCGCTCGGCCCGCCGGACTCGATGCGGCATCTGGAGGTGTCCTGCTCGTCCTGAGCCGGCGGCGGCGACGTGTCGGCCGTGACGCGCGGCCCGATCCCTGTCACAGTGCCGTATCGTGAATCACCTTAGACGTTGCGTCCTCATGTCTCTTTCCTCCGCTTCCCTCGATCCTGTCCTTGCCCGGCTCGACGCCGATCGCGATGGCGCGCTCGCCCGCCTGTTCGACTGGCTGCGCATTCCCTCGATCTCGACCAACTCGGCCTGGAAGGCCGACTGCGCGCGCGCCGCCGACTGGCTGGTCGCAGACCTGCGGAGCCTCGGCTTCACCGCCAGCGCGCGCCCGACGCCGGGGCACCCGGTCGTGCTCGGCCACAGGCCGAAACCCGGCGCACCGCATGTGCTGTTCTATGGCCACTACGACGTTCAGCCGGTCGATCCGCTGGCCTTGTGGGAGACGCCGCCCTTCGAGCCGCGGCTGGCCGAGATCGCACCGGGCCGGATGGCGATCGTCGGGCGCGGCGCCGCCGACGACAAGGGGCAGGTGATGACCTTCATCGAGGCCTGCCGCGCCTGGATCGCGGCCACGGGCGATCTGCCGGTCGGCGTCACCGTGATGGTTGAGGGCGAGGAGGAATCGGGTTCGATCAACCTGCCGGCCTTCATCCGGGCCAACGCGGACGAACTCAAGGCCGATGTCGCGCTGGTCTGCGACACCGGCATGTGGGACCGCGCGACCCCCGCGATCACCGCCTCGCTGCGGGGGCTCGTCTACATGGAGGTGACGGTCAAGGCAGCCGACCGCGACCTGCATTCCGGCCTGTTCGGCGGGGCGGCAGCGAACCCGATCCGCGTGCTGGCGCGCATCCTCGCCGATCTGCATGACGATCGGGGTCGGGTCACGCTTCCCGGTTTCTATGATGGGGTGAGCGAGCTGCCGCCCGACATCAGGCGCGCCTGGGAGGGGCTCGGCCTGACGGCGGAGGACTTCCTCGGGCAGGTGGGTCTCTCCGTGCCATCGGGCGAGTCGGACAGGCTGCTGATCGAGCTGATCCAGTCGCGGCCGACCTGCGACGTCAACGGCATCTGGGGCGGCTATCAGGGCGAGGGCAGCAAGACGGTGATCCCGTCGCAGGCCGCCGCCAAGGTCTCGTTCCGGCTCGTCGGCGAGCAGGATCCGACCGCGATCATGGAGGCGTTCGAGGCGCATGTGCGCGCGCGCCTGCCGGCGGACTGCCGGGCCGACGTCATCCGCTACAAGGGCAGCCGCGCCATCTCGCTGCCCTGGGACATGCCGGCGCTGAAGCGCGCCGAGGCGGCGCTGACCGCCGAATGGGGCAGACAGGCCGCCATCATCGGCTCGGGCGGCTCGATCCCCGTGGTCGGCGATTTCAAGCGCACGCTCGGCATCGATACGCTGCTGGTCGGCTTTGGCCTCGACGACGACCGGGTGCACTCGCCCAACGAAAAATACGATCTCGCCTCCTTCCAGAAGGGCGCGCGCTCCTGGGCGCGGATCCTTTCGGCTCTTGCCACCTGACACTCGCCTTTAGGGACCTTGCATGATCCGCTCCGTCTGCATCTTCTGCGGCTCGAGTCTCGGCTCGGACCCGGCCTTCGCCGAGGGCGCGCGCGCCATGGGCCGCGAGATCGCCCATCGTGGGCTCACCCTGGTCTATGGCGGCGGCAGCGTCGGGCTGATGGGCGTGGTGGCGGACGCCGCGCTCGAGGCGGGCGGGGAGGTGCATGGCGTCATCCCGCATTCGCTGGAGCAGAAAGAGGTCGGCCACAAGGGCCTGACGCGCAAGGATGTCGTCGCCAGCATGCACGAGCGCAAGGCGCGCATGGAGCAGCTCTCCGACGCCTTCATCGCCATGCCTGGCGGCATCGGCACCTATGAGGAGATCTTCGAGATCTGGACCTGGGCGCAGCTCGGCATCCATCGCAAGCCGCTCGGCTTCTACAACATCGAGGGCTTCTACGACCGGTTGCTCGCCTTCCTCGACCAGGCGACGGAGCAGGCTTACCTGCGCCCGCAGCATCGCCACATGGCGCTTGTGGGCGACACGCCAGGCGCGCTGCTCGATCAGATGGCGCATTTCGTGCCGACCGCACAGCCCAAGTGGCTGTCGCCGGCGCAGACATGAGGGCGCCCTGAAACCGCTGGTCGCCGTCATCGGGCAATACACCTCTTTTGCCGTTCGGCTTCTAGGAAAAATGTCCTTGACAGCGTCGCGCTGATCGTCTAGGAAGACAGCACGCTCACGAAGTGTGCCCGACAGCCGCCCCGGCGCTCAGCCGTTGGCGGCTTTTGGCGTTCAGGGAGGTCTCCATGCGGGGGACGGATGCGGCGGTGGCCCCGGGTTCGAGAACGAGCCGGATCGAGCTGATCGAACGGCTCTGGCAGGTGGCGGAAACGCAGGTCAGGGCGCATGAGGCGAGGCTGAGGGGCCTGGCGGTTCAGGAGGCGGCGGCCGAACCGCAGGCCAAGGCCCTGGCGACGCTGGCGCGCACGCTCAAGGAGCTCATCGACCTGGACGCCGCGGCGCGCGCCGGAAGCGAGGATGACGACGCCCATGACGGGGACCGCGACAGCGCCATGGCCGACCTCGACAGCCTGCGTGCGGAGCTTGCGCGCCGGCTGGATGGCCTTGCCGGCGCCGCAGCGCCTTTCGGCCCTCGCGGCGCTTGACCTCGAGCAGCTCCGGGCCTTCATCCACGACTGGGCCTTCTGGGCGCGCGACGACCAGTTGCCCCCGGCAGGCGACTGGTCGACCTGGCTGATGATCGGCGGGCGGGGAGCGGGCAAGACCCGCGCCGGCGCGGAGTGGGTGCGCATGCTGGCTGAGGGCGGCCATGCGGGCCGAATCGCGCTGGTGGGCGAGACGCTGGCCGATGGCCGCGACGTGATGGTCGAGGGCGTCTCGGGCCTGTTGTCCGTCCATCCGCCGGGATTGCAGCCCCGCTGGCGGCCGAGCCTGAGGCGGCTCGACTGGCCGAACGGGGCGGTGGGGCAGCTGTTCTCCGCCGAGGATCCCGAAAACCTGCGCGGACCGCAATTCGACGCCGCCTCGTGCGACGAGATCGGCAAGTGGCGCTACGCCCGCGAGGCGTGGGACATGCTGATGTTCGGCTTGCGCCTCGGCCTCCAGCCGCGCGCGCTCGCCACCACGACGCCCCGGCCGACGCCGCTGATCCGCGCGCTGCTCGCC
>CAZDUL010000201.1:0-9349 GCA_964508635.1 uncultured Allobosea sp. | reverse complement strand
CCTCCGAATACTACTCGGGGGCGGCGGGCGCAAGAGGCATATGGGAATAGGAGACAGACTTCGGCAGCGTGCTTCGCTCCGCCGCCGACGCCGCGAAGCAGGCGGACGAAGCTGCGCAGAACTCCGCCGATCAGATCGCAGCCGCGGCCGGCGACGCCGCCGGCGGTGCGATCGACCCGCTGGTGTTTCAGCTCGCCATCTTCGCGCTGGCGGTGTTCGTCGGCTACTATGTCGTCTGGTCGGTGACACCCGCACTGCACACGCCGCTGATGTCGGTCACCAACGCGATCTCCTCGGTGATCGTGGTCGGCGCGCTGCTCGCGGTTGGCGTCGACGCTGCGCCCGCGCTCGGCGATGGCCCGCTCTGGGCCAAGGCGATGGGCTTCATCGCGCTCATCCTGGCGGCGGTGAACATCTTCGGCGGCTTCCTCGTCACCGAGCGGATGCTCGCCATGTACAAGAAGAAGGGCTGACACGCGATGGCTGCCAATCTCTCCGCCCTTCTCTATCTGGTCGCCGGCGTCCTGTTCATCCTGTCGCTGCGCGGGCTGTCGCACCCCACAACCAGCCGTCAGGGCAACCTGTTCGGCATGATCGGCATGGCGATCGCCATCGTCACCACGGTGGTGCTGTCGCCGCCAGCCGGCTTCTCCGGCTGGTTCCTGGTGATCCTGGGGCTCGCCATCGGCGGCGGCATCGGCGCATTCGTGGCGCGCAAGGTGCAGATGACGCAGATGCCGCAGCTGGTGGCGTTCTTCCACTCGCTGGTGGGTCTCGCAGCCGTCCTGGTCGCCGGCGCGGCGCTTTACGCCCCATCCGCGTTCGGGATCGGGAAGGTCGGCGCGATCAAGATCTCCAGCCTGTTCGAGATGGCGCTGGGGGCCGCCATCGGCGCGATCACCTTCACCGGCTCGATCATCGCCTTCCTGAAGCTCGACGGCCGGATGTCGGGCAAGCCGATCCTGCTGCCGAATCGCCATGCCATCAACATCGGGCTCGGCGTCGCGCTGCTGCTGCTCATCGCCATCTTCCTGCGCACCGAGAGCCACGCCCTCTTCTGGCTGATCGTGGTGGTGGCGCTGGTGGTCGGCGTGCTGCTGATCATCCCGATCGGGGGCGCCGACATGCCGGTGGTGGTGTCGATGCTCAACTCCTATTCGGGTTGGGCCGCGGCCGGCATCGGCTTCACGCTAGGCAACATGGCGTTGATCATCACCGGCGCACTGGTCGGCTCGTCGGGCGCGATCCTGTCCTACATCATGTGCAAGGCGATGAACCGCTCCTTCATCTCCGTGATCCTCGGTGGGTTCGGCGGCGATGATGCGGCGGCCGGCAAGGCCGTCGAGGCCAGACCCTACAAGGCCGGCTCCGCCGAGGATGCGGCCTACATCATGAAGAACGCCTCCAAGGTCATCATCGTGCCGGGCTACGGCATGGCGGTGTCGCAGGCCCAGCATGCGCTGCGCGAGATGGCTGACCTGCTCAAGAAGGAGGGCGTCGAGGTGAAATACGCCATCCACCCGGTGGCGGGCCGCATGCCTGGCCACATGAACGTGCTGCTGGCGGAAGCAAACGTGCCCTATGACGAGGTGTTCGAGCTTGAGGACATCAACGCGGAGTTCGGGCAGGCCGACGTCGCCTTCGTGATCGGCGCAAACGACGTGACCAACCCCGCCGCCAAGACCGACAAGTCGTCGCCGATCTACGGCATGCCGGTTCTCGATGTGGAGAAGGCCGGGACCGTGCTGTTCGTGAAACGCGGGATGGGCGGCGTCGGTTACGCCGGCATCGATAACGAGCTTTTCTATCGCGAAAATACCATGATGCTCCTGTCCGACGCCAAGAAGATGGTCGAGAGCATCGTGAAAGCGCTGGCGCACTGACGCGGCCGCGCATGACATGCCGGCTCGCAGCAACAGGAGCCGCGGACCCTGTCCGTGGCTCCGGTGCTTTATGCGCGTGCATGATCGACCCGGATCTGCGTTGCAGTATCTGGTGGCTGAGCCGATGACGACAGATCAGGTCTCGCCCTCTTCGCCCGCTCGGGGTTTTCACCTGCGCGCGTTCGCCCCGGAGACCGACCGCGACGCGGTTGTCGCGCTGCTGCACGAGCTCAACCGCTCGGAGGCGAAGCTGTCTCCGGATCGTGCGACCGATCGCGGCGCGGCCGCTGCCTGCCTCGCGTCGGACACGCAGCGGATTCGTGAGGGCGGCGGCGTTCAGCTCGTCGCGGTGCAGGACGGCCGGGTGGTTGGCTATGGCGCGTGCTCGATCGTGCGCGGCGGACCGTTCCTGCGCGCGGATATGCGCACCCACGGCTATCTCGAGACGCTTGTTGTCGCGAAGGCACATCGTGGCGCGGGCATCGGCTCGGCGCTCCTGCAGGCCATCGAGGCCCATGTCGCCGGGCGCGGCCTTCGCACGCTGGCGCTGGGCCATCTCGTGGCGAACGAGGGCGCGGCCCGGCTCTACGAGCGGCATGGCTATCGGGCGCATGTCACCGAGAGATTGAAATGGCTGGACTGATGCGCCGGCTCAAACGCGCTGGCCTTGCCCTCCTCGTGCTCGCGCTCCGGCAGCCGGATCGTCTTCGCCGGCCTCGCCTGGGCGGGCCAGCAGGCCAATGCTGCCGGCGTTCCCCGCACAGCACGGCTTGCGGCCGGGAAGCGGCCACAGCGGCTCAGAGCCGGAAGAAGCCGCCCCCGCCGGACAAGCGCGCCGCACCGGCGCGCGCCAGCGCATTGTTGCTGTCAAGCGCCAGGGCACGCTGGTAGCTCTCGCTCGCCTCGCGCGTGAGGTTCTGGCGCTCCTGGGCAAGGCCGAGCCCGGCCCAGGCGTCGGCGTTGCGATTGTCGACGTTGAGCGAGGCGGTGAAGTCCTCTTGCGCCTTCTGGAACTGGCCGAGCTGGATCAGGCTCTGGCCACGCGCGGTGTAGGGTGGCGCGTTGTAGGGGTTCCGATCGATGGCCGAGTCGAAATCGGTGACCGCCTGGCGGTGATTGCCGAGACGCTGATAGACGAGGCCGCGGGCATGCAGCGCCTCCGCGCCTTCCGGGTTCAGGCGGATGGCCTGATTGAGATCGGCGATGGCCTCCTGCAGCAGCCCCTTGGTGCGCAACAGATTGCCGCGGGCAAGATAGGCAGGAGCGTAGTTGGGATCGGCCTGGATCGCGCGGGAGAAGTCCTGCAGCGCGGCGTCGTTGCGGCCCGTCTGCCGCAGGGCGAGCCCGCGATTGGTCAGGGCGGGGGCCGAAGTCGGGTCCAGCGTGATCGCCCTGGAGAAGTCTGCGATAGCGTCATTGAAACGGCCGATCCGCGCATAAGCCGCGCCGCGCTGGTTGAACGCCTCGGGATCGTTTGGCCGCCGGTTCACCACTTCGGAGAGCGAGGCGATGTTTGCGCTTGCAGCGGCTGGATCGCGGTCATCGAGTTCGGCGATCCGCGCGCCGGGGCCGACCGCCGAGACGGTGTCGCAAGCGGCGAGCACACCGGCGAGACCGGCAACAACGATGAGACGCGACAGCTGCGATGTCATGATCGCTCTCCAAGAGATGCCTGCAGTGGCGAGACGTTATGAGCCGAGGCCCCACGCGCGGGCCTTCGACAGACCCTTTGCGCAAAGACCTGGGCATGGTTCGACAGATTTCGCCCTTCGCATGACAACGGCGCCGCAGGCCGTCACGCCCCGACGCCGTTCGATGGTTGACCAGACCGGCCTGCGATGTCGCCGGATCGCTGTCGCTCAGCGAGCGCCGCGGGCCGGCGCCTTCGCCTTGGTGGCCGGCAGAAGGCCCTCGCGCTGAAGGCGCTTGCGCACCAGCTTGCGGGCGCGACGGACAGCCTCCGCCTTCTCGCGGGCCCTCTTCTCGGACGGCTTCTCGTAGTGGCCGCGCAGCTTCATCTCACGGAAGATGCCTTCGCGCTGCATCTTCTTCTTCAGCGCGCGCAGCGCCTGATCCACATTGTTTTCGCGAACGAGAACCTGCACGTTCAACCCTGTCGCTAGAGGTTTCGAGATGACTGGGGCGGCGCGCATAGGCACAGGCGTGATCCGTACGCTGGCTTGCACGTCCACCAAGAGCCGGTCGGTTAGCAAAAAAGCACTGTTGTGTCCACCGCCGGCGGGCACAAAAATGGTTCGCATTCCGATCAGCGCTACGCTCACGACGCCTGGCTCGGGCCGCGCGGCGCACCGGCCTTGACCGGCGTGATCTTGAGCGAGGTGACGCGGTTGCGGGCGCGGCGCAGAACCTCGAAACGAAAGCCGTAGAAGGTGAAAGCCTGGCCCGCTTCCGGGATCAGGCGTGCCTCGTGGATGACAAGGCCCGCGATGGTGGTGGCCTCCTCGTCCGGCAAGGACCAGTCCATGGCTCGGTTAACGTCGCGGATCGGCACGGAGCCATCGACGACGACGCCTCCGTCCGGCTGAGGACGCAGGCCCTGCACCGCGATGTCGTGCTCGTCCTTGATGTCGCCGACGATCTCCTCGAGGATGTCCTCCAGCGTGACCAGACCCATCACCTCGCCATACTCGTCGACCGCAAGGGCGAAGTGCGTCTTCTTGGCGAGGAACGCCTTGAGCTGCTCGGCAAGCGAGGTATTGACCGGAACGAACCAGGGCGAGAAGGCGATCTGCTGCATGTTCAGCTTGCCGGGATCGCCGCCGGCCGCGTCGAGCGCGCGCAGAAGATCCTTCGCGTGCAGGATGCCGACAATGTTTTCCGGCGTTCCGCGCCACAGCGGCATGCGGGTGTAGGGCGAGGCCAGCACCTCGCGCACCAGCTCCGCAGGCGGCAGATCGATATCGATCGTGCGCATCTTCGTGCGATGAATCATCACGTCCTCGACCGTCAGATCCCGCAGGTCGAGAAGTCCGCCCAGCATATCGCGGTCGGCTTTGATCACGCCGCCTTCCTTGTGAAGCAGGTCGACCGTGCCCTTGATCTCCTCATGGGCCGTCAGCATCGACTGGTTGGCGCCGATATGGACCCCGAACAGGCGCAGGATTAGCCGCACGATGGCCTCGACCGCGAGGACGATCGGCGTGAACAGCCTCACCGCCCAGAACACCGGTCGGGCCACGGTCAGGGCCACCTGATCGGGTTTGACGATGGCCAGCGTCTTGGGCGTCACCTCGCCGAAGATGATCAGGACAACGGAGAGACGCAGCCTGGCGTAGAGCGCGCCGGCGTCGCCGAAAAAGCCCACCAGAACCACGGTCGCGAAGGCGGATACGCCGACATTGACGATGTTGTTGCCGACCAGAAGGGCACCGATCAGCCGCTCGCGGGCCGACAGAAGCCGGTTGACGATGGCGGCGCGGGGATCACCGCCGGTTTCGAGCGCGTGCATCCGCGCGCGTGAAGCCGCGGTCAGGGCCGTCTCGCTGCCGGAAAAGAAGGCCGAAAGACACAGGAAGACCACCACCACGCACAGCGCGATCCAGGGGTTGGTGGTCAGACTCTCCAGCCACTCCATCGTGCCCGCTCCATCACGTCGCCGCAGGTAGGGTGCGCGGGTCTCACCGTCCACCGGACTGGACATCCGCCCGGCCGCCTGCGGCAAGCTCGTCGGCCAGGAAGGCCCGCACGGCGTCGGCCGGAACCGCAGGAGCGATATGGCTCCGACCGATGCCGCTTGCCAGGATGAAGGTCAGCGCGCCGGCCACCACCTTCTTGTCCTGCGCCATCGCCTCCATCAGCGGCTCGACGCCCCCGACGCCGCCCGGCACCTGACCAAGCCGGGTCGGCAGGCCGACCGCATCGAGATGAGCGACGACACGTTGCACATCCTGCCCGTTGCACAGCCCCAGCTTCTGCGAGAAACGGAAGGCCAGCGCCATGCCGATCGCCACCGCCTCCCCGTGGACGATCCGGGCACCGTCATATCCGGTCACGCGCTCGATCGCATGGGCGAAGGTGTGGCCAAGATTGAGCAAGGCCCGCTCGCCATCCTCCCGTTCATCGCGCATCACGATCGCGGCCTTGGCGGCGCAGGCGGCGGCGACCGCCCGATCGCGCTCCGGCCCGCCGGCGAGAACGGCTGGGCCATGCCGCTCGCACCACGCGAAGAAGGCGGGGTCGTTGATGAGACCATACTTGACCACCTCGGCATAGCCCGCCCGCGCCTCGCGCACAGGCAACGTGTCGATCGCGGCGGTGTCGGCCAGCACAAGGGAAGGCTGATGGAACGCCCCGATCAGGTTCTTGCCGTGGACGGAGTTGATCCCGGTCTTGCCGCCGACCGATGAGTCCACCTGGGCCAGCAGGCTGGTCGGAGCCTGCACCAGGCGCACGCCGCGCCTGAGGCTTGCGGCCGCGAAGCCCGCGAGATCGCCGACCACGCCTCCCCCCAGCGCCAGCACCACGTCGTTGCGCTCGATGCGCGCGGCCAGCAATCCATCGCAGACCTCGGCGAAGCCGGCGAAGGATTTCGAGGCTTCGCCGGGGCGGATCGCAACGAGGCACGCCGTGAGCCCCGCCGCCGCCAGCGACGCTTCCAGCGCCCGGCCATGGATCGCCGCGACATGATCGTCGCTGACGATGCCGACACGGCGGACCTTGCCCAGTGCGGCGATGCGCCCGCCGGCTTCGGCCAGGACCCCGCGGCCGATCACGATGTCATAAGCGCGGCCTGGCAGGTCGACCCGCACGGTCTGCCGCGAGGCTGTCTCGGTCATGGCTTGCTGCTTTCTGCTGCGGATTCAGGATGTGGCGCCAAAGGCCCGGTCGAGATGATGGCGCAGCGCCTGCACCACCGCCTCGACCACGACCTCATGCGGCTCGTCGGGCGAGGCAACCGTGATGTCAGCCAGCGCGTAGGTGGGTTCGCGCTCGGCCAGAAGGCGGCGCAACGTGCCGTCCGGATCCGGGGTCTGCAGCAGCGGGCGGTTGCCGCGCTTGCGCACGCGCTTCATCAGGATCTCGGGATCGGCCTTCAGCCAGATCGAAATCCCGGCCTCTGCGATGCGGGCGCGGGTTTCGGCGTTCATGAATGCGCCGCCGCCGGTGGCCAGCACCTGTGGTCCATGGGCGAGAAGGCGGGCTATGACGCGCTTCTCGCCGGCGCGGAATTCCGCCTCGCCCCTGCTGGCGAAGATGTCGGCGATCGACATGCCGGCCGCCTGCTCGATCTCGGCATCGGCGTCGACGAACGGAATACCGAGGCGCCGCGCCAGACGCTGGCCCACCGAGCTCTTGCCGCAACCCATCATGCCCACCAGCACGATCGATCGCCCGGCCAGCCGTCGCGGCCAGTCTTCGCCGGCGGGATCAGGCAGTCGGCTCATCTCGTTCATGGCCGCTCTCTACACGAGGGCGCGACGGCGTGTCACCTCGGGTGGCGGGCGCAGCGCTTTTGCGCCGATGCCCGCTTGCGCTTGCGCACCGAACATGGGAGCGCCATGAAGAAGAGCGCCCCAGGTCCGCGAGGCCGCCATGGAGTGACGACAGGTGCCAACACTTCTGCGTGTGTTGACAACGCTGGCCGTTCTGGCGGGCCTCGGCTTCGCGGCCATCGCGGCGCTGGCTACGCTGGTCGAACCGAGCCAGACGGAAATGACCGTCACGATTCCCCCCGCCCGGTTCAACCGATGAGCATCGGCGCATGATCGCAGCCGACCGGCGCCTTGTCGCACAGTTCCTCGACATGATGGCGGCGGAGCGCGGCGCAGCGCGGGCGACGCTCGCAGCCTACGAGGCCGATCTGTCCGATTATGCCGGCTTCGCCGCTGCGCGCGGGGGCGCAGGCGCGATCTCGGCCGATGGGGTGCGGGAGTATCTCGCTGCGTTGGCGGATGAAGGTCTGAAGGCAAGCTCCGCGGCGCGGCGACTGTCGGCCGTCAGGCAGTTCCATCGGTTCCTTTATGCCGAGGGGTATCGCGGCGATGATCCGACAGCCGCCATCGCGGGGCCGAAGCGGTCGCGGCCGCTGCCCAAGACGATCTCGGTCGACGAGGTGAGTCGCCTGATCGAAACCGCGCGGGCCATGGCGCAGGCGCCGGGCCAGACACCGGCAGCGGCGCTGAAGAGCGCGCGTCTGCTGGCATTGATCGAGCTGATCTACGCCACGGGCCTGCGCGTGTCGGAACTGGTGGCGCTGCCGATCGCGGCCGCGCGCACGCGCGAGGACTATCTGGTCATCCGCGGCAAGGGCGGGCGCGAGCGGCTGAGCCCGCTGACACCGCCCGCCAAGGCCGCGGCCCGCGACTACCTCGAACTGCTCGAGGCCGCAGGGCGCGGCGGCGGCCCGTTCCTGTTTCCCGCAGCCAGCGGCACGGGTCATGTGACCCGCCAGGCCTTCGCGCGCGAATTGAAGGCGCTGGCGGCAGCCGCCGGCGTGCCGGCGCGCATCGTCAGCCCGCATGTGATGCGCCATGCCTTCGCCAGCCACCTGCTTCAGAATGGCGCGGATCTGCGCGTGGTTCAGGAGTTGCTCGGCCACGCCGACATCTCGACCACCCAGATCTACACGCATGTGCTGGATGAGCGGCTGAAGGCGATGGTGCGCGATCTGCACCCGCTCGCGGACCCGCCCGCCGGCAAGGACCGGTGATTCCTCCGCGCCGGACATGCAAGCCCATCTGGCCTTTGGCGGGGCAGCGGTTAAACTGCCGAGGCAGGTCATCAGCCTGAACCGTTGATTCGCATTGCGTCTTTGCCGGAAGGTCGTTGCGCACCATGACCGCCTCAGCACCCGCACTGGAAACCGCGCTCCGGCATCTTGATGCCGCGCTTGGCCAGCTCGAGGCGGCGGCGCAACGCAAGCTCGAGCTGGAGCGCAGCCGCGGCGACCTTCAGACGGAGCTTGCCATCATGCAGGATGATCGCGCCCGCCTCGCTGTCGATCTGGATGGCGCGCTGACCCGCCTCGCGACCGTTGAGGCGGCCGCACGGCATGCCTGCGAACGGCTGGAGCGGGCGCAGGCGGCCATCGCCAGCCTGATGGCCGCGCCGCCGACGGGCGGGAAGGCCTGACGACGATGGCGCAGGTCACGGTCACGATCGCCGGGCGGACCTACCGCATGGCCTGCGGCGATGGCGAGGAGGCTCATCTTGAGGGCCTCGCGGCGCTGTACGACAGCCGCATCGAGGAGATGCGCCGTGGCCTCGGCGAGCTTGGGGACATGCGCCTGCATGTCATGGCCGCGCTGATGATCGCCGACGAGCTCACTTTCCTGAAGAAGCGCGTCGAGGCGCTGGAGGCGGAGGCCGAGGCAGCCCTGTCTCGTATAAACATCTCCGAGCCCACGAGACCCGTACTAGAACCCGTATGCCGTCCTCTGCCTGAAAAAAAAAAATAAACATAAACAGATACACGCCGGAAACTACCAGACAGTCATCGCACGTGA
>CAZDUL010000200.1:0-12879 GCA_964508635.1 uncultured Allobosea sp. | reverse complement strand
GTCCACGTTCGCGATCTTCATCGGCGCGGGCGTGGAGGTGAGCGTGGTGAAGGGCTTCATCGGGGATCCCCGGTCTGGACGGCGGTTCCTGCCGGCGGGCGCTGCCGGCCTGGCCCGGTGCATAGCCGGATACGGCGAGCTTGTCAGCTGGGACGGCTCCTCACGGCACCTGCGCCTCGATGGCCTCGATGTCCTCGTCCGACAGGCCGAAATGATGGCCGATTTCGTGAATCAGCACATGAGCGATGAGGTCGCCCAGCGTCTCGTCGTGTTCGGCCCAGTAGTCGAGGATCGGCCGGCGATAGAGAAAGACGAGGTTCGGCATCCGGCCGGTTTCCGCCACAGCGCCGTCCTGCGCCAGGCCGACGCCCTGGAAGAGGCCCATGAGGTCGAAGGGGCTCTCGGCCTCCAGCTCGCGCAGTACCGCGTCGGTGGGAAAATCCTCGATCCGCAACACGACATGGCCGGTCATGGCCCTGAAATCCGCCGGCAGGCCGGCCCAGGCGGCCTCGGCAAGCCGCTCGAAATCCGCCAGCGTCGGCGCCTTGAGGGCAGCGAGATCGGGCACGGAGGGGGAGGCAGCATGTTTCATGCGGTCGAGATAGGTCGCTGCATCGCCGCTGTCACGGTCGGCGCGGCACCGGCGGGTCGGCAGTCGCGTAGCCCCCACCACGCGATGCAGCCGACCCAACGCCAATGCATCGGCTTGTTCACAAAATCTCATGAGGGACGATTGGCGCGCCAGCTTGACGGACACGCTTTTGCACGATCACCATGCGCCAAACGCATGACAACAACACGACAGGGCAGGCGGACGCGATGGATTGGGACCGGATCCGGATCTTCTACACCGTCGCGGAGTCGGGCTCTTTCACCAAGGCCGGCGACACGCTCGGCTTGAGCCAATCGGCGGTCAGCCGACAGATCAGCGCGCTGGAGCGTGAGGTGCGCGCCCCGCTGTTCCATCGTCACACCCGCGGCCTGATCCTGACCGAGCAGGGCGAGCTGCTCTGGCGCGCCGCCCGCGACATGATGCAGCGCCTGGAAAAGACCAGGGCGCAGCTCACCGAGACCCGCGAGCACCCCTCCGGCGACCTCAAGGTCACGACGACGGTCGGTCTCGGCAGCCGCTGGCTGGCGCCGCGACTGGCGGAGTTCCTCGATCAGTTCCCGGATGTCCGGGTGGAACTGCTTCTGTCTGACGAGGAGCTGGACCTGTCGATGCGGGAGGCGGACATCGCCATCCGACTGCGCCAGCCTCAGCAGCCGGACCTGATCCAGCGCAAGCTGTTCACCGTCCATTACCACATCTATGCCGCGCCGGCCTATGTGAAGCGCTATGGCGAGCCGAAGTCGCTGGAGGACCTGGACAATCACCGCATCCTGTCCTTCGGCGGCACCTCCCCGTCCTACCTTCTGTCGGTGCATTGGCTCGGCACGGCCGGTCGCGATCCGCGCGATCCGCGCAAACCGCATCTTCTGGTCAACAACATCGCCGCCTTGCGCAACGCGGTGGAGCACGGCGCCGGTATCGCGGTGTTGCCGGACTACCTTGTCGATCAGGGCTCGAGCCTGGTTCAGCTTCTGCGCGAGGTCGAGATGCCCTCGCTCGACAGCTATCTTGTCTATCCGGAGGAAATGAAGTCGGTCGCCCGCGTGCAGGCGTTCCGCGACTTCCTGATCCAGAAGGCGCAACGCTGGACATTCTAGGCGCGTCGACCGCCTCCGTGCCCGAGCCGCGTGATTTAAATCAATGACCGTTCAAGTCATTGAAACAGCGCCCGATCTTGTGCGGCTTCGCGGGATTCATCAATGCGAGCAGTGCGCGTCATTGCCCAGGATCGGGCCATGGTGTGAATGGATCATGCGCAGTGTGCATGTCAGTTGTGCACCATGTTGCATTGCAAAAAAACCATGTGCCTGACATATAGGCAGGGTGATCGGGGTCAGCGGCGTCCGCTTCCTCCTCCCGGCGTTGACGTCGTCTCGGTCCGCCCCTCTGGAGTGTCTGGTCTCGGCTGGACACCACTTTCATGCCCGGCTCTCCCCTCCCAGGGAGCCGGGCTTTTTCCTGCCGGCAGTCGTTCGCTGTCACCGCTCGCTGTCGTCACACATAAAGCCGCTCGTTCTCCTTGCCGCGGTAGAGATCGGCCACGAATTCCCCGTAGCCATTGAACAGCTGCGTCGGCCGCCGCTCGTTGGTTCCGATCATGCTTTCGTTGGCCTGACTCCAGCGCGGGTGCGGCACGGCCGGGTTTACGTTGGCCCAGAACCCGTATTCCGAGCCTTGCAAGGTCTCCCAGAAGCTCTTCGGCCGATCCGCCGTGAAGCTGATGCGGGTGATGGCCTTGATCGACTTGAAGCCGTATTTCCACGGGAGCACGAGCCGGATCGGAGCCCCGAACTGGTTGCGCAGCGGCTTGCCGTAAATGCCGGTCGCCAGCAGCGACAGCTCGTTCACGGCCTCCTCGATGGTCATGCCCTCGACATAGGGCCACGGATACCAGCTCTGCTTCTGCCCCGCTGCGATGGCCGGGTTCTGGAAGGTCTCGAAACGCAAGTAACGCGCACCGGACAAGGGCTTGGCCTGCGCCACGAGCGCGGCGAGCGGGAATCCGGTCCACGGCACCGCCATCGCCCAGGCCTCGACGCAACGAAGCCGATAGAGGCGCTCCTCGAGCGGATGGCGGCGGATCAGGTCATCCACGCCGATCTCGAAGGGTTTCTCAACCAGCCCGTCGATCGTGATGGTCCAGGGCCTGGTCTTCTTCGCCTGCGCCTGCTTCCAGATGCTCTTCGACGAGCCGAACTCGAAATAGTTGTTGTAGCTCGCAGCGACGATCTCCTCGGTCAGCGGCCTGTCCAGTGTGAAACGCTCGTTTCGCCGCGCGGGATACAGATCGTCGGTTGGATCGGGCCTGCGGGTCAGGTCTGCCTTGGGTTCGCTTCCGAACAGTTGCGCCGACGCCGGGCTCGTCAGCATGGCACCGGCGACGACGCTGGCGCCCATCACCTCCCGACGGTTGAAATAGGCGGCCTCGGGGGTCGCCTCCCGCTCCGGGATCTCCCAGCCGCGTCTGCGCTTGATCAACATGAGCCCATCCCTTTCCGCGTGCGTGACCGTGTTACGCGCCAGCGCAGGAAAATGTGGCGCGGATGTTGCCGCAAGCCCATCACGAAACGGAGAGCAGGCGGCCGGCGATCAGGCCCGACGCGCCAGCGCCGCTACGATAGCGTCGCCCATTCCGCTGGTGCCGACCGTGTTGACGCCCGGACCGGCAATGTCTGCGGTGCGCACGCCGGCGGCCAGCACGTCCGCGATCGCCCCGTCGAGGAGGTCGGCCGCATCGGTGAGCCCGAATGAGTAGCGCAGAGCCATCCCCAGCGAGCCGATCATCGCGATCGGGTTGGCGAGCCCCTTGCCGGCAATGTCCGGGGCCGAGCCATGCACGGGCTCGTAGAGCGACTTGCGCTTGCCGGTGGCGGCGTCGGGTGCGCCGAGCGAGGCGGAGGGCAGCATGCCCAGCGAACCGGTGAGCATGGCCGCGACGTCGGACAGGATGTCGCCGAACAGATTGTCGCAGACGATGACGTCGAACTGCTTGGGCCGGCGCACGAGTTGCATGGCGCAGTTGTCGGCGAGGACATGCTCCAGTTCGATGCCGGGATACCGGGCCGCCACCGCCGTCACGACCTGCTTCCACAGCACGCCGGTGCGCATGACGTTGTGCTTCTCCGCCGATGACACCTTGTTGCGCCGGGTCCTGGCCAGGTCGAACGCGACCTCGGCGATGCGCGCGATCTCGCTTTCCGTGTAGACCTGCGTATCGACGGCGCGCTTCTCGCCGCTCTCGAGGGTCACCAGCTCCTTCGGCTCGCCGAAATAGACGCCGCCGGTGAGTTCACGAACGATCAGGATGTCGAGACCCTCGACCACCTCGCGTTTGAGCGACGAGGCGTCCGCCAGGGCCGGGTAGCAGATCGCCGGGCGCAGGTTGGCGAACAGCTTGAGGTCCTTGCGCAGACGCAGCAGACCCGCCTCCGGGCGATGCTCGTAGGCGACATTGGCCCATTTCGGCCCGCCGACTGCCCCGAACAGCACCGCATCCGCAGCGTGGGCCCGCGCCATCGCCTGCTCCGAGATGGCGACGCCATGTGCGTCAAAGGCCGCGCCGCCGACCAGATCGCGCTCGGTCTCGAAGCGGGCGATGCCGGCTCGGGTGAACCAGGCCATGACCTTCTCGGCCTCGGCTGCGACCTCCGGCCCGATGCCGTCGCCCGGCAGAACGAGAATGTTGAATGCGCTCATGGAAGAGTCCTCTGGCCTGTTGCCCCCGTCGTGTGGCCGCGTCTTAGCCGCTTGTGGCTTTGGCGCAAGCTGCGTTGCGGATCGAACGGGCCGGCCGGTCGGCCATGGCGATGCCCGATGCGCGTGTGACGCTTGCGTGACACGGCCGGGTTGGCTTAAGGCTGTTCGTTGTCTCTCGGGGTGCTCGATGACGAGCTGAGAGGCGGCTGTCGTGCGCCGCCAACCCGTCGAACCTGATCCGGGTCATGCCGGCGGAGGGATTGAGCGTGCGAAGGGCCTTCAGACACCTTGTTCGTGCACGCGCGTGCGGGACTTCTGCCTCACGTCGGCATTCCGCTGTCCATGTCCGGCCAAACCTCTCATGGGAGCGAATGCCGTGGTGACGCGTCGTCTGATGTCGTTTGTGGGGGCGCTTGCGCTTGTCCTGGGGCTTTCGGGCGCCGGTAACGCCGAGGCGCCGAAAAAGCCCACCCTGACCGTCTACACCTATTCCGGTTTCTCCGGAAAATACGGCCCCGGCGGCAAGATCAAGGAGCGCTTCGAGGCCGTCTGCGACTGCGCGCTGGAATGGGTCGCGACCGAAAGCTCTGGCGCAATGCTGGGGCGGCTGCGGCTGGAGGGCGCGGCCACCCGCGCCGATGTGGTCCTGGGCCTCGATATCAACCTGATGGCCGAGGCCGAGGCCACCGGGCTGTTCCAGCCCCATGGCCAGCCCACCGGCGCGCTGACCTTGCCGATGGCGTGGTCGAACGCGACCTTCCTGCCTTTCGACTATGGCCACATGGCCTTCGTCTACGATGTGAACCGTCTGCCCAACCCGCCGCGCTCGCTGCGTGAACTGGTCGAGAACCCGAGCGGGCCGCGGGTCGTCATCCCCGACCCGCGCACCTCGCAGCCGGGCCTCAGCTTCGTGCTGTGGATGCGGCAGGTGTTCGGCGACGAGGCGCCGGCCGCCTGGGCGAAGCTGAAGCCGCACATCGTCACCTTCACCAAGGGCTGGTCCGAAGCCTATGGCATGTTCCTGAAGGGCGAGGCGGACATGGTGCTGTCATGGACCACGTCGCCCGCCTACCACATCGCCATCGAGAACAAGACCAACTTCAAGGCCGCGCCCTTTACCGAAGGGCACTACCTCTATCTCGAACTCGCCGCCATGACCCGCTCGACGCGACAGCCGGACTTGGCCCGCCGCTTCATGACCTTCATCCTTGAAGATGGCTTCCAGAGCGCCATCCCGGAAGGCAACTGGATGTATCCGGCCCGCACCCCGGTCGCCGGATTGCCCGCCTCGTTCCGCGACCTGCATCGGCCCGAGCGGACGTTGCAGTTCTCTCCCGAGGAGGTGCAGGCGCGCCGCCGCGTCTTCATCGACGAATGGCTTAACGTGACGTCGCGCTGAGCGCGCGCATGATGGTCGCGACCTCCCCTGCTTCATGTCTGCCGCATCCTGGCTGGCTGGCCATCGGGGTGGTCACTTTGCTGGTCGCCGCGGCGCTCGCGGGGCTGGTCTTGGCTGGCGGCGGCGCGGCGAGGCTTTCCGATCTGGCCGAGCCCTATCTCTGGCGGACGGTGCAGGGCGCGGCGGCGCAGGCGCTGCTCTCCACGGCGCTGTCCCTTGCGCTGGGCACGGCGCTGGCGCTGGCGCTGTTGCGCCGACCGCGATTTCCGGGGCGCGGCCTCCTGATGGCGCTGATCGCGGCGGCGAGCGTGACGCCCACCATTGTCATCGTCTTCGGCGTGATCGCGGTCTGGGGCGCATCGGGCTTCATCGCCGCCTTGCTTCGCCCGCTCGGTCTCGACCCGCCGGCGATCTTCGGGCTGCATGGCATCCTTCTGGCACATGTCGCGATGAACGCGCCGCTGGTGGCGCGGGTGATGCTCCAGGCGTTCGCTCACCAGCCGCCGGAGTTGGCGCGGCTGGCTGAAGCGCTGCGCTTCACGCCGTGGCAATCCTTTCGCCATCTGGATGGGCCGGTGATCCGGCGCGAATGGCCCGGTCTTGCTGCCTTCGTGTTCCTGATGTGCTTCACCAGCTTCGCGGTCGTCCTGACGCTCGGCGGCGGCCCGCGCAACGCGACGCTGGAGGTCGCAATCTATCAGGCGCTGCGCCTCGATGTGGATTTCGCCCGCGCGGCTGCGTTGGCGCTGTTGCAGATGGGGCTGTGCCTCGGCCTCGTTCTGGCTTCGGGGCTTCTTGGGGCCCGGCTTCCCGATGGCGCAGGCCAGATCGCGCCGCGGCGACGGTCCGACGCAGCGCATCGTGGCGTGACCATCCTCGACGCAGCCGTGCTGGCGCTTGCCGGGACGCTGGTCGCTCCGCCGATCGTCAGCGTCATCGCCGGCGCGGGCGCGCTGCCGATGCTGATGAGCGCCGAGATGGGCCGCGCAGTCCTGAACAGCCTCCTCATCGCTGGGCTCGCCGCACTCGTCGCCGTGGCGCTGGCCTTGCTGCTGGCGGGTCTTGCGGCATCGACCCGCCGCGGCCGGATCGACGACAGGCGCCAACGCGCTGTTGACGGGCTGGCGCTTGTGGTCCTCGGCCTGCCGCCCTTCGCGCTGGTGACGGGTCTGTTCGCGCTGAGCCGCTTCGTGGGGCCGTTGCAGGGCGCAGGGCTCGGGACGGTCGGTCTCGCGCTCGTGCCGGTCGTCAATGCGCTGATGGCGCTGCCTTTCGTGTATCGCCTGCTGGCCCCGCCGCTGGCCGAGAGCGCGCGCCGCCATGGCCGCCTCTGCGAGAGCCTCGGTCTGACGGGGCCGAACCGGCTGCGCCTTGTCGCATGGCCGGCGCTGCGCCGGCCGTTGGTGGCGGCGCTTGCGCTGGCTGCGGCACTGTCGCTGGGCGATTTCGGCGTGGTCGCCCTGTTTGGCGGCGGCGACCTTGTCACCTTGCCCTTTCTGCTTGCCGAGCGCATGGGGGGCTACCGACAGGCCGAAGCGGCGGGCATCGCGCTGCTCCTGGCGGCCCTTTCCGTCGCGCTCGCCCTTGTGGCCGATCGGGCCTGAACGATGCTGGTCCTCGAGGATCTGACCGTCGTCCATCCGGGTTTCACGGGCCGCTACAGCCTGAACGTGGCGCAGGGCGCGCTCTGCGCCGTGATCGGCCCGTCCGGCGGCGGCAAGACCACGATGCTGCATGCCATTGCCGGCTTCGAGCCGGTCGCGGCGGGCCGCGCAAGCTTCGGCGGCATCGACATCACCGCCGCCGCGCCGGCGGAACGCCCCGTGACGCTGCTGTTCCAGGACCATAACCTGTTCGGCCACCTGACAGCGTTTGACAATGTGGCGCTCGGCCTGTCGCCCTCATTGCGGCTCGATGAGGTGGCGCGGCTTGGAGTCCGGCAGGCGCTTGCAGCCGTCGGCCTCGAGCGGGAGGGCGCGAAACGTCCGGGCGAACTGTCCGGCGGGCAGCGCCAGCGCTTGGCGCTGGCCCGCGCGCTGGTGATGCGCCGGCCGCTTCTCCTGCTCGACGAGCCCTTCGGCGCGCTCGATCCTGGCCTGCGCAAGGCGATGATCCGCCTGACCAACGATCTTCGACGCGCCCATGGGCTGACCGTGCTGATGACGATCCACACGCCTGACGACATCGCGGCTGTCGCCGATCAGATCGTCTTCGTGTCCGGTGGCAAGGTGCACCTGTCCGGTCCCGCCGCGCAGGTTCTGGAACCGGGCCGGTGCGCGGCGATCGATGCCTTTCTGGGTCGCGACGCCTGAAACCTCGCGCTGGGATGGGCGTGGTGAGGTTGACCGGCCGCTCCGGCAGGCGCCGCGCTGGCGATGCCTTGCGGCGCGCCGAGGCGCTCGAGCAGGCGCGGGTGAGCATCCGTGGGCCCGCCGCTCGCACGACGATTTGTTCCCGGACAGAAAGAGTGATCGCACTTTTTGTTCTCTTCCGTCTAAAGCGCGGCGAGGTTAACCCGCAAAGCCTGTTGCGGGTTTCTGTCCAAGGAAAGGTGTCGCTCCCATGTCCACATCCGAGAAGGTCCACGTCGCCGCGCCGGAAGGCGTCGTCATCAAGGGCGCGATGGCTGCCCGCTTCGAGGAGATCCTCACCGCGGATGCGCTGGCCTTCGTGGCTGACCTGCACCGCCGCTTCGACGCCACGCGCCGCCGCCTGCTGGCCCTGCGCGCCGAGCGCCAGAAGCGGTTCGATGCCGGCGAGACGCCGGACTTCCTTGCCGACACGAGGCATGTGCGCGAGGGTGACTGGAAGGTCGCCCCGATCCCGGCGGACCTGCAGGATCGCGGCGTCGAGATCACCGGGCCGACGGACCGCAAGATGGTCATCAACGCCCTGAACTCCGGCGCCAGGGTGTTCATGACCGACTTCGAGGACGCCAACTCGCCGACCTGGTTCAACTGCATCGAGGGGCAGATCAATCTGAAGGATCGCTGGGACGGCAAGCTCGACTTCACCGACGCAAAGACCGGCAAGGCCTACAAGCTCGGGCCAAACCCCGCCGTCCTGATCGTGCGGCCGCGCGGCTGGCACCTGCCGGAAGCGCATGTGCTCGTCGACGGCGAGGAGATGAGCGGCGCGCTGTTCGATTTCGGCCTGTATCTGTTCCACAACGCGCGCAGCGCCATCGCCACCGGCTCCGGCCCCTATTTCTACCTGCCGAAAATGGAGAGCCATCTGGAGGCGAGGCTCTGGAACGACGTGATGGTCCACGCCCAGAACCAGCTCGGGCTCAAGCTCGGCACGATCAAGGCGACCGTGCTGATCGAGACGCTGCCGGCGGCCTTCGAGATGGACGAGATCCTGTTCGAGCTGAAGGACCACATCGTCGGCCTCAATTGCGGCCGCTGGGACTACATCTTCAGCTACATCAAGAAGCTCGCGAAGAACCCCAACTACGTTCTGCCGGACCGCTCGCAGGTGGTGATGAGCAAGGCGTTCCTGCAGGCCTATTCCCTGCTCCTGATCAAGACCTGCCACCGCCGCGGGGCTTTCGCGATGGGCGGCATGGCGGCGCAGATCCCGATCAAGAACAACCCGGAAGCCAATGCCGCCGCCTTTGCCAAGGTCAGGGCCGACAAGGAGCGAGAGGCCGGCAACGGCCATGACGGCACCTGGGTCGCCCATCCGGATCTCGTGCCGGTGGCGATGGAGGTGTTCGACCGCATGATGCCGACCCCGAACCAGCTCCACAAGCTGCGCGAGGACGTCAACATCACCCGCGAGGATCTCCTGAAACCTCACGAGGGCACGCGCACGGAAGCGGGCTTCCGCGAGAACATCAGCGTCGGCGTGCAGTATCTGGAGGCGTGGCTGCGCGGCCGCGGCGCTGTGCCGATCTACAACATGATGGAGGATGCGGCGACCGCCGAGATCAGCCGGGCCCAGATCTGGCAGTTCGTGAAATATGGCGTGGAGCTTGAAGGCGGGATCAAGGTGACGCCGGCCTGGTTCGAGACCGTCTATGCCGAGGAGCTCGCCAGGGTGCGCGACGAGATCGGCGCGGAAGCCTACGACTCGGGCCGCTTCCCGGAAGCCGCAAAGCTGTTCAGGGAGCTGTCGCTGGCCCCGGAGTTCGCCGAGTTTCTGACACTGCCGGCCTACCAGATGCTCAGGGACTGACCGTCCGGCCGGCTTTCATCGCCGTTTCAACGATTTAACCCGGACGCAACCATGCGCCCGGGTTTTTCTCGGCCATTTACGCGCTGGTGTCGCGTCGCGGTGTCTGCTGCCTGTATCAGGAGGGTGCGCGGATATGGCGGCACATGTCGTTGCGGCGCTGGGCGGCTTTGCTGTGCTCGGTCTGTTCGCCGTGGCGCTGGTGGCGATGCTTGCCCTGGTGCGTCAAAGGCGTGCCTATGAAGCGCTGGCTGCCGAGTTCGATGCGCTGACGGTCGAGCAGGAACGTCTGAACGATCGCTTGTTCGAGCTCTCGGAGAGCGCCGAACGCCATCGTTCCCTGATCGACGCGCAGGGCGATGTCATCGTGCGGCTGGGGCCCGATGGCGCGGTGATCTACGCGAACGCGGCCTATGCAGGGCTTGTCGGGCAGGATGTCGACCTTTCGCCGCTCCCGCAGCTCGGCGTCCTCGAGAGCTCTCCGACCACCGTCAGACCGGATGGCGCCCGCCAGTTCGAGCAGCGCATCAAGGCCCATGGCGGCGAGCGCTGGATCTCATGGGTCGAAACGGCCGTGATGGAAGGCGACGGCCGCGCCGTGATCCAGCGGGTCGGCCGCGACGTCACGGCGAGCGTCGAGGCCCGGCGCGAGCTGGAGGAGGCGAGGGCGCGCGCCGAAAGCGCCAACGCCGCCAAATCGCGCTTCCTCGCCACCGTCAGCCACGAGTTCCGCACGCCGCTCAACGGCATCATCGGCATGTCGGACCTCCTCGCCGACACCCGTCTCGACCCCGAACAACGCACCTATGTGCGGGCGCTGAAGACATCGGGGCAGGCCCTGCTGTCATTGATCGAGGAGATCCTCGATTTCTCGCGCATCGAAGCCGGCAAGACCACACTGACGGAAGAAAGCTTCGATGTCGTCTCGCTCGTCGAGGGCGTGGTCGAGCTGCTGGCGCCCAAGGCGCACGACAAGGGCCTGTCGCTGGCCACCGAGGCCGGTCCCGACCTGCCCGCCATGGTCGTTGGCGACGCCGAACGCATCCGGCAGATCCTGATCAATCTTGTCGGCAATGCCGTGAAGTTTACGGTTCAAGGCGGCGTCGTGGTGCGCATCGGGTACGCCGAGGGCATGGCGCGCATCGGTGTCCACGACACCGGGCCCGGCATTCCGCCCGACCGGGTGAAGACCATCTTCAACGAGTTCGAGCAGGGAGACGACGCGGTTGCGCGTCAGCATGGCGGCACGGGTCTGGGGCTGGCCATCGTCAAGCGGCTCCTGCCGCTGATGCGCGGCGAGATCGAGGTCGACAGCACGCAAGGCGTCGGCTCCTGCTTCACGGTGGTGCTGCCGTTGCCCGCGGCACCCGACTCACGGCCTCTGTGGAGCGGTCGCCATGACGGGCTCGATGTGACGATCCTCTCGCGCGGACCCATCGAGCGTTCCGCACTGGCGGCGATGGCCGAGGCCACGGGCGCGACCGTCACCTGCCTTGCTGACGAGGAGGCGGCGCGCGAGCACTTGCTGGCGCGCTCGCCCGACGTGCTGATGATTGATCTCTCCGTTGGGGCGGATCGGGCCCGCGAGCTTGCCATTCTGGCGCGCGCGGCCGGGGTCAAGCGTCGCATCATCCTGCTGTCTCCGTTCGAGCGGCGCAGCTTCGGTCCGCCGGCGGCCGCCGGTTTCGACGCCTTTCTGGTCAAGCCGGTGCGAGCGCGTTCGCTCTTCGCGCATCTGCGGGAGGGTGCGGAGCGCTTCGATCCCTCCGGACCGCATGACGACGGGCTGAACCTGCCGCCCCTGTCCGAACGTCCGCGTGTGCTGATCGCCGAGGACAACGAGATCAATGCGCTGCTGGCGCGACGCACGCTCGAGAAGCTGGGCGCCGAGCCGATCTGGGCCCGCGACGGCCGCGAGGCGGTCGAACTGATGACGGCCTCGCTGGCAGGCCATGCGCCGCCATTCGCGCTCGGTGTCTTCGACGTGCGCATGCCCGTGATGGACGGCCTGTCCGCCGCTCGCGCCATCCGCGAGGAGGAGGCGGCGCTGGGGCTGATGCATCGGCTGCCCCTGATCGCCGTGACGGCGAATGTGGCCGAGGACGATCGCCTTGCCGCCTTCGCCGCCGGTTTCGACGACTGCCTGCCCAAGCCCCTTGTGCGCGAGCAGCTCGCGGGTTGGTTGCGCCTTGCGCTTGACCCCGCCCACGCCAGCGCCGCGTGAGATCCCGATCCGCCTGTGACGACGACGGGACGGCGAGGCCGCACTGGCTGTCATCAAATTGTCACCGCATTGTCACCGGTCTGTTCAGCGCCTATGTCACCGCAATGTCAGAGAGGGCAAGGCCTTGAGGAATCGACGGTTCATGTCGTTCCCGGGCCCGCCCGAACGGACGGATGAACCATGACGCCGGCTCTCGCTGCTGCCCGACGCTTCGCCCGCCTGCAGAAATTTCCGCCGGTCCCGCAACCGGCGATCGACTTCATCGCCGGATTGCCGCCCCAGATCGTGCCGTTTCCGGCCCGTCAGTTCGACAATCGCGGCCTGGGCCCGGTTCTCGGGCGGAGCGGGTCTCTGGAGATCAGGCTCGCGCGCACGGCGCGCGAGGTCCGGCGCGCCCAAAGGCTGCGATATCAGGTCTTCTACGAGGAGATGGCGGCGCTGCCCAATGCCCGCTGCAAGCTGCTGCGTCGCGACATCGATGCCTTCGACGCCGTCTGCGACCATCTGATCGTGGTCGACACCCAGAGGCTGGACATCCGCCCCGGCCGGATGCCGCGGCCGATGGTCGTCGGCCCGTACCGGTGGCTCAGGCAGGACCGTGCCCGCGCCACAGGCTTCTACACGCAGGGCGAATTCGATATCCCCCCGCTGGTCGCCCTCCATCCTGGCAAGCGCTTCCTCGAGCTGGGGCGTTCCTGTGTTCTCAAGGAATACCGCACGAAGAAGACCGTCGAGCTGCCCTGACCCGGCATCTGGGCCACTGTCCGCCAT
>CAZDUL010000199.1:0-12932 GCA_964508635.1 uncultured Allobosea sp. | reverse complement strand
TGGCCATGCTGCGGGTTGCCAGCCTTGGCGGGCGTGCGCCATAAGCGCGGACATGTCTGCTGCGCCCCCACCCGCTGCGTCGCCCGTCGTCCGCTTCGCTCCGTCCCCCACCGGCCGTCTTCACATCGGCAATGCCCGGCCGGCGCTGCTCAACTGGCTGTTTGCCCTGAAACACGGCGGGCATTTCATCCTGCGCCTCGACGATACCGACCAGGCCCGCTCGACGCCCGAGTTCGCCGATCACATCCGCGCCGATCTGGCCTGGCTCGGCATTCGCCCGCAGACCGAGGTGATCCAGTCGCAGCGGGTCGCGCTGTACGACGCAGCCGCCGATCGTCTGCGCGCCAGCGGCCGGCTCTACCCCTGCTACGAGACCGCCGACGAACTCGAGCGCAAGCGAAAGCGTCAGCTCGCCCGCGGCCTGCCGCCGATCTACGACCGCGCCGCGCGGAAACTGACGCCGGAGGAGCGCCTGTCGCTCGAGGCCAAGGGGCTCAAGCCCCATTGGCGCTTCCGGCTTGAACCGGGCGAGGTGCGCTGGAACGATCTCGTGCGCGGTCCGTGCCATGTCGATGCGGGTTCGCTGTCGGATCCCGTGCTGATCCGCGAGGATGGAGCCTATCTCTACACCTTGCCATCGGTGGTGGACGATCTGGATCTCGGCGTCACCCACGTCATTCGCGGCGAGGATCATGTCACCAATACGGGTGTCCAGATCCAGATCATCGAGGCGCTGGGCGGCGCTCCCCCGGCCTTCGCGCACCACAACCTGCTCACGACCGCGAGCGGGGAAGGGTTGTCGAAGCGGCTGGGGCATCTCTCGCTCGGCACGCTGCGCGATGACGGCATGGAACCGCTGGCAGTGGCGGCGCTGGCTGTGCTGACCGGCTCGGCCGATGCGGTGCGTCCGGTCGAAAGCCTCGCGGAGCTCGCCGAACTGGTTGATCTCGCTCACATCTCGCGGGCGCCGGCGCGTTTCGACGAGCACGAGCTGGCCGCGCTGAATGCCCGCACCGTCCACGCCATGTCTTATGCGAGTGCGAGGAACCGCCTCGAAGCGCGCGAGATCGGCGGCGGAGAGGCGTTCTGGCTTGCGGTGCGGGGCAATCTCACCCGTTTCGACGATGTGCGCGGCTGGTGGGACATCGTCTCGAAACCGCTGACGCCGGTCATCAGCGATGCGGCCGTCTGCGCGGCGGCGCGCGCACTCCTGCCGCCCGGAGAACCGACCCCCGAAACCTGGAAGCCGTGGACCGATGCCGTCAGGGCCGAGACCGGCGCGAAGGGAAGGGCATTGTTCATGCCGCTGCGTCTGGCGCTCACCGGGCTCGATCATGGGCCGGAACTGGCGCCGCTCCTGCCCTTGATGGGCCGCGACCGGATCCTGGCGCGCCTTGCCGGTGACCGCGCCTGAGCCGGCGCAACCGCGCAAGACCCGTCACCACAACCGCTACTGCACCTGCGGTGACAGCCCCGGCGCGACCACGCGCACGGAGCGCCGTTCGCCACCGGGCGTTACCACCTCCCGGCGTTCTCCCTGGCCTGCGCCCACGGTGCGGCCGCCGCCGCCGCCGCTGGCGATGCCGGAGGACTCGGTGCTGGCGGTGGGCGCCTGACGCGCCTGCTCGTCGAGCGCCCGCTGCGCTGCGGCATCCTCGCGCGCGGCCTGTTGCAGGGCCTCATCCGTCCGCTGACGCTGTTGCTCCTCGGTGCGGCGCCGCCGGGAATCGTTCGGGCGTGTTTCGGCCCGACCCGGGCGCGACATCTCCTCGGCGCGCTGCGCCGTGACGAGAATGTCGCCGCGCCTGCGCTCGATCATCTCCTCGGCTTCCGCGAGCGCCTCGGCCCAGCTTTGTCCCGGCTTGCGGCATGAGCAGGAGGGATCGAACTGGCGCAGGTAGCGCCCGGCATTGGGCAGGCTTGCGTAGGCGACGCCGCCACGTCCGACCGCGCCTTCGATGTTGCCGTCGCCCGGCATGAAGAACACCTTCGTCTCGGCCGCCGGGCAGAGCGCCTGGCACATCTCCTCGGCGCCCTCCCGCCCGCCGGGGCTGTTGGCGAGCGGAAAGAAGAAACCGTCGCAGGTCCTGACGCAGACCGGGCGACCGGAGCCCCAGCGCGCCTCGCGTGAGGTGTCTTCGCGCGGGCGCTCGTCGAGCTCCTCCATGTAGGGCGCAGGTTGCGGAGCACCTGGCTGCACGCCGAAAAGCGCCTCGAACAGGTTGCGCGGCCCCTGCGGCTCCACGGGCCGCGTGCTGTAGACGCCGACCCGGCAGTTGTCGTTGATCGCCGCCATCAGTGCGCGCCGCCGGTTCTCGCTCCCGCCGGATTGCTGCTGGAGCATCGCGAAGGTGGCGCGAAGCTGGCCGAGCCGGGCGCGGATCGCGCCGCACTCCGCCGGAGGGGCCTGGAAAATCCAGGCGCCGTCGCATTGCAGCGCGGCCGCCGCGGCCTGGAGCCGTCCGATCTCGGCACTGACGCGCTGCGCCTCGCGGGCTGCGCGCGGGTCTGGCCCTCGCCCGCCGCTGCGTTCGAGCCGTGCGAGCTCACCGCGCCAGGCATCGCATTGCGCGCTCTGGGCCAGCGCCGGCTCAAGCAGGCTCACGCCAAGGCCGAGGCCCAGCGCGGCCACCGTGGCGGCGCGGAGGATGGTGCGTCTCATGTGGCGACCGATGGCTGTCCCAGGCTGCTTCGGCGAATGGCGAACCGCGCTGCCGAGTAGCACTGCGGCGTCAGGCATAACAGATGGTAAACGCGACAAAACCATGTCGGTTTCGCCGTCGTGCCCTGCGTCAATCCTCGATCGAGGTGAATCCTGCGGAGAGCACCCGGCCTCGTTCGGTCAGCACCGACAGGACCCGCTCGAAGGCGACGAGGTCCCCCGCAGGTATCCCCTCCAGCATGCGCTCCTCGAAGGCCAACGCCACCGGCGTCAGCTCGTCGTAGATCCGACGCCCGGGTCTTGTCAGCGACAGGAAAGCCTCGCGCCTGTCATCGCGATTCGCCCGTTTCTCGACCAATCCGCGATCGACGAGCGCGGTGACCGCGCGCGACACCTTGGTCTTGTGCATGTGGGAGAGTTCTCCCACATCGCGCGCCGTCAGACGCTCGAACTGCCCGAGCATCGCCATCACGCGCCACTCTGGGATGCCGAGCCCGAAATGATGGCTGTAGATGCGCGCCAGCGCGCGGCTTGCCAGCGTCGATGCAACAGCCAGGCGATAGGGCAGGAAACGCTCCAGCTTGAGCCGTCCGCCCTTCAGCTCATCGAGATCGGGCGGCTGTCCGCTTCCGGCCACCGGAGCGCCCCGGTCTTCATCGCTCATCAGATCCGTCCGCGCGTGCGCGCCATGAAGGCGTCGAACGAAAGCTCGCCCACCTGCCACCACAGAAGCGCCTCGCCCCGGAATGCGGTCATGGAGTCGAGCGCGCGCCGGAATCCTTCGTTGCGGCCGGCGATCTCGGCATAATACTCGTTGGCGGCCTTGAGCGAGGCCTCCATGATGGGCTGGGGAAAGGCCTTCAGCTCCGTGCCGGCAGCCAGCAGCCTGCGCAGCGCCGGCGGGTTCACCGCGTCGTATTTAGCGGTCATCCAGTTGTCGGCCGCCTCGCACGCATGGAACAGGATGGCCTGGTAGTGCTTCGGCAGCTTGGCCCATTCGCCCTGGTTGATGACGAGGTGCAGCATGGCGCCGCCCTCCCACCAGCCGGGATAGTAGTAGTACTTGGCCACCCGGCTCAGGCCGAGCTTCTCGTCGTCATGCGGGCCGACGAACTCGGCCGCGTCGATCGTGCCGCGCTCCAGTGCGGGATAGAGATCGCCGGGCGCGATCTGTTGCGGCACCACGCCAAGCCGCGACAGGACCTGCCCGCCCATGCCGCCGATGCGGAACTTCAGGCCTCTCAGGTCGTCGACGGTGTTGAGTTCCTTGCGGAAGAAGCCGCCCATCTGCACGCCGGAATTGCCGGCAGGGATCGAGTAGGCGTTGAAGCGGGCCAGGCTCTCGTTGACGATCTTCTCGCCGCCGCCGAAATACCACCACGAGTGCTGCTGGCGGGCGTTCAGCCCGAAGGGCACGCCGGTCCCGAAGCCGAGGACGGGGTCCTTGCCGACGTAGAAATAGGTCGGCGTATGCGCGCACTCGACCGTGTTGTTGCTGACCGCATCGAGCGCCTGGAGTCCCGGCACGATCTCGCCCGCCGAGAAGGTCTGGATCTGGAAACGGTTGTCGGTGGCTTCCGCCACGTACTTGGCCAGCGTTTGCGCCGTGCCGTAGATGGTGTCCAGAGAGCGCGGAAAGCTCGAGGTCAGCCGCCATTTCACCTCCGGCATCGCCTGCGCGATGGCCGGCGCGGCGATGGCGGCGGAACCGGTTACGGCCAGCCCCGCGGTCTTGAGAAAGTCCCGGCGCTTCATGTGTGTCCTCCCCAGCCTTTGCACGCCTTGGTTTGACGCCCGGAGCCGCTGCGGCGTCCGACGCCTTTCGCAATTGTTGTGGTATCACCATGTTGCGTCGGCTCAAGGGGAGATGATCACCATGGCGATCCCGTTTCGGTTGTCGAGGCCGCATCCGCGATGGCGTGTTCTGGCCGGGCTCAGTGCCGTGTTGGCGGGGTTCGCATGCGTGGTCCCGACTGCGCTCGCCGAGGACGGGCCGGACCTGATCTTCAAGAAGTCGACGGTCTGGCGTGCGTTGACGCCCGACGACAAGCTCGCCGTCTATGGCATCGACGATCCCGTGGTCGAAGGCGTGGCCTGCCACTACACCGCGCCGGAGCGCGGCGGCGTATCCGGCATGTTCGGCGTGGCGGAGGAGGTGTCGGACATCTCGCTCGCCTGCCGCCAGGTCGGGCCGATCCGCTTCAAGGAGCGCTTCGCCCAGGGCGAGGTGGTGTTCCGCGAGCGCCGATCGCTGATCTGGAAGCGCATGCAGATCGTTCGCGGCTGCGACGTCAAGCGCAACGTGCTGGTGTATCTGGTCTATTCCGACAGGCTGATCGACGGCTCGCCGAAGAACTCGACCTCGACCGTGCCGATCATGCCCTGGGGACAGGATCCCGCGCCGAAATGCGCCGAGTGGGTGCGCGGCTGACGGCGCGGCCGGCCTATTTCCGGCAGGTGATGAAGAGCGGCGGTTCGGAGCTGCGCTGCGCGCGGCTGTTGACGGACCCCGTGATGTCGGACGCTTGCGTCACGCCATAGGCGACTGCGGCGCGAAAGCCCTTGGCTTCGCACCAGGCGTCGGCAACGATGCGGCCGCATTCGCCCGAACCAGCCAGACAATCCGCCACGCCATAACCATCGGCGTGCGGAATCAGGAAGGTGTTGTCCGCCATCGCGGGGGCGGCGGCGGTCTGCACCGAAGCGGGGTCGGCAACCGCCGGCGCGCCCGCAACGGTCGGGGAGCCCGTCGTCAGCGCCAGCACGACACTGCCGGCCACGACCACCACGGCGGCGGCTGCTGCGAATGCAAGGCGGCTGGACGGGATGGACATGGGCATACGACTCCGGGATCAGCGGCCCAGGCGGGACATCTTGGAGGGTGGGGGTTAACGCTTAAGAAAGGATGAAATCGCGGCGTCTGAGCCGCGGGGCGGGGCACGCTGCGGTGCAGCGCAACATCACGCACTTGACGGAAAGCGGCAGGGAAGGCAAGGACGATTTCATGACGAACGGCACTCTGCCCGGCGCTCTCGCCATTGCCATTTGCATTTGCAGCTAGCCCATCCGCTGGCTGGAGCCGTCTCGTCCTCACGACCCTTGATGACAAGCGATCCGGCCGGCGGCCAGACGACGGATCATGCGCATGTCAGCCGCCCCTGAGCTGAAGCTCTACAACACGCTCTCACGCTCGAAGGAGGTGTTTCAGCCCCTCGATCCGGCGAATGTGCGCATGTATGTCTGCGGCCCGACGGTCTATGACTTCGCCCATATCGGCAACGCCCGCCCGCCGATCGTGTTCGATGTTCTGTTCAGGCTGTTGCGCCATGTCTATGGCCCTGCAGCCGTCACCTACGTCTCGAACATCACGGACGTGGACGACAAGATCAACGCCCGCGCCTTCGAGCGCTGGAGCCGCAGGCGCCCGCTGCTTGTCGAGATGCGCGAGCTGACGGAGGCCACCAACGCGCAATACCGCAAGGATCTCCAGGCGCTGAACGTGCTTCTTCCGACACACACGCCGCGCGCCACCGAATTCGTCTGCGATGGCGAGAAACCGCTCGACATGATTCGGATGATTCGGAAGCTCGTCGACCGGGGTCACGCCTATGCCGCGGACGGCCATGTGCTGTTCCATGTGCCCTCGATGCCGGCCTATGGCCGGTTGTCGGGCCGTTCCCTCGACGACATGATCGCCGGCGCGCGCGTCGATGTTGCGCCCTACAAGCGCGATCCGATGGATTTCGTGCTCTGGAAGCCCTCGAACCCCGAAACCGAACCGGGCTGGGACTCACCGTGGGGCTTCGGGCGGCCGGGCTGGCACATCGAATGCTCGGCGATGGCGGGCGCGCTGCTGGGCGAGAGCTTCGACATCCACGGCGGCGGCATCGATCTGGTCTTTCCGCACCACGAGAACGAGATCGCGCAGACCTGCTGCGCCTTCGGCATCGACAAGATGGCGAGCATCTGGATGCACAACGGCTTCCTGCAGGTGGAAGGCCAGAAGATGTCGAAGAGCCTCGGCAACTTCTTCACCATCGATGATCTGCTGCGCACGCACCGGTTCGGCGGCCGGGCCTGGCCTGGCCAGGTGCTGCGCCTCGCCATGCTCAGGACGCACTACCGCCAGCCGATCGACTGGACGGTGCGCTCCCTGGAAGAGGCCGAGGCAACCCTGCTCGGCTGGAGCGAGGTCGCGGACCTTTCCGCAGCCGAGGCTCCGGCCGACGTGCTGGCTGCGCTGGGCGACGATCTGAATACGGCGGAGGTGCTGGCGCTGATGCACGGCTTCCGCAAGCGCGGCAACGGGCAGGCGCTCGGCGCCGCCATGGCCTTGCTGGGGCTCGAAGCGTTGCCCCGCGCCGCACCCACGGTCGCCGTGGATGCCGACGCCGTCGAAGCCCTCGTCGCCGCCCGGCTCGAGGCCCGACGTGCGAAGAACTTCGCCGAGTCCGACCGCATCCGCGACCAGCTTGCCGCGATGGGCATTGCCCTGAGGGACGGCAAGGACGCGGACGGCAATCCTGTCACCACCTGGGAGCCCAAGCGGTGAGCGAAGCCCATCTCCGAAGCGGCGCGACGCGCTGCAGCCGGTGCCCGACGCTCGCTCAGACCGCAGCCCGAAAGGACCGCACCCCATGAGCTATGCTCTCCGACCCGCGCTGCCGTCAGATTTCGGCGATCTGGCGATCCTGTTCCAGGCTTCGATCGAGGAGCTGAGCCTCGATGCCTACGACGACGCGCAGCGCGCCGTCTGGGCCGCCAAGGCCGAGGACGAAGCCGCCTGGGCGAAGCATCTGGCCAGCTGCGTGACGCTCGTCGCCGAGGAGGATGGTGAGCCGATCGGTTTCGCCACCATGCGGGACAACCGCATCATCGAGGATGTGCATGTGCACCCCGACATGGCGTTCATGGGCGTGGGCTCCCAGCTTGTCGATGCGCTCGAGCGGCTGGCGGCGGCGCGCGGCTCGAAGACGATGAGCGTCGCGGCCACCGACAACGCCACCGCCTTCTTCGAGCGGATCGGCTATGTCGCGGTGCGCCGCTCGACACTGAGCTCGGGTGACCAATGGTTGCCCGCAACGGTGATGGAAAAGACCCTGACCAGCGAGGACGATAGCGCATGAGCACGACGCAGGACGCGCCGGCATCCAGGCGCGAACGCATCCACCTGTTCGACACCACGCTGCGCGACGGCGCGCAGACCACCGGTGTCGATTTCTCGCTGACAGACAAGGCCGCCATCGCGGCGATGCTGGACGAGATCGGCATCGACTATGTGGAGGGCGGCTATCCAGGCGCGAATCCGCTCGACACCGCGTTCTTTCAGCAAAGGCAGACGAAGAATGCCCGGTTCGCCGCCTTTGGCATGACCCGCCGACCCGGCCGCTCGGCCTCGAACGATCCCGGCCTGGCCGGTCTGCTGGATTCGGCTGCAGACGCCATCGTGCTGGTCGCCAAGACCTGGGACTATCATGTCCGCGTCGCGCTGGAGACGACGGAGGAGGAGAACCTCGCCTCCATCGCCGACAGCGTGAAAGCGGTGGTGGCGTCCGGCCGCGAGGCCATCATCGACTGCGAACATTACTTCGACGGCTTCAAGGCCAATCCGGACTACGCACTCGCCTGCGCCCGCACGGCGCTGGAGTCTGGTGCGCGCTGGGTGGTGCTGTGCGATACCAATGGCGGCACGCTGCCGGACGAGGTGCGCGCCATCGTCGCCCGCACCGCCGAGGTGGTGCCGGGCAGCCATCTCGGCATCCATGCGCACGATGATTGCGGCTGCGCGGTGGCCAATTCCCTCGCGGCGGTGGAGGCCGGCGCCCGCCATATCCAGGGCACGCTGAACGGCCTTGGCGAGCGCTGCGGCAATGCCAATCTCGTGACGCTGATCGGTGCCCTTGCGCTGAAGCCGCATCTGGCGGAGCGTTTCGCCGTTGGCGTCACCGCAGAGCAGCGCGCCGGCCTGACCCGTGTCTCGCGCAAGCTCGACGAGTTGCTCAACCGCTCGCCGAACCGCCACGCGCCCTTCGTGGGCGACTCCGCCTTCGCCACCAAGGCTGGCATCCATGCCTCGGCCGTCCTGAAGGATCCGCGCACCTACGAGCACGTCGTGCCCGAGAGCGTCGGCAACACGCGCCGCGTGCTGGTCTCGGACCAGGCCGGCAAGTCGAACCTGATGGCCGAGCTGGAGCGCATCGGCCTGTCGCTGGACAAGGACGATCCGCGCCTCGCCCGGCTGCTCGCCGAGGTCAAGGAACGGGAGGCCCTGGGCTATGCCTATGAGGGCGCCGACGCGTCGTTCTTCCTGCTGGCCAAGCGCCTGATGGGCCAGGTGCCCAACTATTTCGATGTCGAGCGCTTCAAGGTGAATGTCGAGCGCCGGTACAACGCGGTGGGAGAGCTTGTCACCTTTTCAGAGGCAATCGTGAAGGTGAAGGTCGGTTCGCGCACGCTGATGTCGGTGGCGGAAGGCAATGGCCCAGTCAACGCGCTCGACAAGGCGTTGCGCAAGGATCTCGGCAAGTATCAGGGGTTCATCGGCGGGCTGAAGCTGGTGGACTACAAGGTCCGCATTTTCCAGGGCGGAACGGACGCGGTCACGCGCGTGCTGATCGATTCCGCCGACGAGACGGGCGCGCGCTGGACCACGGTCGGCGTCAGCGCCAACATCATCGACGCCTCCTTCCAGGCGCTGGTGGATTCGATCACCTACAAGCTGGTGCGCGCGGGTGCGTGAGCTTTCAATCGGTCAGCCGCAACTGCTGCTCGCCGCACAGGTTAAGGCCATCGGCCTCGCTTTCGCTGTCGTCGCTGAAGCGCGCCAGCACGAAATAGCTGCAGCCGGTCGGGCGGGTCAGCCGGATGCGGGTCTGCTGGCCCGGCGCGAGCGGCCGCTCGAGCTTGCCCACGAGGCGCGGCTGGTCCCCGGTGGTCGCAATTTCCAGCATGGTCAACGGCACCTGCCGTGCATTGATGACGGTGATTTCCGCCGGAGGACGCGGCGCGCGCTGGGCAAGCGCCGGGGTGGCGAGAAGCCCGCCCGCAGCCAGAACCAAGGCGACGGTCTTGCCCGCTGGCCCGAACCACCGTGAGGGCGTGGACGTGAAATGCGGCGTATCGATTGTCATTTCCATTCCCCGTGAGGCCGCCCGCGATCGGCAGCCATCCACGACATGAGACCAGCGGCTTGGGGCCAGATCAAGGCGCGCCAGACCCGATGGGGATGGCAGCGGCGTTGCGCCTCACGAAATCGTGCCGCGCGTTCGGGGCAGTCGCCATGGCTGCAGGTCTGGCGTAAGACAGCCGCCCTTGTCTGGAATGATGCGAAAGTGCCGCGCCGATGCCGCCCCATGCCCATACCCGCTCTGCCTCGACCGTTTCGGCCGGCAAGGGCGGCTTTTTGTCCACCTTCCGCGCGTTGTGGCCTTATCTGTGGCCGCGCAACAGGGCGGACCTGCAGCATCGGGTGCTGATCGCCTTCGCGCTCCTGATTGTCGGGCGCGTGGTGCTCATCGGTGTGCCCTTCGCCTTCAAATGGGCCACTGATGCGATCACCGCCGAGCGTGGGCTTTCGGGCGCCGCGGTGTCCGCGAACTGGCTGCTCGCTGCGCCGGTCGCCCTGACCGTGCTTTATGGCGTGATGCGTGTGGGCTCGGCCGGCTTCATCCAGCTGCGCGACGCGGTGTTCGCACCGGTGTTCATGCATGCGGTGAGGGCGCTGGCGCATCAGACCTTCGCGCATCTGCACCGGCTGTCGTTGCGTTTCCATCTGGAGCGCAAGACGGGTGCGCTCACGCGCGTGCTGGAGCGCGGTCGCAACGGCATCGAGGAGATGGTTCGGCTCGGGCTCAACCAGCTCGTGCCCGTCCTGGTCGAGGTCACGCTGATGATCGGCGTGCTGCTGTGGCTGTTCGACTGGCGCTATGTGTTTCTGCTCGTGGCGATGGTGACGACCTACATGGTCTTCACCATCAAGGCCACGGAGTGGCGCATCGCCATCCGCCGCAACATGAACGAAAGCGACACCGACGCCAACGCCAAGGCGATCGATTCGCTGCTCAACTTCGAGACGGTGAAGTACTTTTGCGCGGAAGGCCGCGAGACCGCCCGCTACGACGTCGCCATGGCGAAGTACGAGCGCAACAGCATCAAGGCCTACACCTCGCTCGCCTTTCTCAACTTCGGTCAGGCCTTCATCTTCTCGGTGGCACTGACGGTCGCGATGTGGATGTGCGTCGATGGAATCCGCTCCGGCCGCAACACCATCGGCGACTTCGTGCTGATCAACGCGCTGCTGATCCAGCTCTACACGCCGCTCAACTTCATGGGCACGGTCTATCGCGAGATCAAGCAGGCCACCCTGGACATCGAGGAGATGTTCGCCCTGCTCGCGCGCAATCCCGAGATCACGGATCGTCCCGGAGCGCCCGCGATCCGGGTCGAAAGCGGCGAGGTCCGCTTCGAGGATGTGCACTTTGCCTACATTCCCGAGCGGCCGATCCTCAAGGGCGTCAGCTTCACGGTGCCTCCGGGGAAGACCATCGCCATCGTCGGGCCGTCCGGCGCGGGCAAGTCGACGATCTCGCGGCTGCTGTTCCGGTTCTACGATCCCCAGAAGGGCAGGGTGGTGATCGACGGGCAGGATATCGCCGGGGTGACGCAGTCCTCCCTGCGCGCTGCCATCGGCATGGTTCCGCAGGACACGGTGCTGTTCAACGACACCATCGGCTACAACATCGCCTATGGCCGCGACGGCGCGACCGAAGCCGAGGTGCGCGAAGCCGCCCGCATGGCGCAAATCGACACCTTCATCGAGAGCCTGCCCGACGGTTACGCCACTCAGGTCGGCGAGCGCGGCCTCAAGCTCTCGGGCGGCGAGAAGCAGCGGGTGGCCATCGCCCGCACCCTGCTGAAGGCCCCTCCGATCCTCGTTCTCGACGAGGCAACGAGCGCGCTCGATACCTTCACCGAGCGCGAGATCCAGGATGCGCTGGATCGGGTGTCCGTGGGGCGCACCACGCTCGTCATCGCTCACCGGCTCTCGACCGTGGTCAATGCCGACGAGATCATCGTGCTCGACAAAGGTCTGATCGCCGAACGCGGAACGCACCGGGAGTTGCTCGATCAGGGCGGCATCTACGCCGCCCTGTGGAACCGCCAGCGCGAGGTGGCCGAAGCCGAGGAGACGCTGAAGCGCGCGGCAGCGGCCGAGGAGCCGAGCGTGCGCGTCACGATCGCCCGGTGAAGCCGCGCGCGATCCGGGGTGGAACTTGCCTGCGACACTGCGTAAACAGCAAGGACATCACACCTGATTGGCGTCTGGTCCAGGGCTGTCCATGTCCATCATCGATTCCATCCGCAAGCTGATCGTGCCGATCCACCGCGAGGGCTACCCCTTCATCGCCATCGCGGCGGTGTCGTCCGTCGTGCTCGGACATCTGTGGACTCCGTTCGGCTGGATCGGCGTGATCATCACGCTGTGGGTCTGCTACTTTTTCCGCGACCCGCCGCGCGTCACGCCGCAGCGCGATGGTCTGATCGTCTCGCCGGCCGATGGCCGCATCAGCATGATCGCGCAGGCCGTGCCGCCGCCTGAGCTGGGCATGCCGGCCGAGCCGATGACCCGCATCTCCGTGTTCATGAACGTGTTCGATTGCCACGTGAACCGCTCGCCGGTGAAGGGCACGCTCAAGAAGATGGTCTACACGCCGGGCCTTTTCCTCAACGCCGAACTCGACAAGGCCAGCGAGGACAACGAGCGCAATGCGCTGTGGATCGAGAGTCCCGGCGGTGCCGTCGCGGTGGTGCAGATCGCGGGCCTGATCGCGCGTCGCATCGTGCCCTTCGTCAACGAGGGGGCAGAGCTTGTCGCCGGCGAGCGTATCGGGCTGATCCGGTTCGGCAGCCGGGTGGATGTCTATGTGCCGCTCGGCATCCGGCCGCTGGTTGCCGAGGGGCAGACCGCGATCGCCGGTGAGACCGTGCTGGCCGATCTCGTGCCCGAAGCCACGCCGCGCAGCTTCCGCACCCAGTGATGGGGAGGCTCGCTCCGGGTCTCGGGACCCAGCCGGGCACCCGCCGCCATGGCCCCCCCCGCAGCCGTGCCCGCCCTGCTAGCTTTCGTCGGTCGGAGCGCCGCAGGCTGTCATGCCCCATGCGGTCCCCACAGCGCCCCCAGCCAGGGCGGCCGCTGCACCTGTGCAGCCCTTTTTCCACCGTCCCCCCCGCATCGCCACGCGCGCCGCACTCCCCCCGTGCACCCGCCCCC
>CAZDUL010000198.1:0-5706 GCA_964508635.1 uncultured Allobosea sp. | reverse complement strand
AAGCCGACCTCCTCGATCCTGAACCCGCGCGCCAGTGTCACCCGCCACGGCGAGGAGATCGATCTGCGCACCAGGGGGCGCCACGATCCCTGCGTCGGCATCCGCGCCGTGCCCGTGGGAGAGGCGATGATGGCGATCGTGCTCGCCGACCATCTGCTGCGCCATCGCGGCCAGGTCGGGTGGGCGGCAGCTTGGCCGTTCCCGAAAAGCTGATGGGTGGTCGCCGGAGGTCGAATTGGTGCGACCCCGCCCCCCGGCATTCAGTGTGGCTGAAATCCTGGCGCATATCCGTTGTCAATGCTTTCATTCTGAGCTAACGACGAAGATGTGCGTCTCGATGCGTGGTTGAAGCGGGAGAAAGTGTCGCGGGCGGCGTTTGCCCGCAGCGTCGGTCTTTCGCCTGCGTCGATCACCGCGTTGTGCAACGACGACAGCGCCTGGCTGTCGCGGGACGCGGCCGAGCGTATTGCCGAAGTCACGAAGGGCGCGGTGACGCCCAACGATTTCCTGTCGATCGAGTTGCCGAAGGAGGGCGCCGTGCCACAGAGCGTGTCCGAGGCCATCGAGGCATTTGCCCGCGGCGAGATCGTGGTTGTCACCGATGATGACGATCGGGAGAACGAGGGCGATCTGATCGTTGCGGCCTCGCTGTGCACGCCGGAGAAGATGGCCTTCGTCATCCGCAACACCTGCGGGATCGTCTGTGCGCCGCTTCCGGCCGACGAGGCGCGACGTCTGAGGCTCGACCCGATGGTGTCCTCGAACGACTCCGCCCACACCACGGCCTTCACCGTGACGGTGGACTACAGACACGGCACGACCACCGGCATTTCGGCGGAGGACCGCACGGCGACCGTGCGAGCGCTTGCCAATCCCAACGCGGGAGCGGGCGACTTCACCCGGCCGGGTCACATCTTCCCGCTGATCGCGCGCGACGGCGGGGTGCTGATGCGCTCGGGCCATACGGAGGCGGCGGTCGATCTGTGCCGGCTCGCCGGCCTGCCGCCGGTCGGCGTGATCTGCGAGCTCGTCAACGATGACGGCACGGTGATGAAGGGTGCGCAGATCAGGGCTTTTTCCGCGAAACACGGGCTGAAGCAGATCACGGTGGCCGATCTCATCGCCTGGCGTCAGTCGCGCGAGAAGCTGGTCGAGCGGGTTGCGACCTTTCCGGTCCAGACGCCGCATGGCGAACTGACCGGCCATGCCTATGTGACGCCCTTCGACAGCGTGCAGCATTTCGCCTTCGTCTTGGGCCGCATCGGCGACGGCCGTGACGTGCCTGCCCGTCTGCACCGGGCCGATGTGGTGAGCGACGTGATGGGCGGCGGCGCAGCGATCAACGCGGCGCTGGCCCGTTTCGCAAAGGAGGGGCGCGGCGTGCTTGTGTATCTGCGCGACGGCTCGGCGGGTGTTCCGACGAACCGCGCCCGGACGCAACAGGCGCAGGCGGGGCTCGAAAGCGAGGCGAAACGCAACCGGGCCTGGCGCGAGATCGGCCTTGGCGCGCAGATCCTGAAGGATCTCGGCGTGAGCTCGATCCGCAACCTGTCGTCCTCCTCGCGCGCCTTCGTCGGCCTGTCCGGTTTCGGCATCGAGATCGTGGCGACGGAGCCTCTGCCAAGGTCGTGAGCCGGATCATTCTGGTCTGGTGACGCGTCGAAGGGTCAGGTTGATCCGCCCCCCTTTCGGCAGAAGGGTGGATGTGCCGGATATGACGCGGTCGATGCCGTGGAAGGCAAGCCGTGCCGGCCCGCCGAAGGCCAGAGCATCGCCGGATTGCAGCCTGATCGAACGTGTCGGCTCGCTGCGCGCCTCGCCGCCGAAGCGGAACACGGCCGTGTCGCCCAGCGACAGCGACAGCACCGGCGCATCGAGATCCTGCTCGTCACGGTCCTGGTGCAGGCCCATGCGGGCACCGACCCCGTAGACGTTGACGAGGCAGGCTTCCGGGGGATGCGGATAGCCGGAAAGGGCTTCCCATGCCTCCAGCAGCGTGGCCGGCATCGCCGCCCAGGGCTCGCCCGTCACCGGATGGAGCGGCTGGTAGCGATAACCGTCACGGTCCGACACCCAGCCGAGCTGGCCGCAATTGGTCATGCGCACCGAAAACGGCTTGCCCGTGCCGGGCATGGTCGGCGTGAACAGCGGACTTGCGCGCACCACGTCCCGCAGCGCGTCGAGCAGCGCCTCCTGGGCCGCCCGCTCCAGATATCCGGGCCAATGGCGGATGCCGGGAGCAAGCAAGATGGCTGGGTTCTTCGTCACGCCAGCGCCTCCGCACGACCGTCGCGAATTCGCAGACGCAAGGCCCCAGCCGGAAGATCATCGAACAGTGCCATGTCGGCGCCGCTCATCCAGATCTGCGAGCCGAGCCCCGTCAACGCCTCGAACAGCGCAAGACGCCGGCGCGGGTCGAAATGCGCAGCGATCTCGTCGAGCAGCACGATCGGCTTCAGTCCGCTCATCTCGGCCACCAGCCGCGCATGGGCGAGCACCAGCCCGACCAGCAGCGCCTTCTGTTCTCCCGTCGAGCCGAGTTCGGCCGGGATGTCCTTGGGGCCGTGGCGCACCACAAGGTCCGAGGCTTGCGGACCGAACAGGGTGCGCCCCGCCGCCCGGTCCCGCGCGCGCGCATCGCGCAGGATGCGCCGCGCCTCCTCCTCGGCCGCCAGCGCCGGTTGGTTCGCGATCAGCGCGTCGATCTCGCCTGCGAGCCCGATCTCGGCGAAGGGGAAGGGCGAGCTTGCATCTGTCGTGGCCGCGATCAGCGCCGACAGCCGCTCCACCGTCTCGCGCCTCGCGGCTGCGACGGCAACACCGAGTTCCGCCACCTGGCGTTCCACCGCATCGAGCCACAGCGCTTCCCAGGGGCTGTCCTCCAGCAGGCGGTTGCGGTCCCGCACCGCCCTCTCCAGCGCCGCGACGCGGGCGCCATGCTGCGGGTCGATCGCCAGCACGAGCCTGTCGAGGAAGCGGCGGCGATCTCCCGCCGGGCCCCGGAACAGTCCGTCCTGCTCCGGCGTCAGCCAGACCACCCGCACATGCTCGCTCAGCGCGGCGTGGACCGAAGCGTTGGCGCCGTTGATGCGGGTCGTGCGGTTGCGTCGTCCCTCGGCATCCGGTTGCCCGAGCGCAAAGCCGAGCTGCGTGTCGTCCTGGAGGCGCGCGGCGATGGTGAAGCCGCCGGAGCCGCCGTGCCGCGCCATGTCCTGGAAATCCGCCCGGCGCAGGCCCCGGCCCGGCGCCAGCAGCGAGAGCGCTTCGAGGATGTTGGTCTTGCCCGCGCCGTTCTCGCCGGCCAGCGCCACGAGAGGCGCCGGGCAAGGCAGATCAAGGATGGCGTAGCTGCGGAAATCGCGCAGCGTCAGATGGGCGAGGGCAGCCATGGCCTGCGGTGTCGATGCTTCGGCGCACAGGGTCAAGAGGCGGGCAGGATCCGCCCACGACCCGTTGCCGGTTGACAAGAGCGGCCCGGTTGGCCTTTAAGCGGGCGCATTCGCACGACATCGTCGCTGCTCCGTTCGCCGACCGAGGCCGACAGGCTCGGAGGGTCCCGCCCGACAGCGCGTTTGCGCCCTCGGGCGCAATGGCGTTTGGTGCCGGCTGCGGCGGAGGCGAGACGAGGTGAAGCGATGTTCCAGGGCCTGAGCGACAAGCTCAACGGCATTCTGCAGGGGCTGACGCGCCGCGGCGCGTTGACGGAGGACGACGTCAACGCCGCGCTGCGCGAGGTCCGCCGCGCCCTGCTGGAAGCGGATGTCGCGTTGGAGGTCGTTCGCTCCTTCACCGACAAGGTTCGCGCCCGCGCCGTCGGGGCTGAAGTGCTTAAGTCGGTCACGCCCGGCCAGCAGGTCATCAAGATCGTCAACGACGTCCTGATCGAGACCCTGGGCGGCAAGGGCGAGGTGATTTCGCTCGACGCGGTGCCGCCGGTCGCCATCATGATGGTCGGCCTCCAGGGTTCGGGCAAGACGACGTCGACCGCCAAGATCGCGCGTCGACTGGCGGAACGCGACAAGCGCAAGGTGTTGCTGGCCTCGCTCGACACGCGCCGGCCGGCCGCCATGGAGCAGCTTGCCATCCTGGCGAAGCAGGTCGGCGTGGAGTGTCTGCCCATCGTTCCCGGCCAGAGCGCGGTCCAGATCGCGCGCCGGGCGATTGAGGCCGCCCGTCTCGGCGGCTTCGATGTGGTGATGCTCGACACCGCCGGTCGTGTGACGCTGGACGAGGCGCTGATGGCGGAAGCGGCCGAGGTCAAGGCCGTTGCCCAGCCGCACGAGGTGCTTCTCGTCGCCGACGCGCTGACCGGCCAGGACGCGGTCAACACGGCCCGGGCCTTCGTTCAGCGCCTCGGTATCACCGGCATCGTTCTGACGCGCATGGACGGCCACGGCCGCGGCGGTGCGGAGCTGTCGATGCGCGCCGTCACAGGCAAGCCGATCAAGCTGGTCGGCACCGGCGAGAAGGTCGACGCGCTGGAGGAATTCCACCCCAGCCGTGTCGCCAACCGCATCCTGGGTATGGGCGACATCGTCTCGCTGGTCGAGAAGGCAGCCGCCAGCATCGATCAGGACAAGGCGCAGGCGCTGGCCCAGCGCCTCGCCAGGGGCACGTTCGACCTGAACGACCTGCGCGAGCAGCTCAAGCAGATGGAGAAGCTCGGCGGCATGGGCGGGCTGATGGGCATGATGCCCGGTATCGGCAAGATCAGGCAGCAGATGGCCGCCGCCAACATCGACGACCGGGTGATCAGGCGGCAGATCGCCATCATCGATTCGATGACGCCGGCCGAGCGCCGCGACCCCGACCTGCTCAAGGCCAGTCGCAAGCGCCGCATCGCCGCCGGCTCCGGCACCTCGCCCGAAGCGATCAACAAGCTGCTCAAGATGCATCGCCAGATGGCCGACATGATGAAGGCCATGGGCAAGCAGAAGGGCGGCCTGCTCGGCAAGATGGGCCAGATGTTCGGGATCGGGGGTGGTGGCATGCCCGATCTCGACCCCTCGAAGCTCAGCCCCGAGCAGCTGGAACAGCTGAAGAAGCTTTCGGGCGGCAAGCTGCCTCCGGGGCTCGGCGGTGGTGGCTTGCCACCGATGCCGCCCGGTCCTCGCGGCGCGCTGCCGAATCTCCCGGGCCTCGGCAATCCCGGCCTGCCCGGTCCGAAGTCCGGCCTGCCGGGCCTTGGCGGGGCGTTCAACCCGTTCGGGGGAAAGAAGAAATAGGCCACGTGGCCTGCGCCGGAGCTTCGGCGTTGCGCCTCGCTGCGTGCCGATCACCCAGACCCTTTTTGCTCAACCGCTGAAACGCACAACCGAAAGGAACCAGCATGTCCGTCAAGATCCGTCTCGCCCGTGGCGGCGCCAAGAAGCGCCCGCATTACCAGATCGTCGTCGCCGACAGCCATGCGCCGCGCGATGGCCGCTTCATCGAGAAGATCGGCCGCTTCGATCCGATGAAGCCGAAGGACCACGCCGAGCGCGTCGTGCTCGATCTCGAGAAGGCCAAGTCCTGGCTCGCCAAGGGCGCCCAGCCGACCGACCGCGTCGCCCGCTTTCTCGACGCTGCAGGCCTGATGAAGCGCCCGGCGCGCAACAACCCGCAGAAGGCGGTGCCCGGCGCCAAGATGAAGGAGCGCGCCGAGAAGAAGGCCGCGAAGGCCGCCGCAGCCGTGCCTGCCGAGGCGTGATCGGCCGAGGGGTGAGC
>CAZDUL010000197.1:0-4722 GCA_964508635.1 uncultured Allobosea sp. | reverse complement strand
CCAGCGGGAAGCGGTCAGCGAGGTCCTGGCCAAGGCGGGCGGCGCGCGGCTCGCCCAGCGCGACGTGCGCAGCAACGGAGCACCTCCGGATGGGCTGCTCGCCCGACCATCGCGCCGCATATCCGGCGAAGGCGCCGCCAGCGTGTCCGGACTGCTTCTCATCGTTCTGCCCGTGTTCGGGCCCATGGCGATCGGCTATGCCGCACGCACGGCCGGACTCGTCGCCGAACGCACGGGCGACGGCCTCTCGGACCACGTTTTCGCTGTGGCCGTGCCCTGCCTGCTGTTCAAGACGCTCGCCTTCGCGGCCGCGCCGGCGATCCAGCGCTGGGGCTACTGGATCGCCTATTTCACCGGGGTCGCGGTGGTCTGGACCCTCGGCTCGTGGCTTGCCTCGGCGCGTCATGGCCAGCAGGGCGCCGCACGTGTCACATGCGGGTTCACCGCAGCGCAGTCGAACACGGTTCTGGTGGGAATTCCCGTCATCCTGCAGGCCATCGGTCAAGAGGGCGCTGTTCCGATCGCGCTGCTGCTGGCCATCCACCTGCCGCTCACGATGACCACGGCGACGCTGCTGACGGAAGGCCGCGCAGCTTCCTTGCGGGACATCGCCCAGAAGCTGGCCACGCACCCGATCCTCGTCGGCATCGGGCTCGGCCTTGCCGTTCGGCCCATCGGCAGCGCGATTCCAGCGCCGGCGATGGCGCTGATCGATGCCATCGCCGCAACGGCCGGGCCCTGCGCGCTGATCAGCCTCGGCATCGCGCTGAAGCGCTACGGGCTGCGCGGCGGGCTTGAGCTGCCGGCCGCGCTCAGCGCGCTGAAGCTGATCCTTCACCCTTTCATCGTGTTCGTCCTGGCGCGCCATGTCTTCGCCATGCCTTCAGCATGGTCTGCCGTCGGCGTGCTGTTCGCCGCCTGCCCATGCGGCATCAATGCCTACCTGTTCGCGCAGCGCTACAAGGGCGGCACGGCCATCGCTTCGGCCTCGATCGCGCTCTCGACGCTCGCGGGCATTGTCACCATGCTGTTCTGGCTGTAGATGCTCGGCCTCTAGTCATGGGTCCCGATCCGCTTGTTCCGGCGGGCGCTTTGGCCGGTGTGAAAGCCCGATCCGACAGCATCCTGGGGCGTGACGGCGTGGCCCTCCTGAAGCCGGACACGGATGCGGACGCGTACGCCCCAGCGACCCGATCCCGCGCCAGAAAGGCCAAACCGCATTCGGGCGTCGGGCCATGGGCTTTCCCGCCAGCCGGTTCACCGTGTCGCCATTGACCTGCCGCCGACGAGCCGAGCTTGCGACGACGCTTCGGCAGGCGCACGATGGTCTGGGCTGCCCGGTCGGCCCCCGCTGCGTCAGAAGGGAATCCTCGATGTCCGTCCTGATTCGTTCCGTCACGCGTTTCGGTATGCTGGTCGCCGGCTTGTTGCTGGGCACCGTCGCTGTGCAAGCGCAGACGACCGCCGCCCCGGAAGGGGCCACGGGCCGCCAGACCAAGCCCCTCGCCTACGCGACCCGCCATATGGTCGCCGCCGCCAACCCGATCGCAACGAAGGTCGGGCATGACATCCTGCGCGCCGGCGGCAGCGCCGTCGATGCGGCGATCGCCGTCCAGCTCGCGCTCAACGTCGTCGAGCCGCAGAGCTCCGGCATCGGAGGCGGGGCTTTTCTGGTGCACTGGGACGCCACCGCCCGCAAGGTCACCACGCTTGATGGTCGCGAGACCGCGCCGGCCGCCGCGACGCCCGAGCGTTTCCTCCAGCCGGACGGTCGCCCCATGGCCTTTCGCGCCGCGGTGGTCGGGGGCCGTTCCGTCGGCGTGCCCGGCACGGTCCGGCTGCTCGAGGACATGCACAAGCGCTGGGGCCGGTTGCCCTGGGCGAGCCTGTTCCAACCCGCCGTCGCACTGGCGCAGGACGGCTTCCCCGTTTCGCCGCGGCTGAACGGATTGTTGTCGCGCGAAGAGGCGCTGAAAAACGACCCCCGCGCCCGCGCCCTCTACTACGACGAGGCCGGACAGGCCCGCCCTGTCGGTTTCATCCTGAAGAAGCCGGAGCTGGCGAAGACCTTGCGCGCCATTGCCCAGGGTGGAAGCACCGCCTTCTACGAGGGCCCGATCGCCGCCGACATCGTCGCCACCGTGACCGGCCACCCGACCAACCCCGGCGACATCACCGCCGCGGACCTGTCGGGCTACCGGACAGTCGAGCGCGAACCGGTCTGCGGCCGCTACCGGGTCTACCAGATCTGCGGCATGGGCCCGCCGAGCTCGGGGGGCATCGCCGTCCAGCAGATCCTGGGGCTTGTCGAGCGGCAGGACATGACGAGGCGCCGCTTCGGACCTGAAGCCGTTCACTGGTTCGCCGAAGCCGGCCGCCTCGCCTTCGCCGACCGCAATCTCTACGTCGCCGATCCGGCCTTCGCCGAGGTGCCCGTGCAGGGCCTCATCGACCCGTTCTATCTCGCCAGCCGCGCCAGCCTGATGCGCCCCGACCGTTCGCTCGGCCAGGCGGGCGCCGGCGAGCCGCCACGGCGCCGGGCGAGCCTGCTCGCTCCTTCCGCGCCACAGGAGGAATACGGCACCAGCCACATCTCGATCATCGACGCGGCTGGCAACGCCGTATCGATGACGACGACAATCGAGGATGGGTTCGGCGCGCGGCTGATGACGGCCGGTGGCTTCCTGCTCAACAACCAGCTGACGGACTTCAATTTCGTGCCAGAGGTAAACGGCGTTCCCGTCGCGAACCGCGTCGAGCCGGGCAAGCGCCCGCGCAGCTCCATGGCGCCGACGCTCGTCTTCGACGCCTTCGGCCGACTCTACGCCGTGGTCGGCTCGCCCGGAGGCAGCCTCATCATCGGCTATGTCGCGAAGACGCTGGTGGCCCTGCTCGACTGGGGCATGGACCCGCAGGCTGCTGTCGATCTCGCCCATTTCGGCAGCCGCAACGGCCCCACCGAACTGGAGCGCGGCACCGAGGCGGAGCGATTCGCCGAGGCGCTTCGGGCGCGCGGCCACGAGGCCCGCGCCATCGAGATGACCTCGGGGTTGCAGGCCATCGTCGTGTCGCCCGTCGGCTATCTCGGCGGGGCCGACAGCCGCCGCGAGGGCGTTGCGCTGGGCGACTGAGGCAGGCAGCCGACGCTCGGGGTTGCGGCGACACGGGGGTTGCGCATGGACCGGAACCGGCTCACCCTGTTTTGCCGCCTCACGTGCGGCTGACCAGTCCACCGAAAGCCGCGCATGACCTTCCTGCCGGACACCTCGATCCTGCTCACCTATTCGGTCGCCTGCTTCATCCTGTTCATCACGCCGGGGCCGGACATGAGCCTGTTCCTGGCGCGCACGCTGGCGGGAGGACGGGCCCATGGGATTGCTGCGATGGCCGGCACGAGTGCTGGCTGCGTGGTCCACACGCTGCTGGCCGCGCTCGGGCTTTCGGCGCTGCTGGCAGCCTCCGCCACTGCCTTCACCGGATTGAAGCTGATCGGTGCGCTCTACCTGGCCTGGATGGCCTGGCAGGCCATCCGCCATGGCTCGTCGCTGTCGATAAGAACCGAGGGCGCCAAACCGGCCAGCGTCTGGTCGAGCTTCCTGGTCGGCGTGGGGATCAACCTGACCAACCCGAAGGTGGTGCTGTTCTTCGTGACTTTCCTGCCGCAGTTCGTCAGCGCGAGCGACCCCCACGCCGCCGACAAGCTGGTCTTTCTCGGTCTCTATTTCGTGGTCTTCAGTGCCCCCTTCGCGGTGCTGATGATCCTCACCGCCGAGCGCTTCATCGGTTACGTCAGAGCGCGTCCGAAGCTGTTGCGCGGCATCGACTATGGCTTCGCCGGAATCTTCGGCTGGTTCGCCTTCAAGATCCTGACGACGCAGGCCGGTCGCTGATCGGGCGGCCGGCCGCCGCGGCCTGGGCCCCGCGCCCGGCGACAAGCCAGTACACCAGCCCCGTCACCGAACCGGTCAGGAAGAAGGCCGCCAGCACCTGCGTCTCCGCGCCCGTGGGCACGCGGGCAAGCCCGAGCACCGCCGCGGGCATCAGCAGGGCCAGACCTCCCGTCAAGGCCATCTGCGTCACCAGCCCGGGCCAGCGGAACATCCCGCTGGCCAGCGCGGTGATGAGAACCGGCAGGAACAGCACCGCGCCGATCAGTTTCAGGGCCTGCCAGCCCGCGGCCGCCACCAGCGGCGTCGGATCCTGCCCGTCGAAAGCCAGCGCGCTCGCCATGTCGCCGAGCGCCGCCAGCGTACCGAACACCATCCGCGCAAGCGCCGCGGATGCCACGGTCGTCACCATCAGGAACAGCCCGCCTACGGTCCAGGCGATCAGCACCGCCAGCGGGATGAGCAGCAGGAGCCGGGCGACCTGTCTCACGAAACGGCCATTCCGGTTGCGGCGGACTGCACGGCCTGCTCGTCGAGCATCATGCGCGCGCGCGCCGAGAGCTTCTCGGTCTCGCTTTTCAGTTGCCCGCAGGCGGCGAGAATGTCGCGGCCGCGCGGCGTGCGCACCGGCGAGGCATAGCCGGCGTTGAACACGATTTCCGAAAAGCGCTCGATTCGGTCCCAATCCGAGCACGCGTAGCGCGCGCCGGGCCACGGGTTGAACGGGATCAGGTTGATCTTGGCCGGGAGGCCCCTGAGCAGCCGGACCAGCTCGCGCGCATCGGAATCCGAATCGTTCACGCCCTTGAGCATGACATATTCGAAGGTGATGCGC
>CAZDUL010000196.1:0-8249 GCA_964508635.1 uncultured Allobosea sp. | reverse complement strand
CGTGCGCCGCTGTGGTGGGGGCCGCCATTGGCGCTGGCCGCGCTTCTGCCGCTGATTCATCTCGCAAGAGCGAGGTACGTCCTGCGCGCGGCTCTGGTCGCAACGGCCTTCGCTGTCGCCGGCCTGTGGGCCGCACAACTGAGAACCGCGGCGGTCGACGGGCCACGCCTCGACCGGACGCGCATCGGGCCTCTGAGCGGCTTTGTCGAAACGATCGAGCCGCATGCGGCAGGTGTTCGCCTCGTCGTGCATGTCACCGGCTTCGCCGCCTTGCGAGCAGACCAGCGCCCGGCACGGGTTCGCATCACGGCCGGGGCTGCGCCGTATCGGCCCGGCGATCACATCCATGTGCTGGCGCGACTGACGCCGCCGCCCGAGCCGGCCCGGCCAGGCGGATACGATTTCGCGCGCGATGCCTATTTCCGCGGCTTCGGCGCCGTCGGCACGGCGCTTGGCGTTCCGGTTTCCGCGCCGACCCAGATCGAGGCCCCGTGGAGCGTGAAGATCAACGCCGTCATCGACGAAGCCCGCAACACCATGACCGCGCGTATCGCGGCCGTGATCGGCGGTCAGGCGGGCGCGCTCGCTGCGGCGCTGGTCACGGGCAAACGGGGTCTGATCAGCGAGGAGACAAACCAGGCGCTGCGGGCGGCGGGCCTTTACCACATCGTCTCGATTTCCGGCCTCCACATGGCGCTTGCGGCGGGCGCGATCTTCTGGCTCGTCAGGGCTGGTCTCGCCCTGTTTGCGAGCGCGGCGCGCGAATGGCCTCTCAAGAAGATCGCTGCAGCGGCGGCGATAGCCGGTGCCATCGCCTACACGATGTTTTCGGGCGCGGAGGTTGCGACAGTCAGGTCCTGCATCATGAGCGTCATCATGCTGGGCGCCATCCTCTTTGATCGGCCAGCGCTCAGCCTGAGAAACCTCGCGCTTGCCGCGCTCGTGGTTCTTGCGCGCGAGCCGGACGCGCTGCTCGGCCCAAGCTTCCAGATGTCGTTCGGTGCTGTGGCCGCGCTGGTGGCGTTCGCCGAATGGCGGCGCCAGCGGTCACGGCGCGACGAGCCTGCGCCTGGCCTGCTGGGGCGCGCAGGACGAATGGTGCTTGTCGCAACCGGCGGCCTGATCGTGACCTCGCTGCTCGCTTCGATGGCGACAGCCCCGTTCGGGGCCTACCATTTCCAGGCTTTCAACCCGTACGGGCTGATCGGCAACATGCTGGCATTGCCCTTTGTCTCGCTCGTGGTGATGCCGGCGGCCGTGGTCGGAGCTGTCCTCTATCCGCTCGGCCTCGACGCCATCGCCTGGTCGGTGATGGGGCTGGCCACCGAGCCGGTCCTGGTGGTGGCGCGCCATGTCGCCGGTTTCGGCGGCTCCGTGACGGTGGTGCCGGCCTTCGGGAGCGCAGCGCTGATCCTCCTCGCCCTCGCGCTTGCGCTCGGCACGATCCTGACGACCGGCCTGCGGACGGTGGCCGTGCTGCCGCTTGTGGCGGGTATCGCGCTCGCGGCGCGGCCGGACCGGCCCGACGTGCTGGTCGACCGCGAGGGTGCGGGCGCTGCGATCCGGACAGCTGGCGGACAGCTTTCGCTCGTCGGCCGTCCCGGAGCCTTCATCATCGAACAGTGGCTGCGCGCCGACGGCGATGCCCGCAAGCCCGATGATGCAACCCTGCGCACCGGGCCAGCCTGCGACAGGCTGGGGTGCGTGGCCACTCTCCCGAGCGGCCGCACGGTGGCGTTCTCGCGCGAGCCAGCCGCGATCGCCGATGATTGCGAGCGCGCCACCCTGGTCGTCACGCCGCTCGTCTGGCGGGGTCTGTGCAAGGCGCTGATGGTCGATCGGACCACGCTGGATCGCTTCGGCGCCATCGCCATCCACGACCGGCCCGATGGTCTTATCGCCACGACGAGCCGAGACGCCGAACGACCCAAACCATGGCACCCCCGGCCGAGACACCTCGACGCTTCCCCGCTAGCGGCGCCCGCTCTGTCGGGCGATACAGCCGGCCTCGAGACGCCGCAGAAGCGCCTTCAGTAGCGCCTGAGCAGGCTGACAAGCTTGCCCTGGATGCGAACCCGGTCCGGCCCCAGCACACGGGTTTCGTAAGCGGGATTGGCGGCTTCGAGCGCGATCGACGAACCGCGGCGTCGCAGCCGCTTCAGAGTTGCCTCTTCGTCGTCGATCAGCGCGACGACAATGTCGCCGGTATTGGCGGTATCCTGCTTGCGGATGACCACGGTGTCGCCGTCGAGGATGCCCGCCTCGACCATCGAATCCCCCTTCACCTCAAGGGCATAATGCTCGCCGGCGCCGATCAGCTCCGGCGGTAGCGGAATGCTGTGGCTGCGATTCTGGATCGCAGAGATCGGAACACCCGCAGCGATCCGACCCATGACCGGGACCGCGACAATCCGTCCGCCATCGTCATCGGCCGCGCGCTCCGATGCGCGTGATGGGATGGCCGGCGGCTTCGCCAGGCCGCCCTCGACCACGCTCGGGCTGAAACGACGCACCAGGCCGCCGACGCCGGCCTCGGGCAGCTTGATGACCTCGAGCGCACGCGCCCTGTTCGGCAGGCGGCGGATGAAGCCGCGCTCCTCCAGGGCCATGATGAGCCGGTGGATGCCCGACTTCGACTTGAGGTCAAGGGCATCCTTCATCTCGTCGAAGGACGGGGGAATGCCGCTCTCCCGCAGGCGTTCATGGATGAACCTCAGAAGTTCGTGTTGCTTGCGGGTGAGCATGGCGCCTCCGACTGGAACAAGGATCGGCTTCCCAAAACATAACGGGAACAAGCTAGCATGTTCGCGCTGTGTTCTGCAAGCCCTTGTCGTCATCCGCAGCAGGCGATCCTGTGTCTCTAGAGCGGAAGCACAGACACCAGGTCGTTCACCTGTGCCGGCGGGGCATGCGGCGCGCGCAGGACGAGCGCGTCGGCGCGCGCCAGCACGCTTTGCATCGAGCTGTCCTGGCGGGGGAAGGGCGTTGCCTCCGGCATGCCGTCAGGACCGATGGCGATGCTGGCGCGCAGGTGATCCTCGCGGTGGTCGTTTTCCGGCAGGGGCGTCGTCAGCCTTGCAGGCCAGGTGAGCAGGCGACCGGGGTCGGGTTGGCCGCAAAGGGCGCGGATCAGCGGCAGCGCGAAGCGAAGCGCGGCGACATATGCCGAGACGGGGTTGCCTGGAAGGCCAAGCACGAGCCGATTGCCGCGATGTGCGAACATGACCGGCTTGCCCGGCCGGATCGCGACCTTCCAGAAGCCGAGGACGAAGCCCTCTTCGCGCAGCGCGCTCTGAACGTGATCGTGATCGCCGACGGATGCCCCGCCGCTGGTCAACACCAGATCGGCCATCGCCGTGGCGTCTGCAATCGCAGCACGGGTGGCGGCGCGATCGTCGCGGACGATGCCGAGGTCCCGAACCTCGGCAGCTGCACCGCGCAAGAGAGCCGCAAGGGCCAGCGCGTTCGAGGAGACGATCCTGTCCGCATCGATCGGCTCGCCGGGTTTCGCCAGCTCGTCGCCGGTCGAGATGATTGCGACGCGGGGCCGGCGCCGAACCGACAGCGCGGCATGGCCGAGGCTGGCCGCGAGCGCGAGCCGCGCCGGCGTCAGCACGGCGCCGGCCGCGAGGTGGATCTCACCGGCGCGAAAGTCGAGCCCCGCCGGACGGACGTGGCGCCCGCTTGCGACCCCCCCGGGCAGCGCGATCCGGCCGCTCGCGGCACGCAGCGCATCCTCCTGGGTGACGACGGCGTCTGCGCCATCGGGCAAGGCAGCGCCAGTGAAGATGCGCACCGCGTTCCCGGGCTCGATGCGGCCCCGGAACGGACGGCCGGCGGCAGCTTCTCCGACCACGGGCAGTTCGCGTGGCCCGTCCGTCAGATCCGCGGCGCGCACCGCGTAGCCATCCATGGCGCTGCAGGCGACGGACGGGTGGGTTCGAAGCGCGACGAGGTCGCTGGCAAGGGTCCGTCCCTCTGCGAGATCAATTGGGACGATCTCGCTTTCCACCGGAGGCGGCGTCGCAGCCAGCATGGCGGCAAGGGCTTCAGCGGATGGAACAAGCGTCATGCGTCGCTCATGCCTCATGTCCTTCCGCCGGCCGCTTGAGCGTTGTCGCCCCGCTCGTATGTGCCGCTCTTGCCGCCCGATTTGTGAACCAGTTCGATGCCCTCGATCCGCATGGCGCGATCGACCGCCTTCACCATGTCGTAAACCGTGAGGCAGGCAACGGAGACAGCCGTGAGCGCCTCCATCTCGACCCCGGTCTGGCCGATCACCCGCACCTCGGCGCGGACATGCACGCCGGGAAGGCGCTCGTCGACCGTCAGATCGAGGGAAACCTTCGTGATCGGCAGCGGGTGGCACAGGGGGATGAGATCATGCGTACGCTTTGCCGCCATGATCCCGGCCAGCCGCGCCGTGCCCAGCACGTCACCCTTCCTGGCGTCGCCGGAGCGCACGAGATCCAGCGTGCCCGGAGCCATCACCACCTTGCCTTCCGCCACCGCGCGACGGCTTGTTACCGCCTTGTCGGCGACGTCGACCATATGGGCCTGCCCTTGCGCATCGAGGTGGCTGAGGCGGGCCTCGCCGGTTGGCGGGGTGGATGTCATGCGCGCACGCCCTCCGGGAGACCGAGCAACGCTCGCGTGGCGGCAGCGACATCGCCCTGGCGCATCAGGCTTTCGCCGACCAGAAAGGTCTCGATGCCGCAAGCCTGCAGGCGGCGGATGTCTGCATGGGTAAAGATGCCGCTTTCGCCGACAAGGATGCGATCCGCTGGGGTCAGACGCGACAGCCGCTCGCTCACGGACAGGTCAACCTCGAAACTGCGCAGGTTGCGGTTGTTGATGCCGATGAGTGGGGAAGGCAGGCGCAAGGCGCGATCGAGCTCGGCCTCGTCATGCACCTCGATCAGTGCGGCCATGCCAAGGCCGATCGCCGCGTCGACGAGTTCCAGCGCTTGCGCATCGGAGACGCTCGCCATGATGACGAGGATGCAGTCCGCACCCCAGGCGCGGGCCTCGAACACCTGATAGGGCTCGAACAGGAAATCCTTGCGCAGGGCGGGCAGCGCGCAGGCCCGCCGCGCCTGTGCCAGATAGGCGGGGGCGCCCATGAAGGAGGGACCATCGGTCAGCACGGACAGGCAGGCCGCTCCGCCATCCGCGTAGGCTCTGGCGAGGGCCGCCGGCTCGAAATCCGCCCGTATCAGGCCCTTGGAGGGACTCGCCTTCTTGATTTCGGCGATCAGCGCCGGACGGCCCGCGGCGTGGCGGGACCTGATCGCCCCGATGAAGTCCCGCGGCGGCGACTGATCGCGTGCGCGGCGGCGCATGCTCTGTTCGTCGCAAGCGCGCTTGGCCGCGGCGATCTCCTCGCGCTTGTAGGCCTCGATGCGGGCCAGGATATCGCTCATGCGCATCTCATCAGGCATTCGAGCTCGCCACCAGCTTCGACAGGGTGCCGCGCGCAGCTCCGCTGTCAACCGCCGCCGCCGCGCGGGCCATGCCGTCGGCGAGATCCTTCGCCGCGCCGGCCACCACCAGCGCCGCCGCAGCATTGATCAGCGCGATGTCACGGTAAGGACACCGCGCCCCTTCGAGCACGGCTCGCAGCGCCGCTGCGTTCTCCGCCGGCGCGCCGCCGCGCAACTGATCGAGCGTGACCCGCCTCAGACCGACGTCCTCCGGCGTCACCGTGAAATGGCGGATCGCGCCATCCTTCAGCGCCACGACATGGCTCGGGCCCGTCAGCGTGATCTCGTCGAGGCCGTCGCTGCCATGCACCGCCCAGACATCGCTGCTGCCGAGATCGCGCAGCACGCGCACCATGGGCTCAAGCCAGCTTTGGGCGAACGCGCCGACCAGCTGGCGCGTGACGCCTGCCGGGTTCGACAGCGGGCCGATCAGGTTGAAGATCGTGCGCGTTCCCAGCTCCGTCCGGACCGGCGCGACATGGCGCATCGATGCGTGATGCGCCGGCGCGAACATGAAGGCGAGGTTGGCCTGCGCCAGGCAGCGCTCAATGCCGGACGGTTCAAGCCCGGCCTTGACGCCCAAAGCGCCGAGAACGTCCGCCGCACCGGAGAGCGAGGAGGCGGCCCGGTTGCCATGTTTCGCGACCGGTACGCCGCAGGCCGCAACGATGATCGAGGCCAGCGTCGAGACGTTGAACGTGCCCGCGTTGTCGCCGCCGGTGCCCACGATATCGATCGCACCGGCCGGCGCCGTGACACGCACCATGCGCGCCCTGAGCGCCGACACCGCGCCGGTCAGCTCCTCGACCGTTTCGCCGCGCACGCGCAGCGCCATCAGAAAGCCGGAGGCCTGCGCCGGCGTGACCTCTCCCGAGAGCATCGCTTCGAAGGCCTCGCGGGCTTCCGCCGCACTCAGGCTGGCGCCGGTCGCAACCTTGGCGATGAAGGGTTTGAAAGGATCCATCGGGTCACTCGGGCGAGGCAGTGGGGCACGAAAGGCTGTGTCGTCATCAAGCCGGCTGGCGTCCCGCCGGACGCCATGAGCGCGCCTGATCGATGAAGTTGCGCACGATCACGGCCCCATGCTCCGACAGGATGCTCTCGGGATGGAACTGCACGCCGCAGATCGGATGCTCGCGGTGCGAGGCCGCCATGATCAGGCCATCATCCGTCTCGGCCTCGATGTCGAGCGTCTCGGGAAGGCTTTCCCGCCGAATGACGAGCGAATGATAGCGTGTGCCCTGCAGCGGACCGTTGATGCCGCGGAACAGCCCGCGTCCGCAATGGCGGATCGACGAGACCTTGCCGTGCATCGGCTCGGGCGCACGCACGACCTCGCCACCGAAAGCCTGACCGATCGCCTGAAGGCCGAGACAGACCCCGAAAACCGCCTTGCGGCCGGGAGCGCCGCGGATCACGTCGAGGCAGACGCCAGCCTCGTTGGGCGTGCAGGGTCCAGGAGACAGCACGATCCCGTCAACGGGGGCTTCGAGCGCCTCCGCAGCTGTCAGCGCATCGTTGCGACGGACATCGACGTCCACGCCCTGGGCGCCGATCAGCTGCACCAGGTTCCAGGTGAAGGAGTCGTAGTTGTCGATCAGGAGGAAGCGCATGGTTCGGCTCGCGAGGGCGTCGTCATGCGCCATGGGGGCTGGCCGGTCAAGCGAGGCGCGCCCGAGCCCTTCGACATGACGGACGCCCGATGGAGACCTTCCAGGAAGCCACGAGATATCTCGACAATCGCAGGCGGCTGGCCTGCTCCAACGCCAAGGCGAAGGGCGGGCAGGTGATCTCGATCCTGTTCCGCGTCGACAGCGCATCGGCCAAGCAGCGGCTGCGAGACTGCGCGTCTTCCGGAAACCTGTTCTACCTCGCGAACAACCAGGGCGAACTCGAAAGGGCGTTCCGCAATTTGCGGAAGCCATCGGCAAGCGGCGGTTGACCCGATTCGCTATTTGTCTTCGGGCCAAGCGAAGCACAGGCGGAAGGACAGGCGCGGCGCCCGTGCGCCGGGTCTTTCCTGTTGATGGCAGGATCAATCGAACAGGCCGCCCTGGATGTCGGGCGGGGACGTGTTGCGTGAGGTCGCGCCCGGCCTGCCGGCTGAAGCGTCGCCGGCGCCCCGCTCACGCTGCGCCGAAGCGGAGCCTGAGGGTGGAACGCCATCGCCACCAGTTCCGCCTTCACTGATCGCCCGCACCGCGCCATCGCCGAGCCTGATGACAAGGCGGGTCTGCGCCGGCGCATCGGCTACGCGTTTCACCAGGCGTCCCGAGGCATCCAGCACCACCGCGAACCCTCGCTCCAGCGTAGCCTGGTAGCCGAGGCCTTCCAGCAGGGCTACGGCTCGTTCGAGTTCGGCGCGTTTCTGCGCGGCGACTGCGCCGAGGGCTCGCCCGGCCCGCTCGGAAAGTGCCGCACGCCGTTCGCGGTCCCGGCCGAGGCGCTCCCGCTCGCGCTCGAGACGCCGGGTTCGCGCTGCGGCGAGGCGCGCGCCGAGGGCGGACAGCCGCTCGCGGCCCGTGACGAGCCGAACCTGCGGGTTGCGGGCCTGGAGACGGCGCGACAGATCGCGCAACCGCATCTCATGACCTCGCGCATTGCGCATGAGCGCGCTGGGCAGCCGCGTCGCCACGAGATCGAGCCGCTGGCGAGCCGGCCCGAGAAGCCGATCACGATCGGGCAGAGCCCGCGCCAGCGCACGCAAACTCTCGCGGCGCCGCTGCGTCTGGCGATGGAGGGCAGCGAGCGCCCGACGTCCCAGAT
>CAZDUL010000195.1:0-13742 GCA_964508635.1 uncultured Allobosea sp. | reverse complement strand
GCGGCGACATCTCGCTGATCGGTCCGGGGATATATTGCACGACCTTCAGCGCCAGCTCGCGTTCGGCCGCCTGCGGCAGCAGATCGGGGAGCGTGGCGATCGCCTGTTCGGGCTCGAAGGTGGCGATCAGCGTCTGCTGGTGGATGATCTGCGCGCGCCGTTCGGCGCCCAGCGAACGGAACGGCGCGTCCTGCGTGAGCACGCGCGAGGAGCGCGCGAGCCGGGCGCGGCGCACCTCGCCGCGGGTTTCGGCCAGCAGCACCGGCCACCGGCAGGCCCCCTCCGGCAAGCCTCCCGCCCGCATCACGCGTGAGCACGCGGGCCCCACCGGCCGGCCGAAAGTCGCGGGGGGGGGCGCCGCGGCCGGCTCGGGCGCTCCTCCTGCGTGGTCACGCAGGACGGGCCGTTCCGTTCGCTGGGCGCCGAACGGCGCGCGCAGATCATCCACCAGCAGACGCTGATCGCCACCTTCGAGCCCGAACAGGCGGTCGCCACGCTCCCCGATCTGCTGCCGCAGGCGGCCGAACGCGAGCTGGCGCTGAAGGTCGTGCAATATATCCCCGGACCGATCAGCGAGATGTCGCCGCGCACGCTCTCGCTCATGCAGCGCTTCCGTGAGGTTCTCGGCCTGCCGCCACTGACGGCGGATGTGCTGGAAGACCCGCTGCAGGCCGAGCCGGTGGAGCCGCAGGCGACAGGACCGGCGGGCGCCGCTGCCCAGCCACGCGCCGGAGGCGCGCGCAGCAAGGCGGCGGCGAAGGAGGCCTGACGATGCGTCTGGTCAACCGCACATTCGACGAGCTCCAGCCGGGCGATGCCGCCGAGCTCAGGCGCATGATCACCACGGACGACCTGCTGATCTTCGCCGCAGCATCGGGCAACTACAATCCGATGCACATGACAGACACCGACCTCGATGGCGACGGCCGGACGGAACGGATCGCTCCCGGCATGTTCATCGCGGCGCTGATTTCGGCCGTCCTCGGCACCCAACTTCCCGGTCCAGGCACGCTTTACCGCAGCCAGACGCTGGATTTCCACGCCCGGGCGCACGCGGGCGAGGAGGTCGTCTGCCGGGTCGAGGTTCTGGAAAAACGGCATGACGGCTGCGTCCGTCTCAGAACGACGGTGACCCGCGTGTCGGACGGTTCATCCATCATCACGGGCGAGGCGGTCGTGCTGGCCCCCACCGACAAGTTCGATCGCGACGGCCTCGAGGTTCCCGGCCTCGTCGTGCAGCGGCACCGGCATTTCGAGGCGCTTCTCGAACGGGCGAAGCCGCTGCCGGCGCTGCCCACGGCCGTCGTCTGCCCGGACGACCGCAACTCGCTTGGCGGCGCGCTGCTCGCGGCGAAGGAAAGCCTCATCGACCCGATCCTCGTCGGCGCCGCCGACCGGATCCGGGCCGCGGCGGAAGCGATGCGGGAGGATATCTCCCGCTTTGAAATCGTGGACATTGCCGGCGACGCGGCAGCTGCGGCGATGGCGTGCAAGCTCGTCCATGCCGGCCGCGCCGCCGCGGTGATGAAGGGGCATCTCCATACCGACGATCTGCTCCGCCCCATGCTGGACAAGGAGCACGGGCTGAGAGCAGGCCGACGCTTCACCCATGTGTTCGTGATGGACGTGCCGGGGCAGCCCGAGCCGCTGCTCGTCACCGACGCGGCGATCAACATCGCCCCGGACCTCGCCACCAAGGTGGACATCTGCCAGAACGCAATCGATCTCGCGCGCTCTCTGGGGCTCGAGCCGCGGGTCGGCGTGCTGAGTGCGGTGGAGACGGTCAATCCGGCGATCCAGAGCTCGATCGACGCGGCGCTGCTCTCCAAGATGGCCGAGCGAGGCCAGATCAAGGGCGGACTGGTGGATGGGCCGCTCGCCATGGACAACGCGGTGAATATGGGCGCGGCGCGGACCAAGGGCCTGACGGGCGCGGTGGCGGGCCGGGCGAACATCCTTGTCGTGCCGGGGCTGGACGCAGGCAACATGCTCGCCAAGCAGCTCGCCTTCATCTCCCACGCGGAGGGCGCCGGGCTGGTTCTGGGGGCCAGGGTGCCCGTCATCCTCAACTCGCGGTCGGACAGCCCGATGTCGCGGCTCGCCTCCTGCGCCGTCGCCGCCGTGCATCATTTTGCCGGAGCGTCGGCATCATGAAGGCGGTGCTGACCCTGAATGCGGGCTCCTCCTCTTTGAAGGTGGGGCTGTTCCCAGCCGATGACGGCGATGCTCTCGCCACCGCCCTCGCCGACCGGATCGGACCCGAGGGCGTCTTGAAGCTCAGGCGTGCCGACGGCACGGCGATGCCGACCGTTGAAGGCGACCTGTCGTCGCATCTGGGAGCGATGCGCGCGGTGATCGACAGCTTCTGCGCCGCCTTTCCAGGGCTGGAGATCGCCGCCGTCGGCCATCGTGTGGTGCATGGGGGCACGGACTTCACGGAGCCGCAGATCCTGGATGACGACATCCTGGCGAAGCTCGATGCGCTGCGTCCCTTCGCGCCGCTCCATCAGCCGCACAATCTCGCAGGCGTTCGAGCAGCCCGGGAGCTTTTTCCGGGCGCGCCTCAGGTCGCCTGCTTCGACACCGCCTTCCACCGCAGGCAACCGTGGGTGAACGACACCTTCGCCCTTCCGCGCGATCTCTACGAGGCCGGGGTGCGGCGCTATGGATTTCATGGTCTCAGCTACGAATACGTGACCGGCGCGCTCAGGGCGATGGCGCCTGCGCTTGCGGAGGGACGAGTCGTCATCGCGCATCTGGGTAATGGGGCGTCGATGTGCGCGGTCCTCGGTGGATGCTCCGTCGCCTCGACGATGGGATTCTCCGCGCTTGACGGATTGCCCATGGGCACGCGCTGCGGGCAGGTCGACCCGGGCGTGCTCCTTTATCTCATGGACCAGCGGGGCATGACTGCATCCGGGATTTCGGATCTCCTCTACCGCCGCTCGGGCCTGCTCGGGCTGTCTGGCCTCTCCAACGACATGCGGACGCTGGAGGCATCGGACAAACCGGAGGCCAAGCAGGCGATCGACTACTTCGTCTTCCGCTGCCAACGTGAGGTCGGCGCCATGGCCGCCGCCATGGGCGGCGTGGATGCTCTGGTCTTCTGCGGCGGCATCGGAGAAAACTCCCGCATGATCAGGGCGCGGATCTGCGAAAGGCTGGGCTGGATGGGGATCGACATTGATCACACGCGGAATGTCGCAAACGAGACCGTGATCTCGTCCGACTTCGCACGGACCACCGTGATGGTGGTGCCGACAAACGAGGAGCTCGTGCTGGCCCGCGCTGCTCGCAAGGCGGCGGAAACAGCGGGGAGCACCGCCGCATGAAGAGCGTGCTATCGCCCGAAGACGCTGCCGCGCCGATCCCGGATGGCGCCTCCCTGATGATTGGCGGATTCATGGCCGTCGGCAGCCCGGCGCGTCTCATCGACGCCATCGTGACCCGTGGACCTCAGAACCTCACGATCATCGCGAACGATACGGCGATGCCGGGCCGGGGTATCGGCAAGCTGGTATCGGCGGGGCTTGTGGCGCGCGTGATCACCTCGCATATCGGCCTCAATCCCGAAACGCAGGCGAAGATGATCTCCGGCGAAATCGAGGTCGAACTTGTGCCGCAGGGCAGCCTCGTGGAGCGGATCCGCGCCGGCGGCATGGGCTTGGGCGGCGTGTTGACGCCCACCGGCCTCGGCACGCTTGCAGGCGAAGGCAAGCAGACAGTCGAGGTCGACGGGCGCAAATACCTCATCGAGAGGCCTCTCAAGGCGGATTTCGCCCTGATCGGGGCGTGGCAGGCAGACTACACGGGCAATCTGAGCTATCTGCTGACGGCGCAGAACTTCAACCCGGTGATGGCGCTCGCCGGCCGAACGGTGATCGCGGAAGCCGAAAGCATCGTGCCCACGGGGGTCATCCCGCCCGACGCCGTGCGAACGCCGGGCGCCCTCGTCGATCACTTGCTGCAACGCCCCATCTGAGGTTCCGCCATGGACGCGAAAGAGGTGATCGCCAGGCGCGTGGCGCGGGAGATCAAACCCGGAATGCTCGTCAATCTCGGCATCGGCCTGCCCTCGCTGGTGGCGAATTATGTGCCGGCAAGCCTCGGCGTCTATTTCCAGGCGGAGAACGGCGTGATCGGGCTGGGCGCCCGCCCCCCGGAAGGCATGGAGGATCCGCATCTGACCGACGCAGGAGGCGGCTTCGTCTCCGCCGTTCCGGGTGCTGCGAGCATCGACAGCGCCATGAGTTTCGGCCTGATCCGCGGCGGACACCTCGACATGACAGTCCTGGGCGGCCTCGAGGTGGACGAGAGCGGCCGGCTCGCAAACTGGATGGTCCCGGGAAAGATGGTGCCTGGTATGGGCGGTGCGATGGACCTTGTCACTGGCGCGGCAAGGGTCGTCGTCGCCATGCAGCACGTGGCGCGCGGTCAGTCGAAGATCGTGCCGCGCTGCACGTTGCCGATCACATCGGAACGCCGCGTGGATCTCGTTGTCACCGATCTTGCGGTGCTCGAGCCGACGGACACCGGGCTCGTGCTCAAGGAGCGCGCGCCCGGCATCAGCCTCGACACGATCCGCACGTCGACACAAGCCACACTGATCGTCCCTGACGAGGTGCCGGAGATGACGCTTGCCTGAAGGGCGAGCAGAGCCGCTGCGCGGCTCCGGAACGGCGGGCCGTGGTATCGGCTCGTTCACGGCGGGGGATGGCGCGACGCTGTTCTATCGCGATGACGGGGCCGGGCTGCCTCTTCTCGCGCTCGCCGGGCTCACACGCTGCAGCCGCGACTTCGACTATCTCGCGCGTCATCTGCCAGCCGATGTCCGGTTCATCCGCCTCGACAGCCGCGGGCGGGGACGCTCGCAGTGGACGGGCGCCGCAACCTACACTGTCCCGCAGGAAGCGGCGGACGCGATCTCGTTGCTCGATCATCTGGGCATCCGGAAGGCCGCCGTGATCGGCACATCCCGCGGCGGGTTGCTGGGGCTCGTCATGGCAGCCACGCATCGCGATCGGTTGCTTGGGCTGTGCCTCAACGATGTGGGGCCGGTCGTCGAGCGGGCTGGCCTCGAACGGATCGGCGCTTACGTCGGCATCCGCCCGGCGGTGGAGACCCTGGAGGAGATTGCCGACCGCATGCCGCGGGCCATGCCTGGCTTTCGCGATGTGCCGTCCTTCCGCTGGGTCGAGGAGACGGTGCGCCATTTCGTGCAGAAGGACGGCTTCGTGGACATCCCCTACGATCCCGCGCTCCGCGATGCGCTGCAGGCGGCGCTTGCCAAGCCGCTGCCGGAGCTTTGGTCGCTGTTCGACGCCTGCGCGGGGCTGCCGCTGGCCGTCATCCGGGGCGCGAATTCGGATGTGCTCAGCGCGGCAACGCTCGCCGAGATGCTCCGCCGACGGCCCGACATGCTGGTCGCCGAAATCCCCGACCGGGGTCATGCGCCGTTCCTGGATGAACCGGAGGCGCTTCAGTGCATCTTCTCCTGGCTCGACAGGATCCGTTGCAGCATGTGCGAGACTGCAGCCGCGCCAGCCTGAAGACCGCGGAGCGGCGTTTTCGCGCTTCTGTTGGTCGGACAGCTCCGGACCGACCCCCTACGCAGAACAGTCCCCGGCCCGGTGGAGGCGGTCCGCCGGGCCAGGATTGCAGAGACTTAGGTTGGCTGCGGGGCCACGTCGCCGGCCGGCCCCTCCCGCCCGGAGCGCTCGGCCATCATGCGCGCGCGGGCGAGCACCTGCGCCCGGTTGACGGATTTGCGCTCTGCGTCGATGCGCCGGATCAGCAATTCCGCCCGCTCGACGCTCCCGAGAAGCGCCAGGATGGCGCCCCGCTCGTTCGAGGCGACGTCCGGACCGAGCGACAGCACCTGTCTGCGCAGGTCCTCGAGGGTCGGGAATTGCACATGTCCTGCGGGCATCGCCGGGGCTGGCGCTCCGCCATCCGGCAGGATGTCGCGCAGCGAGAACTCCAGCCTGTCGAGCGCCGTCGTGACGATCGCCTTCGACGGCTCGCTGAACGTCTCGCGCCTCACGCGCCGCGCCACCTGATGGAGAGACTCGGCGAGCGCCGCCGTGAAGTCGGCCTCCTCGATCAGGCTCGCCACCATGTCGAGTTGCTCGTATGGCGCGTCAGCTTTCAGGAGGTTGGCGGAGAAGCCGCGGATATCGCGGGACAGGATGTCGGTGGCCGCATAATGCTCGCCAGGATCGGCCGGCGCATGCTTGTCGCCGCGCGCGATGGCGAGGAACATCGCACCGGCCTGCAGATGCCGCAAGGTCTCCTGCTGGACCGCCGGCGCAGCCTTCGTGATGTCCCCCTGCAGCTCCCGGCTCAGATAGCGGGGAATGGAATAATCCTCCACGTCGTCAGCATCCGTCCGCCCGATCTTCGACAGCACGCGCTCGAACACCCCGACGAAGGGAAACAGCAGCGCGGTATTGAAGATGTTGAAGAAGGTCGAGTAGACGCCCACCGCCACCGGCACGAGCGGGAAGGTCTCCTTGCCGCCGACGATGACCGGAACACCGGGGTCGCCGCCTAGATAGTTCGTCATCACCCACTGGAGGATCTGCATGGAGATGAAGAACAGCGGGATGGTGACAGCAACGCCGATGATATTGAATGTTATGTGCGCGTAAGCCGCGCGCTTGGCGTTCTTCGACAGGTTCCAGGAGGCCATCCACGAGGTGATCGTGGTGCCGAGGTCGGCCCCCAGCGAGAAGGCGACGGCCGTCTGCCAGTCGAGGATGCCGGCGGCTCCCAGACCCATCACGATGCCGATCGTGGCGGAGGAAGAGTGGATGAGCGCGGTGATGATCGCAGCGATCAGCACGCAATAGATCAGCGACAGGAAGTTGTCCGCCTTCAGGCTGCGCATCACCTCCATGACCTCGGGCATGTTGCGCAGCGGGCGCAGGCCGCCCGTCATGAGGTTGAGGCCGTAAAAGATCAGAGCGAAGCCGAGACAGGCGAGCGCGATGTTGCGCACCTTCTCGCTTTTCGCAAAGACATAGACCGTCGCGAAAATCCCTGAGAAGATCAGTCCCAAGGGGCCAAGCGGCAGTGCGATGAGCCCATTGCCCAGCGTCGTGCCGATATTGGCCCCCATGATGACGCTGATCGCGGGCCTCAGCGCCACGACCCCGGCGTTGACCAGCCCGACGACCATCACGGTCATCGCCGTGGACGACTGGATGACTCCGGTGATGAAGGTCCCCGCCAGCACGCCCTTGATCGGCGTTCCCGCGGCCTTGGCGAGAAAGGCGCGCATCTTGTTGACCGACAGCGCCTGGATGCCGTTGGACATGAACTCCAGCCCCAGCAGGAAGATGCCGAGGCCGCCGATGCAGGGGACGAGGATGTCCCGGAACCAATCGATCTGCATGATCCGCTCTTTCCGAGTTTGAGCGGCGGCCGGCCGGTCGCCGCGGATGGTGGTCCGACGCCCTGATTTCAGGAACGGAAATTCAGTTCACGGACCCAATAGGCGCGCACGAGATCGGCAAGGTCGGCTGGCAGCGGGATGTAGCCGAGCGCAATGGCCTCGTCCCGGCCCTGCTCCAGCCCCAGACGGAAGAAGTCGAGAACGCGACCGAGACGCGCGCGCGTGTATTTGCCGCGCGGCAGGAGCGCGTAGGTGACGGCCGTGATGGGATAGGCTCCCGGCGCGTCCACCTTCGTCAGATCGACACTGAAATGAGGCGCGGACTTCCAGTCGACGGAAACGGCCGCGCGTTCGAAACCGCTTCGCTCGGGCCTGACGAAATCGCCCGACCTGTTGGCCATGGCGGCATAGGACAGACCAGCCCGCCGGACCTGGCCATATTCGACATAGCCGATGGCGCCGGGCGTCGCCCGGACCCGCTCGAGCATGCCGCGGTTGCCGCGCGCCCCCGATCCCGTCGGCCAGGAAAGCTCCGTATTCACGCCGAGGCGGGATGCCCATTCGCTGCTGCCGGCGGATAGATACTGGGTCAGGGTAAAGGTCGTCCCAGAGCCGTCGGCACGATGGACCACCGCGATCGGCTGATCCGGCAGCTTGAGATCCGGATTGAGCGCCCTCAGCTCGGGGTCGGACCAGCTCCTGATCTGCCCAAGATAGATGCGCGCCAACAGGTCGGCGGTGAGCCTCAGCTGGCCAGCAGCGACGCCTTCAAGGTTGTGGACGACCGCGACGCCCCCGATCACGAACGGAAACTGCACGAGCGCGCGTCTGGCAAGCTCCTCGGCCGCCAGCGGCGCATCCGTTGCCGCGAAATCGATAAAGGGGTCGAGAACGCGGACAATGCCCCCTGTCGATCCGACCGCCTCGAAGTCCACGGTCCAATCCGGCGAGGTGAAGTCACCGCCGTCGGTCCGCGCGTTGCGGTAGATCTTGGCCCATGCGTTGATCAGAGGCGCCGCGAATGTCGAGCCGGATCCGCGGATGGGCTCGGCTCTTGCTGCCTGAAGCGGGACAAGGCACCACAACGCAGCCGCACAAAGCACCGTCGCCCACTTGTGCAAGCTGAACCGGAACCGAACCATGATCGCGCTCATGACAGGATAACACGATCATCTTCCAGAACAAATAATACATCACGATGACGGTAATAGCGACAACGAGGGTCCGACGATGGATCGTCGGCCAACAGTGGCGCTGACTTTCGCCGCGATTGTTCGGCAGCCGCCCGATGAAGTGCAGATGAACCACGTCAGGCAGCATGGTTCTGGCGGCGAGGACTTCCGTGAGCGCGTCGCCCTCTGTTCCGGATCATCAGGCTCGTTTCGTCAGCAAGGTGAACCGAGCCCGGCGGATCGTCGGGTTTTGGGTGACCGCCGCGGCGGACAAGGGCAACTGGGCGGTGCGTGAACGCGCTTGCGTCGCAGCAGCGCGCTCCTCATTCGCGGTTCAGGAGACAGCGCCGCAACCGAGGGCGCGCATGCGGGCCGAAGGCCTGCGCAGGGGCAGCGGGGGCAAGGTGGTCGTGGTGCCACCGTTGGCTCTGGTCCAGGCCTTCATGTCGATGATGAAGGCCCTGGGCGGCTCCACCAGGCGGTGACGGGCTCTTTTGCCATCCAGCTCCCAGATGAGGAAGCCTGGACGCGGCTGGCGCCGGCCGCCACGCCCCCCAAGCGAATCGACCATCGCTGTCGCCGGAGCCCAGATGATCTCCATGCCCCTGTGTCGCATCCGTCGATAGACATGCAGGTGCCCGCACGCGATGACTTTCACGCCCCCTGCCACGCAGGCATCGAGCAGCGCCTGCCTCGCAGGGAACGGGATCGCGCTGGTGGTGAAGGCCGGGTTGTCCGCCTGATCGACGAAGGGCGGCATGTGCAGGAACACCATCACAGGCCGGCCCTCGCGCGTGGCCAACGCATCAGCCAAGAATTCTGCCTGCTCCCTTTCCTCGTCCCGGCCACTGGCCATCAGCGCCGTGTCGAGACCGATGAGCCGCCAGGCCGCCACGTCGCGCCGCCACCAGAGCGGACCGACGTGGCGACGCCACGCCCCGATCCGGTCATCGGTGAGCGGCTGGCCGAGACGCGAGAAATCCGGCGCCTCGCCGATGTCGTGATTGCCTGCGATCCCGACCCACGGAATTTCGAGAGCCGCCATTTCGGCTGCGGCGTGTTCGAGGTCGTCAGCCTGAGCCGGCCCGTTGAAGGAGAGATCACCGCCATGGACGACCAGATCGGGCTGTTGCGCCTGTAACGCTTCGCGCATCACATGCCAGTTATCCTCGAAATAGGCATGCGTGGCCGACAAATGCGTATCGCAGACCTGCGCAATACGGAAAATCTTCACCATTGCGGCAAGACCGTTCAGGAGAAGCGCAGGTTGTCGTGCCTCAGATCCATGAAGAAGAAGGAATAAGGGCGCCAGGCGATCCTCTTCTTGACCCCGTATGTCTCCAGCGGCTGGTAGAGGATCGTCCCAGGGCAGGCGTCTTCCCAGGCATCCAGCATCCTGGCGAACAGCTCGCGGCGTCTGGGCAGCTCGGTCTCCTGCTCGAGCGCCCGGCCCGCCTCGTTGAACGGCTTGGCGTCCTCAGCGTTGAACCAGCCGTTGCGCTGGAAGGACGAGTTCGGGCCCCACGAGATCCACAGCGCGCCGAGCGGATCGGGGAACCGGGTCGAGTTCGAGGTGTTGCCGACCTGTTGGCCCCTGGCCTGCATCTGCGCGAAGCTTTCCACCACCTGCAACCGTGCATCGATGCCAACGGCTTTCCACATCTCGACGATGATCTGCGCTGCATCGAGTGCACCGGTGTAGTAGTTCGGCATGGTGCGGTACGTGATCGGCTGACCTGCATAACCGGCTTCGCGCAGCAGCTCGCGCGCACGCGACGGGTCGAACGGGATAGATCGTCCCTCGAGGAACATCGGCCCGTATTCGGGGTAGTTGTGGGAAGGCGGTATCACCGCCCGCCCCAGCCAGAGCCAATCCACCAGCTTCTTGCGGTCGATGGACAGCGCCAGTGCCTTGCGGATGCGCTTGTCGGAGGTCTGGGCGCCGGTGGCATCGAAGGTCAGCAGATGCGAATTGGCGAGCACCACCGAACGTGCGTCGATGTCTGGATAGCTTTCCAACACCTTGACCTGGTCGGGCGGAACATTGGTGATCAGATCGAACTCGCCCGATACCAGACCTGCGATGCGGGCCGACAATTCCGGGATTTCGCGGAAGATGACGCGCCGGGCCGTCGGGCGGCCCATCCAGTAGGCATCGAACGCCTCGAACACGATCTGATCATTGGCGCGGAACGACACGAAGCGATAGGGTCCGGTGCCGACAGGGTTCAGCCCGAAGCCGTCCATGCCGAGCTGTTCATACTGGCGCTTGTTGACGATCCACGAGCACCAGGACGCCAACCGCTGTTCGAACAGCACATCGGGGACGCGCGTCCGGAACCGGACCGTGAGCCTGTCCAGAGCCTCGACCCCTTCGAGCACGCCGAAGAAGGCCCTTGCTTCCGGGATCTGCGGCTGTGCGCCCCACATCCGCCCTTCCCGGAAGGTGTAAAGCACGTCGTCGGCCGTGAGGTCATCGCCGTTGTGGAACTTCACGCCCTCGCGGAAACGCACGATCAGGGATCGGGGGCTTTCGCGTGTCCACGACACGGCGAGATGGGGTTTGAGCGCGGAGCCGCCACCATCGGGCGAGCCGAGAAAATCGCGCCGGATCACCGTGTCGAACAGCGAATAGGTCACGCGCGTACCGACATTGTTCAGTTCGCGCGCCGGTTCGAGAACGGTGGGGAGATCGGCCACGGCCACGGTCAAGGTGGGTCGGCGATCGGTCTGGGCGAAGGCGTGCGGCGTGGTGACCACGAAGGGCGAAGCGACCGCTCCCCGGACAAAGCTGCGGCGCGTGACGATCGGCATGGTCATCTCCCCGGCATATGGTTCGGTTTTGAGCTATGGTCGCAAGAAGAAGCAGCCATGACAGAGACTTGACACTTGGATGTCAGCTTCGCCCGAACCGGCCGCCATCGCCGTGCCCGTCATGACCCGGGTCTTCAGCCCCTGGGGCAAGCCAGCGCGAGAGCTCGGCGCGATGAGCTACGGCTTCCCACAGCCGCAGCCGGTCGGCTCCCGCCGCGACCAGCACACCGGTCTCACCGGCATCTGCCGCCAGAGCGACAGCGGCGCGACATGCCTCGGATGAGTTTGCACCACCGACACCAGCCCCTGCCCGATAGGCCAGGCCAGCGTGCGCGATCCGTCTGACCTGCGCCGGGGCAAGCGCGAGGCTCTTGTGCTCATGCCGTCCGTTCGAGGGTGGGATCGAACCGGTCGCGAAGAAAATCCCCAACGAGGCTGACGCTGAGCGTGGTGAGAAAGATCACGACGCCGGGAATGACCGCGATCCACCACGCGTTGAGCAGGAACAGCCTCCCCTGCCCCAGCATCTGGCCGAGCGAGGTCATCGGCGGCTGGATGCCGAGGCCAAGAAACGAGATCGAGGTTTCAAGCAGGATCGTCGTGGGGAAAGCGAGCGTGATCTGGACGATCAGGGCCGCGGCGATGTTGGGCAGCACATGCACGAGATAGATCCGCGCAGGCCCTGCGCCGATCTGCGCCACCGCCTCGGCATAGCCGGCCGCCTTGGCCGACAAGGCCAGCCCCCGCGTCTGGCGCGCCATCTGGTCCCAGCCCTGCAGGCCGATCAGAAGGATGAAGAGAACGAGATTGTTGCCGAAAAAGGCCAGGGCGGCGAGCGCGACGATGATCGTTGGCACCGCCGACTGGACATCAACCATCAGCGAGACCAGTTCATCGAGCCAGCCGCCGAAATGGGCTGCGGCGAGGCCCAGGGCAAGGCCCACCACCGCGCCGATCAAGGTGCCGGCCACAGCCACGGCGACCGACACCTGGATGCCGTAGATCAGCCGCGACAGCACATCGCGTCCGAGATTGTCTGTGCCGAGCGGATAGGTCCAGTCGCCCCCCCAGAACACGGGCGGTCGGAAGCGGGCAGCCAGGTTCTGGGTGGCGTAGTCGTAAGGCGCGAGCACGGGCGCGAGCAGTGCGACACCGAGGACAACAGCGAGGAACCCCAGGCACAGGACGATCTCGCGCGGCATGCCGTCGCGGGCATGGCGCTTCGGCGACGCAGAGCTGGATGCGACGAGAGGCGGAAGCGAGAGGCTCATGTGGCGACCCTGCGTTCGGCGCGCCGGGTCTGCCGGACGCGCGGATCGGCCAGCCCGTAAGCCAGGTCGGCGAGAAGGCTCGCAGCGATCATCGTGGCCGCAACCATCAGCACGATGGCCTGCACCACCGGCAGGTCGCGCTGGCCCACCGAAGACACGAGCAGCCGCCCGACGCCCGGCCAGGCGAACACGGTCTCGGTCACCACCGCGCCGCCGATCAGCGTTCCCATCTCGAAGCCGAGAAACGTGATCAGCGGAATCGCGGCATTGGGCAAGGCGTGGCGAGCGAGCACCGCGAACTGCCGAAGGCCCTTGCCCGATGCCGTGCGCACATAGGGCTGGCCCAGCACGTCGATGATCGCCGTGCGCATGTAGCGAGCCACCTTCCCGGCCGTCGCCGCCGCCAGCGTCACCACGGGCAGGATCATGTGCGCAGCCGTTTCCGAACCGCCAGAGGGCAGCATCCGCAGCTGCATGGCGAAGATCAGGATCAGCAGGATCGCGAGGAAGAAGATCGGGATCGCGAAACCCAGCACGGCAGTCGCCATCACGAGGCGATCGACGAGCGAGTTGCGATGCAGCGCGGCGATGATGCCCAGCGGCGCTCCGACGGCCAGCGCCAGCGCCAGAGCGGAGAGGCCCAGTTGCACGGTGGCGGGCAAGCGCTCCCCGATCACCTCGACGACCGGTCGCGTGTCGCGAAACGATACGCCGAGATCCGCGCGCAGCACCTGTCCGAGATAAGCGACATACTGTTCCGCCAGACTGCGATCCAGCCCGAAGCGGATACGATAGGCCTCGACCACATCCGGGGGGCTGTCATCGGGCAGCAGCGAGGCAAGCGGGTCGCCGGCCAGTCGCAGCACGAAGAACACCGCCGTCACGCAGATCAGCAGCGTCAGGATCGCCCGGATGGTCCTGCGAATGATGAATGCTCCCACGAAGCTGCCCCGGTCAGGCCGCGGCGGCGCGGGGCGTTGGCGGTGCGGCAAGGTGGCAAGCCGCGACCCGCCAGTCGGCCTCAAGACGTCAAGCCGGCCACTAGGCCACGGCGGCGCACGACAGCAACGCCCAACCGCGAAGGAAGGG
>CAZDUL010000194.1:0-17268 GCA_964508635.1 uncultured Allobosea sp. | reverse complement strand
TCTCGAGGAAATCGATGATCTCCTCGACGCGCCTGCGGTGCTCGATCTCCTCGCGCAAGGCAGGGCCGTGGCGCCACAGGTGCCAGAAGAAACCCGTGCGCATCTTCAGCGTGCGCCCGGTCATGATGTTGTCCAGCGTGGTCATGCCCTTGAACAGCGCCACGTTCTGGAAGGTGCGGGCGATGCCGTTGGCCGCCGCCTCGTGCGGGCGCACCTTCTGCCGCTTGACGCCCTTGTAGACGATCTGCCCTTCCTGCGGGTGGTAGAAGCCGTTGATGCAGTTGAGCATCGAGGTCTTGCCCGCGCCGTTCGGGCCGATGATGGCGCGGATCTCGCCCTTGCGGATGTCGAAGGAGACGTCCGAAATCGCCCTCACCCCGCCGAAGCGCAGCGAGACGTTCTCGACAGCGAGCAGGACCGCGCCCTTCTCGATCCGGGAGGCGGCGGCATCGGGCGAGACATGCAGCATCAGGCAGCCCTCCGCGGTGCTTGCGGCCGCGCTTCGATCACGGTCGCGTCGCGCACCTTGACCCGCGCCGAGATCATGCCCTTGCGGCCATCCTCGAAGGTCACCTCTGTGGAGATGTCGGCCTCGGTGGAGCCGTCATAGAGGGCCTTGACCAGGGGAGCGTAGCGCTCGGCGATGAAGCCGCGGCGCACCTTCTGAGTGCGGGTCAGCTCGCCGTCATCGGCGTCCAGTTCCTTGTGGAGGATCAGGAAGCGCCGGATCTGTGCCGCCGCCATGGCCGGCTCGGCCGCAAGCTGGCGGTTCACCTCGTCCACATGCCTGGCGATCATGTCGTAGACGAGCGGATGGCCGGCGAGCTCCTGATAGGAGCCGTAGACGACGTTGTTGCGCTCCGCCCAGTTGCCGACCGCGGTGAGGTCGATGTTGATGAACACCGTCACGAAGTCCTCGCCCGAGCCGAAGGCGACGGCCTCCTTGATGTTCGGATAGAACTTCAGCTTGTTCTCGATGTATTTGGGCGCGAACAGATCGCCCGAACGCAGCTTCGAGACGTCCTTGGCGCGATCGATGATCTTCAGGTGTCCGGTCTTCTCCTCGAAGAAGCCGGCATCGCCGGTGCGCACGAAGCCGTCCGGGGTGATCGTCTCGGCGGTCTTTTCCGGATCCTTGTAGTAGCCGATGAACTGGCCTGGCGAGCGATAAAGGACCTCGCCGGTGCCCGGCTCGATGACGATCTCGACATTCGGCGTGGCGGGGCCCACCGTGTCGGCGCGGATCTGGCCGTCCGGCTGCGCCGTCACGTAAAGGAATGCCTCGGTCTGCCCGTAAAGCTGCTTCAGGTTCATGCCGAGCGAACGGTAGAAGGAGAACAGCTCCGGCCCGATCGCCTCGCCGGCCGTGTAGGCTGTGCGTACCTTGGAGAAGCCGAGCGCGTTCTTGAGCGGCGCATAGACCAGCAGATTGCCGAGCCCGTAGGCGATCCGGGCGGAGACCGGAACCGGCTCGCCGTTGAGGATCTTCTCGCCCCACCGTTTCGCCACCCCGATGAAGTGGTGGAACATCTTGCGCTTCAGCGACCCGGCGTCCTCCATGCGGATCATCACCCGCGTCAGAAGATTCTCGAACACGCGCGGGGGCGCGAAATAGAAGGTCGGGCCGATTTCCTTGAGGTCGGCTTGCACGGTGTCGGCCGACTCCGGGCAGCAGATGGCGAAGCCCGCGACCAGCGCCTGCGCATAGTTGAGGTAGTGATCGCCCACCCAGGCGAGCGGCAGATACGCGAGCACTTCGTCGGTGTCCGTCAGCCGGTCGAAGGCGACCGTGTCGCTGGCCGCCCTGATCGAGCGCCCGGCCGACAGCATGACGCCCTTGGAGCGCCCCGTCGTGCCGGAGGTGTAGAGAATGATCGACAGATCGTCGCCCGAACCGGCGTCGATCTGCGCATCGAGCCCGGCACCGACATCCGGTCCTTCAGACAACCGGGCCTGCCCCTGCGCGATCACCGCGTCGATCGGGTGCAGGTGGGTGTGGTCGTAGTCGCGCAGGCCGCGGCCCCAGTCGTAGAGCATGGTCTTCAGGCGCGGCACGCGCTCCGCCACGGAGAGCAGCTTGTCGACCTGTTCCTGGTCCTGAACGGCCGCGAAGCCGACCTCGGCGTGATCGAGCACATAGGCCAGCTCGTCGGCGATGGCGTCGGCATAGACAGGGACCGGCACAGCCCCGAGCATCTGCGCCGCCATCATCGACCAGTAGAGCTTGGGCCGGTTGGCGCCGACAATGGCGATCTTGTCGCCGCGCCTCAGGCCGAGCCCCTGCAGGCCGATCGCAAGCGCGCGCACCAGCTCGTAGGTTTCGGCCCAGGTCCAGGATTGCCAGATGCCGAGATCCTTGTGGCGGAACGCCACGCGCCCGCCCCGCTCCCGCGCATTGCGGCGCAGAAGTTTCGGAAACGTGTCGAGCCGGTCGTCCGCTCGCTGAGCCAACGCCTGAACCTCCCTGTCTGACGCCGGCCGTTGAATCAGCCGGTCATTCGATGACGCCTTCCCGAGCATCGGCTCGCGCAGCGTTCTGGTTTTTCCCAGATGATGCCATCCGGGCGCGGATCAAGACCCGCTTAGGACAGGATATCGGGTGAGGGCGGCACGGCAACCCCTACCATTGTGCAAAAAAGCGGCAACAGGCCCCGCATAACCGCGCCTGCAGGTGCGCGATTACACAGGCGCGGTTGACCGGAAGATCGCAGGCGCGGCGTTCGTCTTGCCCTATTCGGCAGCCATTGGTGCGGCCACCTCGCCCGCCCTGAAGCGGGCGAGCAGCGCCGCCTCCTCCTGCTTCGCCTGCTTCAGGTGGCGCTCCTTGACAGGCCCGAAGCCGCGGATCTTCTCGGGAATCGAGGCCAGCGCCACGGCCAGACCATGATTGGCCGGCGCCAGCGCCGCGCACAGCTCGTCGACCAGAGCCGCGTAATCCACGATCAGCTGGCGCTCGGTGCGCCGTTCGTGCGTGTAGCCGAACGGGTCGAAGGCGGTGCCGCGCAATCCCTTCAGCCTGGCCAGCACGCGGAACACCGGCAGCATCCACGGCCCGAACGTCATCTTGCGCGGCTCGCCCGTCACCGGATCGCGCCTCGCCAGGAGCGGCGGAGCGAGGTGGAACCGATAGCGCAGCGTCTCGCCCTCGAAGGTGGCGTCCACCTGTCGCTGGAAGGAGCCATCGCTGTAGAGGCGCGCGACCTCATACTCGTCCTTGTAGGCCATCAGCTTGAAGCCGTAGCGCGCCACGGCCTCGGCGAAGGCGGTCGATCCCGGCATGACGCGCTGTTCGGCCGCACGCGCCTTCTCAACCAGCACGCGATAGCGCTCGGCATAGGCTGCGCTCTGGTAACCGGTGAGATGCTCGATGCGGCGCGCCACCATCTCGTCCAGCGTCTGCGACAGCTGGCGGGCCGGTGTCGGCGCCCTGATCGCTGCGATGAGCCGCGTCAGCGCCTCCGGATCATGCGCGGCGCGCCGTCCGGCGGCGAAGGCGGCGAGATTCATCTTCACCGCCTCGCCGTTGAGCTCGATTGCCCGCTCCAGCGCGGCGCGGCCGAGCGGCACGCAGCCAAGCTGCCAAGCGTAGCCGAGCATGAACATGTTGGCAGCGATGGCATTGCCGGTGAGGGCCACGGCGGCGGCGGTGGCGTCGATCAGATGCGTGCGCTCCCGCCCCGCCGCCGACAGGATGGCGCGCTTCAGCCGCTCGGCCGGCAGCGAGAAATCGGCGTTGCGCGTGAAGTCGCCGGGCAGGACTTCCGCGGTGTTGCACAGCACGGTGGTGTCGTCGCGGCGCACCGCCGCAAGCACCTTCTTCGAACCGGTCACGACGAGATCGCACCCCAGCACCAGGTCCGCCTGTCCCGCCGCGACCCGGATCGCATGGATCTCGTCCGGGCTGGGCGCCAGCCGCACATGGCTGAACACCGCGCCGCCCTTCTGCGCGAGGCCCGCCATGTCGATCATGCCGCAGCCCTTGCGCTCCAGATGCGCAGCCATGCCGAGGATCGCGCCGATGGTGACGACGCCCGTGCCGCCGACGCCGGTCACGATGATCGCGTAGTTGCGATCGAGCGCCGGCACGACCGGTTCGGGAATGGGGCCGCTCCCCAACCCGTCGGCCTCCGCTTTCGCGGGAGCCGCCTTCTTCGGCCTGGCGCCCTCCACCGTGACGAAGGACGGGCAGAAGCCCTTCACGCAGGAGAAGTCCTTGTTGCAGCTCGACTGGTCGATCTGCCGCTTGCGGCCGAATTCGGTCTCGAGCGGCTGCACGGAGACGCAGTTGGACTTGACCCCGCAATCGCCGCAGCCCTCGCAGACCAGCTCGTTGATGATGACGCGCCGGTCCGGGTCGGGCATCTCGCCGCGCTTGCGGCGGCGGCGCTTCTCGGTGGCGCAGGTCTGGTCGTAGAGCAGGAGCGAGACCCCCGGCACGCCGGCGAGTTCGCGCTGCACGGCCTCCAGGTCGTCGCGGTGATGGAAGGTCGTACCGGCAGGCCAGGCGATGCCCGAGGGATACTTGTCGGGATCGTCCGCCACGACGGCGATGCGCTCGACGCCCTCCGCCGCGATCTGCTGCGCCATCTGCCAGGGCTTAAGCCCCCCTTCGGCACGCTGCCCCCCGGTCATCGCCACCGCATCGTTGTAGAGCAGCTTGTAGGTGATGTTGACGCCGGCCGCGACCGCCCAGCGGATGGCGAGCGAGCCGGAATGGGTGTAGGTGCCGTCGCCCAGGTTCTGGAAGATGTGGCGGCGCGTCGAGAACGGGGCCTCGCCGATCCAGTTGGTCCCCTCCCCGCCCATCTGGGTGAAACCGTCGGTGGAGCGGCCCATCCACTGCACCATGTAGTGGCAGCCGATACCGGCATAGGCGCGCATGCCTTCGGGCACCACGGTGGAGGTGTTGTGCGGACAGCCCGAGCAGTAATAGGGCGTGCGCTTGGCGATGTCGCTGGCCTCCCCCGCCTTCGCCTGGATGGCGCGGATGGTCTCCAGCCGGCGCGACAGCTCCGCGTCGGGGCGGCGCGCGATCAGTCGTTCGCCGAGTGCGAGCGCGATGTCGTTGGGGTCGAGCGCGCCATGGACGGGGAACAGCCATTCGCCGCGCTCGTCCTTCTTGCCGATCACGATCGGCTGATGCGCCGAGCCGTAGAGTTCCTCCCGCACCTGCACCTCGATCAGCGAGCGCTTTTCCTCCACCACCATGATGAGGTCGAGCCCGGCGGCGAAGGCTTCCAGCTCGTCGCGCCCGATCGGCCAGGGACAGCCGATCTTGAACAGGCGCAGGCCCAGATCGTTGGCGCGAACCTCGTCGATGCCGAGATCGTCCATCGCCTGGCGAACGTCGAGGTAGGACTTGCCGACGGTGATGACGCCGATGCGCGGCTCACGCCCGCCCGAGGTGATGATCCGATTGATACCGTTCGCCTTCACATAGGCGAGCACCGCCGCGCGCTTGTGGATATGGAGCCGCTTCTCCTGCTCGAGGAAGTCATCCGGCGTGCGGATGTTGAGCCCGCCCGGCGGCATCGGGAAATCGGGCAACACGACCTTCACACGGTCGATGGAGCCGTCCACCGACGCCGTGGATTCGATGTTGTCCTTGACGCATTTCAGCCCGACCCAGACGCCCGCGAAGCGCGACAGCGCGAAGCCGTGCACGCCATAGTCGAGGATTTCCTGCACCCCGGCCGGATTGAGCACCGGCATCATGCGGTCGACGAAAACGAACTCGGTCTGGTGCGCGTTGGTCGAGCTTTCGGCGGTGTGGTCGTCGCCCATCAGCGCGATGACGCCGCCATGCTTCGAGGTGCCGGCCATGTTGGCATGCCGGAACACGTCGCCCGAGCGATCGACGCCCGGCCCCTTGCCATACCACAGCGCGAAAACCCCATCGCGCGTGCCCTCGCCGCGCATCTCGGCCTGCTGGGAGCCCCAGACGGCCGTGGCAGCCAGATCCTCGTTGAGACCGGGCTGAAACAGGATATCGGCGGCCTTCAGTTCCTTGCCGGCCCGCAGAAGCTGCTGGTCCAGCCCGCCCAGCGGCGAACCGCGATAGCCGGAGACGAACCCGGCCGTGTTCAACCCGACTGCCGCATCGCGCGCCTTCTGCATCAGCAACAGCCGTGCAATGGCCTGCGTTCCGGTGAGGAAGACGCGCGTCCTCGTCAGATCGTACTTGTCCGAAAGCGAGACCTCGTCGAGAGTCCGCTCGTGCTGACCGACCACGCTCATCCGGTCCTCCCTTGTCGGCCTCCAGCGAGGCCGTCCCGACCGAAAGCCCGCCACGGGCGGGTTGGCTCCCGCCTCCTGCACCGGATGGTGCGTTTGCGACTTTCGAATACGTCAGGAATGCTGACATAGTTGCGCCGGACGGTCAATTGCGGCATCTCGCCTGCCGCGCGTCGGCGGCGGCCTTGCATTCTGCGGTGACGCCTCCATCCGGCTCGCCGCTTTTCGGCCGCGATTGGCGGGCAAGGCGAGCTGTGCGTCGGGCCGCGCAGGCGATCTTGCGCCGCGCATTGGCCCTCGCGTTCAGAACCTGTTAACCGTGCGACTCCAGCGTCACCTGCCGACCGCCTGATCAGCGACCCGATTCAATCCAGTTCAGCAGAGCTGTCGATGCGTCCGTTGCTCGCCCTCCTTCTCGCCATCGCCTTCACGAGCAAGGCGGCGCTTGCGCACCCCCATGTCTGGGTCACGGTCAGGACCGAGGTCGTCTACAGCCCGGAAAGCCGCATCGCGGCGGTGCGTCATCACTGGACATTCGACGAGGCCTACTCAGCCTTCGCGGTGCAGGGGCTCGACAAGAACAACGACGGCAAGCTGTCCCCCGAGGAGTTGGCGGAACTCGCTCAGGTGAACGTCGAATCGCTGCACGAGTTCGACTTCTTCACCTTTGCCCGCGCCAATGGCGTGAAGCAGAGCTTCGAGAAACCGGTCGATCCGCTTCTGGTCTACGAGAATGCGAGACTGACCCTCACCTTCACCTTGCCGCTGAAGGTTCCGGCCAATCGCCGGACGTTCAACCTCGAGGTATATGATCCGACCTATTTCGTTGCGTTCGCTTTCGCCGAGGGCGACGATGCCGTCACGCTGGCCAGCGCGCCGCAAGGCTGCGCGCGCACGGTGGCGCGCCCCAAGCCTCCGGCGCCGGCCGACATGCAGCGACTGACCGAGGATTTCTTCACCTCGTTGGCCGGCGCCAATTTCGGCGTGAATTTCGTCAACCGCGTCCTCGTGGCATGTCCCTGAGCCTGCGACGCGCCGACGACGCTGAGAAAGCGGCAGGAGGCGTAGCCCGCCCCATGCCGACGCGCCGGATCATGCTGGCGCTCGGGGCCCTTGCCATCGCAGCCGCGACACTTGGCCTGATCGGCTGGGCTCTGGCCTCGTCCGCGCCGGCGCCAACGCCCACGCGCACCCCCTTCGGCGTCAGCCCGCGCGAGGCTGCGCCGGCCGCGACAGGGCTCCCCGGCCTGATCCTCGCCTGGCAGGCGCAGTTCTACCGCGCACTCACCGGCGCGCTCTCGTTGCTGCGCCGCGAGGGCACGGGGCTGTGGACGCTGGCCGGCGTCAGCTTCGCCTATGGGGTGTTCCACGCCGCCGGCCCCGGTCACGGCAAGGCGGTCATTTCCGCCCATATCCTGGCGAGCGAGCGCGCGACGGCGCTGAGGGCGTTCGCGCTCAGCCTGGCCGCTGCGCTTGTGCAGGCCGCGATCGCCATCTCCCTCGTCCTGGCCCTGTTCGGGCTCATGAAGGCAACCGCTGCCGCCATGAGCCGCACAACCGCGCTGATCGAGACGGCGAGCTTCGCGGCCATTGCGCTGCTCGGGCTGTGGGCGCTCTGGCGCAAGGCCGGCGTGCTGAACGAGGCGCTGAACGGAAACGCCGCAGCCTGCGCTCCCGGCTGCCGCCACGGAGCAGCCCTGGCGGCACCGGCTCCTGCCCCGGGTGGCTGGCTGCACAACCTGAGCGTGGCGTTCACGGCCGGCCTGCGCCCCTGCGCCGGCGCGCTGATCGTGCTTACGCTCGCCCTCTCGCAGGGGATCCTGACGGCAGGCATCGCGGCGGCAATCGCCATGGCGCTCGGCGTCGCGCTCACGACGGGTGCGCTGGCGTTGCTGGCCGTGGCGTTCAAGCGCGCGGCGCTCGGGCTGGCTGGCGGACGCGGCGAACGGGCCGCCATCGCCATCCGCGCGCTGGAGTGCCTCGCCGCTGCGCTGATCGCGGTGTTCGGCGCAGCCTTGCTGTTTGGCCTGTGGTCCACCGGCAGCGCGACCTGAGCGCCGGACGTCCTGTCCAGCGACTTACGCGACGCGGATGCGCGCGGCCGCCTCGATCCGTGCGGCGAGCGTCACGAGCGACACATCGCTGCCCGGCGGGCCGATAATCGACAGGCCGAGCGGCGCGCCGTCGATGCGCGCGGCGGGAATCGAGATCTGCGGGAAACCGCTCAGTCCCGACACGCAGAGCAATCTCAGCGCGCGGTTGCGGAAATCGTCGAGATCGGCCTCGCTGGTGGTGACGAGCGGGGCGGCATCGGGCACGGTCGGCGTCAGCAACACGCCATCGCGACCAAGCAGGCGTTTCAGCGCCGCGCGGAAGGCCTTGCGCGTGCGCTCGCCGGCAGCGATCTGGTCGTCCGTGACGGTCTTGGCGAAGGCGAAGCGCTCGGCGACGCCCGGCCCCAGCGGCGGAGCGAAGGTTTCGATCATTGGTCCGTCGGCCTGCCACGCTTCGCGGCCCTGCAGCCAGCGGAAGGCCCAGTAGAGCGAATCGATATCCCGCGCGACCGTGACGGGCTGCGGCTCCACCGGCTGGCCGGCCAGCGTGAGAAGCACGCGCCGCACGGTGTCTGCAAGGATCGGACGCGCCGCATCGGTCGCCAAAGCGAACAGGTCGCTCGCCATCAGGAAGCGCGGCGCGTCAGGCAAGGGCGCCTTGTCCGGCCCGAGGAACACCGGCGCGATGCGCTGGAAGGTCGCGCCATCGCGGGTGAAGTAGCCGGGTGTGTCGAAGCTCTCCGCCAGAGGCCAGCAGCCCTTCAGCGAGACCCGCCCATGGGTCGGCCGGATGCCGAACAGCCCGCAATAGCTCGCCGGGGCGCGCACCGATCCGCCCGTGTCGGTGCCAAGCGCGAAGTCGACCAGCCCGCCGGACACCGCCGCGGCCGAGCCGGACGAGGACCCTCCCGTGATCCGCTCCGGCGCCGCCGCGTTGATCGGCGCGCCGAAATGCGCGTTCTTGCCATTCAGCGAGAAGGCAAGTTCGTCGGTGATCGTCTTGCCGACGAAGCGCGCGCCGTTCTTCAGCAGCTTCGCCACCAGCGGCGCGTGGGCCTTCTTGACCGTCGACATGGCCAGCACATGCGGCGAGCCGGCCCCGGTGGGATAGCCCCTGACGTCGAACAGGTCCTTCACCGCCATCGTCAGCCCGGACAGCGGCCCATCAGGCGCATGGGCGACGGGTGCGGGCGGAAACGGCATCCAGCAGCGGAGGCTATGGTCGAGCATGGGCGGGTGACATCCTGAGGAGGGCGAAACGCGCCGCATCGTGGTGCGGCGCCGGCGCGGCGGTCAATCGCGAAAACGGATCGACGGTCAAACGCCCCGTGCATCGCCGTCGGAGCGCGGATCGTGCGTCGCCTCGACATGGCCCCTGAGGTGCTTCACCAGAAGGCCCGCATGGCCGAACTGGTCGTCATAGGGCACGCTCCACTCCTCCAGCTCCTGACCGACGGCGGCGAGCCGCGCCACCACACCCGGGTCGAACCGGTTCTCGATCTTCAGCGTCATGGCAGAGGTGCCCCAGGTCTTGCCGAACAGGAAGCGCGGTGCATCGACCGCCTCCGCCACGCCGGCGCCGAGGCGGTAGCGGCTGAGCACCTGCGCCTGGAATTGCGGCTGGCCGTCTCCGCCCATGCAGCCATAGGGCGCTATGCGGCCGTCATCGAACAGGGCCATCGCCGGATTGAGCGTGTGGAAGGGCTTCAAGCCCGGCTTCAGCGCGTTGAGCGCGCCTTCGTCGAGCGAGAACGCGACACCGCGGTTCTGCCAGTGGATGCCCGTTCTTGTCAGCACGCAGCCCGAGCCATACTCCCAGTAGACCGATTGTATGTAGGAGACCGCCACGCCGTCGGCATCGACGGCGCCCATCCAGATGGTGTCGCCGTCGCCATCCTTCATCGGCCATGCGGCCGCGCGCTTCATCGAGATCGCCGCGGCCTCGCGCTCCAGCCGGGCGGCCGAGAGAAGCTCGGCGGGATCGACCGTCATTCGCGCCGGGTCGGTGATGGTCTGGTTGCGGATGTGCAGCGCCCGCTTCGAGGCCTCGACCAGGCCATGGATGTGCTCGAAGCTGTCGCGGCGCGTCACGCCGAGACGCTCGAACAGGCCCAGGATCATCAGCGACGCGAGCCCCTGCGTCGGCGGAGGGAAGTTGTAGACCGTCACGCCCTCCAGCCTCAGCGACAGCGGCGCGACGAGCCGCGCGCGATAGGACTCGAGATCGGCGCGGGTGACCGGCGCACCGATCGCCGCCAGTTCCGCGGCATTCTCGCGCGCGACATCGCCCCGGTAGAAGTCGTCGAGGCCGGCATGGGCAAGGTGATCGAGCGTGGAAGCCAGCGCCGGCATCCGGCGGATGTCGCCTGCCTTCAGCGTGGCATCGGGCCGCTTGAAGGTGTCGGCAAAGCCCGGCGCCGCATGAAGCGCGTCGCCCTCCTTGATCCGGTAGCGCGCCTCCGAGGCCGAGATCGGATAGCCGTCGCGGGCATGGGCGATGGCGAAGCCGAGCAGGACCTCGAGAGGCAGCCGGCCGCCCAGCGAGGCGGCCACCTCCTTCGCCACGGCCCAGCCGCCGACCGCGCCGGCAACGGTGAGCGCCGCATCCGGCCCGCGTGGCGGCACGGCGTCGTAACCCTTGTCGCGATAGCGCCGGATCGTGGCCAGAGCGCCGGCCGGGCCGCACGCCTCGATGGCATGGACCTTTCCGGCCCGGTCGCGGATCAGCCAGAAGCCGTCGCCGCCCATGGCGTTCATGTGCGGGTAGACCACCGCGATGGTCGCAGCCATGGCGATCATCGCCTCGACCGCGTTCCCGCCTTCGGCCAGCACGGCGCGCCCGGCTTCGCTGGCGAGACGATGGGGGGCCGCAACCGCGGCGGACGGGAAGACAGGCGTTTCAGGCATGACGAACCGGCTGGAGGCGTTGACGACGCGGCGATTGCCGCCCGCCGGCAACTAGTCTAATTCCGGAAGGAAGCAATCGCCGAAGCGCGATCTGCGCCAGCGCCCGACGGTCCTGCCTCCCATGAACATCCGAAACCTGGTCACCATCCTCTCCGCCGCAATCCTGATCGGCGCGGAGGTGTTCGGCATCGCGTTTGCGGCCGGCTGGGCCATCGCCGGCATCTTCGAGCTCGGCCGCACGGTGCAATTCGGCCTCATGGGTCTGTTCTCCCTGGTCGGCCTTTACGTGATGGTCCGGTTCGTCCAGCACGCGAACAGGATCGAGCCGATCCGTAACTGATGCGGCGCGGTGCCGTGCCGGGCGGGCCGTCGAGGCCCGGCCGCGCCTGTCGCGCGCCCAGGCCGCAAACCGCCGGCGCCTGAACGGGCGGTTGCCAGTGGTCCACGCGGACAGTGCGCGACTGGCGCTGTTGCGCCCGAAGCCCTAGATGTCCTGACCGTGGAGCCGGCGCGAGATCGGCCGGCAAGGGAGGACTGACCATGACATCATCCGTTTCGCGACGCGGCGTTCTGGCCGGGGCGGGCGCGCTCGGCGCAGTCGGGCTCATCGGCGCGCCGGTTCCGGCCCAGGCCAAGACGCGCATCACCATCGTCACCGGCGGCACCGGCGGCGTGTTCTATCCGTATGGCGGCGGTCTGGCGAAGATCCTGACCGAGAAGGGCCCCAACATCCAGGCGACGGCCCAGGTCACCGGCGGCTCGGTCGACAACTGCAAGCTGGTCGCGGCCGGCGATGCCGACATCGGCTTCTCGACCCTCGATTCCGCCTATGACGCCATGAATGGCACGGGCGCCTACGCCAAGGACGGCAAGCTCGACGTGCGGGTCCTGGCGGTGCTCTACGACAGCTTCCTGCATGTGGTCGGTGCGCAGAACACCGGCATCACCAACATCGCCAGCCTGAAGGGTCGCCGCGTCTCGGTCGGCTCGGCCGGGTCGTCGACCGAATCGATCGCCGACCGCGTGCTGGAGGCGGCGGGCCTCAATCCGCGCACCGACATCACCCGCGACAACCTCTCTGTCGCCGAGTCTGTCGGCGCGCTGAAGGATGGCAAGGTGGCCGCCTTCTTCTGGATCGGCGGCGTGCCCACCTCCGCCGTCCGGGACCTTGCCACCTCCGGCCAGCCGCCGCTGCTGTTCCTGCCGACGGGCGAGGAACTCGCCAAGCTGGAGCGCCAGTGGCCGGGGCTGTATCGCCCGTTCAACCTGCCTGCGAACGCCTACGCCGGGCAGACCACCGAGGTATCCGGCCTCGGCGTGGCGAACGTGCTGGTGGTCAGCTCCAGGGCGAAGCCCGACCTGATCACCACCGTGCTGACCACGATCTTCAACAACCTCGAGGAGGTCCACAAGGTCCATCCCGAGGCGCGTCGCCTCAACGTTCAGAACGCCTTCGCAAGGACCGCCGTGCCGTTCCATCCGGCGGCGGAAGCCTTCTACAATGCGAAGGACGCTGCCTGACGTCACGGCCCGACATCGGGGACCCCTCCGGTCCTCTGTCCCCACCCAGCCCCGGCGCACCGATAGCGCCGGGGCTTTTTTCTGGTATGGACACAAGGGCAATGACCGGCGAAGCCGGCTTCGGGCTATCCGGCGTCAACGTGCGCCGGCAGGGTGGGAGAATGCGATGTCGGCAGGCGCAACGGAGGGCCGCGCGCAGGGCGCGGCTGCGAACGCGGGGGCGAAAGCGGCGGACGATGCGGTCCATCTCTCCGCCGAGGAGCTTGAGCGCCTCTCCTCCGACTCCGAAGGCGGCCCCGCCCAGCGCGCCCGGGGCTGGCTCGGCTGGCTGACCGGCGTCGGCGCCTTCGGGCTGGCGGCCTATGCGCTCTACTGGACCCAGTTCGCCATCAACACCACCCTCTATCGCGCGAGCTTCCTGTCCTGGACGCTGGCGCTCATCTTCCTGCTTTATCCGTTGCTGCGGGGCGGCGCGGACTCGAAGACACGGCGGCCGACATTCGAAGAGCTCTTCGTCGCGATCCTCGGCGTCGGCTGGATGGTCTTTGTCGTCCATGAGGGCAACGTCTTCGCCCGCGACAGCTTCTCCGGCGGGCTCGCGCTCGCCGTCGCGCTCGCCTTCGCCACCTATCCGCTGGCGGTGATGAACCGCTGGTTCGCCCGCACGCAGGTGTTCGACTGGCTGCTCGTCATCGTCGCGATCTGGTGCACCGTCCACCTCGCCATCAACGCCGAGGCGATCAAGACCCGCGCCACGCGGCCGACGGCGGACGATCTGGTGCTCGGCGCGACGCTGATCCTGCTGGTGCTGGAGGGCACGCGCCGCACCGTGGGCTGGATCCTGCCTGCCGTGACGGCCGCCTTCCTGGTCTACTGCTATTTCGGCCCATGGATGCCGGAGCCGTTCGACCATCGCGGCTTTTCGCTCAACCGCATCGTCGGCCAGAACTACCTGACGCTGGAGGGCATCTTCTCGACCCCGATGGACGTGGCGGCGACCTTCATCATCCTGTTCACGCTCTATGGCGCCGTGCTGGATCGCGGCGGCGCGGGCCGCTTCTTCATCGACTGGGCCTTCGCGCTGTTCGGCAAGAAGCCGTCTCCGGCGGCGCCGGGGCGCGCCGTCGTGGCGTCGGGCTTCCTGCTCGGCACGGTCTCGGGCTCAGGCGTGGCGACGACGGTGACGGTGGCGTCGCTGGCCTGGCCGATGCTCAAGCGCTCGGGCTATCCGGCCCATGTCGGCGGCGGGCTCCTCTCCGCTGCCGGGATCGGCGCAACCCTGTCGCCGCCGACCCTGGGGGCGGCCGCGTTCATCATCGCCGAGTATCTCGACGTCAGCTATCTGACGGTGCTGCTTTACGCCACCATCCCGACGCTGCTCTACTACCTGTCCTGCTGGCTGATGACGGAAGCCGACACGCGTCGTCTCGCCGTGCAGCCGGTCAAGACCTCCGACGCGTCCTTGTGGGAGCTCACCCGCACACAAGGCTATCACTTCCTCTCGCTCGGCGCGATCGCGATCTTCCTGGCGCTGGGCTTCTCCTCCTTCATGGCGGTGTTCTGGTCCATCGCCATCGCCTTCGTGCTCTCCATGCTGCGGCCGGAAAGCCGGCTGGTGACCCCCTTGGCCTTCTTGGTTGGCGCGGCCTTCGGCGTCGCGACATGGGTGTTCGGCCAGACCGGCATTCCGCGCGCGCTGGATATCCACGAGCTGTTCGATGGGCGGTTGTCGGTGTCCGCCTTCTGGGCCATCGCCATGGCGATCGCCGTCTCCGGCGCGCAGGCCTTTCTCGCCCGGCGCGCCGGCCGGCCCATCGGCGAGGACGCGACGAGGCTCATCGAGGGCCTCACAGACGGCGCGCGGGGCACGCTCGGCATCATTGCCACCTGCGCCTGCGCGGGCATCATCGTCTCGGTGGTCAACCTCACCGGTCTGGGGCTGACGCTATCGGGCATCATCGTCGATTTCGGCGGCGGCTCGCGCCTGCTCGTCATCATCCTCGCCGCGATCGCGATGTGGATCCTCGGCCTCGCCGTGCCGGTGACGGCGAGCTACATCATCGCGGCCGTCATGCTGGTGCCCGCGATGGTGAAGGTCGGCGTGCCGGAGCCGGCGGCGCACATGTTCATGTTCTACTATGCCGTGCTGGCGGACGTGTCACCGCCGACGGCGCTCGCGCCGTTCGCCGCAGCGGCGATCTGCGGCGGGAAGCCCTTCGCAACCATGATGCAGGCATGGAAATACACCCTGCCCGCCTTTCTGGTGCCGGTGATGTTCTGCCTGACGCCGGAGGGCATGTATCTGCTCATGCTCACCCCCGAGGCCAGGTTCCCGGACACGATCGGCGCCTGGGCCAGCGTCCTCGGGGTGCTCGTCACCTCCTCGCTGGCCATGGTGGGACTGGTGATCGGAGCCACCGGCTACTGCCTGCGCGCTGCCAACCTCGTCGAGCGGCTGCTGGCGAGCGCAGGAGGCGTCCTGCTCCTGAACTCCGACATCCGCTACGATCTGGCGGGCGCGGCGCTGCTCGTCGCCGCCATTGGTATCCACTGGCTGCGGGTGCGAAAGAGTTTCGCGGCTGCGCCGGGATAGGCCGGGAATCTCAAACCGGATCGACGGGAAAACGCCGGCTCGGATTGACGAACTCCTCCTGCGCCGCGACCGTCAGGATCTCCCGCGAACCGGCCTCCGCTGTCCGCGCCAGGAGCCCGTAGATCGAGGCGGCTGCCTCCCCCAGCGCGACGCCGACGTCGCGGCTGCGGGCATAATGGACGAAGAACAGCGCGCAGATCGCGTCGCCTGCGCCATTCACGTTCAGCGCCAGCCTCGGCGTGCGCACCCGCAGGAACGCGCCAGAGCCGTCGCTCGCCATCATGTCGATGGCGTCGGCTGGCGTCTCGTCCGTCACCATGGAGGTCAGCAGGATCACCTTCGGCCCCAGCGCGTGCAACGCCATCATGGCCGTCTTCGCGCCGGCGAGCGTCGCGACGCCGAGGCCCGTCAGATACTCCAGCTCGAACTGGTTCGGCGTCACAACATCGGCCATGGGCATCGCCTTGTCGCGCATGAACTCGGGGATGCCGGGCCGCACGAAGACGCCGCGCCCCACATCGCCAATGACGGGATCGCACGCATAGAGCGCCTTCGGATTGGCTGCCTTGACCCGCGCCACGGCGGACAGGATCGCGTGGCCGATATCGGCGGAACCCATGTAGCCCGAGACCACGCCGTCGCAGGCGGGCAGGACGCCACGATCGGCGATGCCCTCCATGATCTCGTCGATCATCGCGCCGTCGAAGACCCGCCCCTTCCACGCGCCGTAGCCGGTGTGATTCGAGAACTGCACGGTGTGGATGGGCCAGACCTCGCAACCCAGACGCTGCATCGGGAACACGGCGGAGGCGTTGCCGACATGGCCATAGGCGACATGGGACTGGATCGAGAGGATGTTCATGGCGAGATCGACCGGGAATGCGGATGGACAGGAGGGGCCTTCAGGCGCGTTCTGCACCAGCGGCAACCGCGAGGCCAGAGAGCGACTTGCATGGCATGCTGGCAGCAAACGGTTGACAGGACGCGCGCCGCGCCCGACATGCAAGGCCCACGAAACCGCGTCAGGCCTGCGACCGGGCCTTTCCGGCACGACCACCCAGGAAGCGGGACCGCCGATGCTGCCCATCGATTTCGAAGGTTCGATGCACGCGGCGGCCGCCTTCGCACAAGCCAATCAGGGGTGGGCGCCGCTCATCGTGTTCGTGGTGGCGTTTTGCGAGTGCGTCGCCTTCCTGTCGTTCCTCGTCCCCGCGACAGCCTTCTTCACCGCTTTCGGCACGGCGGCCGGCGCGATGGGCATGGCCCCACTGCCCCTGGCACTCGCCGCAACGGCGGGCGCGGGCCTCGGCTTCTGGCTGTCCTTCATCATCGGTCGAAGGGTCGGTCCGCGGGCGGGCGAATACTGGCCGTTCAAGGGACGGCCCGAACTGCTCGACAAGGGCCATGCCTTCTTCGAGAAATGGGGCTGGCCCGGCATCTTTCTCGGCCATTTCGTCGGCCCCGTGCGGGCCGTGATCGCGCTGGTCGCCGGTATCGTCAACATGCCGCCCTTGGCGTTCCATCTCGCCAACTGGAGCGCCTCGTTCGTCTGGGGCTTCATGTTCTTCTACGGCTTCGGCTTCTTCGGCAAGCAGCTCGTGCAGTAGAGCGTGCATGAACGGCCGCTGCAGGGGCCGTTCAGGCGCTTGTCATGCAGCGTGCCTAATCTGCAGGCCGCTTCGGCTTGCGATGCGACGCCAATCGCGCTCAACTGCCGCAGCATCGGAGCCGACTCGCGGAGTCGGTCCATCTGCACTGACGGGCAGCGGCCGACCCGGCGGCCGACCCGCCCGATCCCCAGTTCCGGGCCGTTCCTTGGGGGAACGCGGATGACCGTCATTCATCCCTTCGCAACCCGTCTTCTCCAGAGCGTGGCCGCCGCCCGGTACTCCGCTGGCCAAACCCCATCCTCAGCCCAGACTCCACCCCACCCGACCGCCCCCGGCCGTCCCGGGCTCG
>CAZDUL010000193.1:0-5374 GCA_964508635.1 uncultured Allobosea sp. | reverse complement strand
TCGACCTGGTGCTGGGCTCGAACAGCTTCATCCCCGGGTTCGAGGCGCAGCTTGTCGGGGCGAAGCAGGGCGAGACCCGCACCGTCGATATCACCTTCCCGGAAAACTACCTGTCGGAGAAGCTGGCCGGCAAGCCGGCCTCCTTCGCCGTGACGATCAATGACGTGCAGGGCCCCGATGCCCTCGTGATCGACGACGCGCTGGCGAAGGCCTACGGGCTGGCTGACCTCGAGGCGCTCAGGGGCGCGGTCAAGGCGCAGCTGCAGCGGGAGATGGACGCGCAGTCGCGCCGCAAGCTGAAGAAGACTCTGCTCGACGCGCTGGACAAGCGTTACAGCTTCGAGCTGCCGCCCACGCTCGTGGAGCAGGAATTCGCCAACATCTGGCGTCAGGTCGAGGCCGACATGAAGGAGGCGAACAAGACCTTCGCCGACGAGAACACCACCGAGGAGGACGCGCGCACCGAATATCTGCGCATCGCGGAGCGGCGCGTGCGCCTTGGTCTCGTGCTGGCGGAGATCGGCGACAAGGCCGAGGTCAAGGTCAGCGATGACGAGGTGACGCAGGCCCTGATCGAGCGCGCCCGGCAGTATCCCGGCCAGGAGAAGCAGGTCTGGGAATTCTACCGCAAGAACCCGCAGGCGCTCGCCGAACTGCGCGCGCCGATCTTCGAGGAGAAGGTGGTGGACCATCTGCTCGGCCAGATGAAGGTTACCGATGAAAGGGTCAGCCGCGAAGTGCTTTATGCCGATGACGACGCTCCGGCCGCCGATGCCGCGGGCGAGGGCGACAAGCCTTCGGATGGAAAGATGCAAAAGGCCGGGTGACGGCGCAGGTCTTCCTGTCGCGGAATGGCGGACAAGGCGCGGGCAACCGCGCCTTTTTCGTTGCGGTGGCTCTGGCCGCGTCAGCGAACGAGCGCGAAGGCGGTGACGATCATAGGCCGCAACGCGGCCTTCACGTCCGCCGACCAGCATTGGCCGTCCAGCAAGGCCTCTGCCGCGGCGCGGTCGGGGACGCCGGCGTCGGCCAGTGCTGACAGCGCGCGGCGCGCCAGGGCAGGGTCGTTGCTCGCGCCCGCCAGCGCAGCCTTGAGAAGCGCGCCGGTGACGAAGCCGCGCTGTGGAGCCTCGCGCAGCGCGGCGCGGACCCGGTCCAGGTGGCCCAGCATCAGGTGCCGCACGATGGTGGCCATTGGATACCACGGATCGGCATCCGGGTTCAGGTCCATCGCCTGCGCTTCCAGGTCCAGTGCGCGCGTCCAGTCGCCTGCCGCGAGTCCCAGCTTGGACCCCACATCGGCGATCACGTCCGCATCGTTGCCTGCCAGGGCGAGCAGCGCTTCGGCCCTGTCGCGCGTGGCGACGAGGTCCCCCCGGCAGGCCGCCAGCGCGACGGCGGCCGTCAGCGGCAGGACACTGAGCGTGCCCGCCTGCTCGCTCCGGCGGGCAGCCTCGGCCAGATGGTCGGCCCGTTCCGACGCCGGGGCACGGCGCGCCTGCTCGATCGACAGCAGCGCCAGGATCGCCGACGCGTCGGGATCGGATGGCGCGTGCCGGGTCGCGCACTCCGTGGCCCGGGCGCGCAGGGCTGGGTCATAGCTGCGCCAGTAGCTGCGCGCGGTCAGCACGCAGCGGAACCGTGCATCTGCGTCGTCAGGGGCGGAGGCGGCGCCGGACACGATTTCCGCCCGGCTGATGGCCCCGCGCGGAAGCCCGACATCGCGGGCAATCGCTTCCGCGCGGCGCGTTATCAGTTCGGGCGTCACGGACGAGATGCTCGCCGGGCCGAAGCTGCGAGACCAGACGACCTCCCGCTCCGGCCAGCGCGACAGCAGGGCCGTGGTTGCCAGCTGCGAGCCTGCGGCGGTGACGGTGATGTCCAGACGGTAGCGGTTGGCCTTGCCCGTTTCGCGCGCAGGGCGCGGCGCCTCGCCGACGACGACGCGCAGCGGCGGATGGCGCGCAAGTCTCGCGGCGACCTCCGACTGCAGGCCGGGGCCGAGGGCCGCCAGTTCTGCATCTCCGCCGGCGACCTGCACCGGCGCGACGATCACAACCGGTGCCGCCGGCTCTGGCGCCGGGGCATCTCGCCACCAGGTCAAGAGGCCAAACCCGAGCGCCGCGACCACGACCACTCCCATGATGGTCCCGACGAACCGCGGGACGATGCGACTTCCGGATCCCGGCTTCGACGCAGGGGGCAACTCCGGCGCTGCATCGGCCCCATGCGGCACATCGGGGTTGTCGGTGAACAGCGGGCGATAGGAGCCCTTCGGGATCGTCACATGAAGCGGATCGAAGCGGCCGGGCCCGGCGCGGTAGGCGTCGAGCGCCTTGCGCAGCCGCGTCATCTCGGCGCGCGCGATGCCGTCGTGCTGCGGGTCGAAATCGGCCGGTCGGCCCAGCGCCTCGGTGGCGATGACATAGCCCTTGAGCCGGTCGCCGCGCCCGGCCAGCTCCTCGCGCACGAGGAAGGCCAGCAACGCCGGCAGGCGATCGCCCGCACCGAGCGCGCCCGATTTCACCACGCGATCCATCGCCTCCAGCACCGCGATCTCGCGCGAGCGGGTCACGCGGGCCGGTTGCGGAGGGCCCGGTGTCGAAGCGTCCGGTGATGCAGTTCCCGATGCCAACGGTGCTGGAGGTCTCGCTGCGGTCACGGCGTCAGAGATAACGTGTTGACGGGCCGCCACAAGCCGGGGGCGAAACCGGATGGCGGCGTGGGGGCGCGCTGTGGGGCCTCGATTCGCGTGCGGGCACGTGCCTGAACCTGCCTGTCCCGACGGTTGGCAAGAGGGCCGTTTGCGACCGGCGACCCGCGGGCGAATCAGTTTCCCGCCGGTGTGTCGCGGAAAGGCAGACCCGTGAAAGACAGACCCGTGGACGACGCCATGCCCCTCACGTCAGGAGCCGATCACCAGTCGTCATCCCGTTGCGATGCCGAAACGCCACAGCTTGACCGCCGGCAGATCGAGACCCTTCAGGAGATCGTGATCCGCGCGCACTATCTGTCGCTGGAGCTGCGCGACCTGTGCGCGCCGTCGGGGCTTGCGCCGGCGCAGATGTCGATCAGCACGGCGCACATGCTGCGCAACTGGGCGATCGCCTTCTCCCGTGCGATCGAGGCGGCCGAACCCCGCTTGGGCGACGCGCCCGATGGCGAGCGGCTCTGATCGGGGCCGCCCTGTTGCCCGGTCATGCGTTTCGCTCCGCGTGCCCTGCCGCAACAAGCGGTGCGCACCGGGCGATCGCGCGAATTGTCATCGGGCCGCGGGTCACTACATTGACGCTGCCAAGCTCACGCGACTCGTGGGCGTTTCGAGGAGCCTGACATGATGCGTGACCGCGATCCCGTCGAGATCTACAACAACCTTGTTCCGATGGTGATCGAGCAGTCGAGCCGCGGCGAACGCGCCTTCGACATCTATTCGCGGCTGCTGCGCGAGCGCATCATCTTTCTCACCGGACCAGTCGAGGATTACGGCGCGTCGCTGATCGTGGCGCAGCTGTTGTTCCTCGAAGCGGAGAACCCGAAGAAGGAGATTTCCTTCTACATCAATTCTCCTGGCGGGGCGGTGACCGCCGGCATGTCCATCTACGACACCATGCAGTTCATCAAGCCGCCGATCACCACGATCTGCCTCGGCATGGCGGCCTCGATGGGATCGCTCCTGCTTACCGCCGGGGCCAAGGGCCAGCGTTTCGCGCTGCCCAATTCGCGCATCATGGTGCACCAGCCCTCGGCCGGCTACTCCGGCAAGGTCACCGACATCATGATCTACGCCCGCGAATTCGACACCACGAAGAAGCGCCTCAACGAGATCTACGTCAGGCATACGGGCCGGACCTACAAGGAGATCGAGGACGCGCTGGAGCGCGACAACTTCATGTCCGCCGAGGACGCCAAGGCGTTCGGTCTGATCGACCAGGTCATCGACAAGCGCCCTGACGATGGTTCGGGCGTCACGCCACAGGCGCCGGCGGGGGCCTGACGGACATGTCCCGGGACCCTGTCTTGCGAGAGCACGACAGGTCATCCCTGCATGTCAGAACTGCGACACAAAGGGGATTGGCGCGGCGACCGCGCCGTCCCATACTGCGGAGAACCGGCTGGAGAGCCGGCACCCGCGATGACGGGGTGGTGGGCCGGACCGCAGGGAATGTGGGCTCTCGGGCCTGACCGGCGTTTCGAGAGGCAATGCGGACCCCTGTCTGCAGGGGCTTCGGCGAGTGTGTTAACCCGTTGCTTGCGCCCGAAGGTGTTTAGTCGACATTATGGCGTCGTCCGCGGCGCCAGGTTCGGGTAACACGGGTTTGATTGAGACAAGGGCGTCGCGCCCGTGGAGCCTTCCGCGGACCGGCCATGGAGACTGAAGCGATGACCAAGGCAAGCGGCGACACCAAGAGCACGCTCTACTGCTCGTTCTGCGGCAAGAGCCAGCACGAGGTGCGCAAGCTCATTGCGGGCCCGACGGTGTTCATCTGCGATGAATGCGTCGAACTGTGCATGGACATCATCCGCGAGGAGTCCAAGACCCAGATGGTCAAGGCGAAGGGCGAGGTCCCGACGCCGAAGGAGATCCGCAAGGTTCTGGACGACTATGTGATCGGTCAGGACCACGCCAAGAAGGTGCTCTCGGTCGCGGTGCACAACCACTACAAGCGGCTGAACCATGCGACCAAGCACAATGATGTCGAGCTGGCGAAGTCGAACATCCTCCTGATCGGGCCGACCGGATCGGGCAAGACGCTGCTGGCCCAGACATTGGCGCGCATCCTCGACGTGCCGTTCACCATGGCCGACGCCACGACGCTGACCGAGGCCGGCTATGTCGGCGAGGACGTCGAGAACATCATCCTGAAGCTGCTCCAGGCCTCCGATTACAATGTCGAGCGGGCGCAGCGCGGCATCGTCTATATCGACGAGATCGACAAGATCAGCCGCAAGTCCGACAATCCGTCGATCACCCGCGACGTGTCCGGTGAGGGCGTGCAGCAGGCCCTGCTCAAGATCATGGAGGGCACGGTGGCCTCCGTTCCGCCCCAGGGCGGGCGCAAGCATCCCCAGCAGGAGTTCCTGCAGGTGGACACCACCAACATCCTGTTCATCTGCGGTGGTGCCTTCGCCGGGCTTGAGAAGATCATTTCGGCGAAGGGGCAGGGCACTTCGATCGGCTTCGGCGCCAAGGTCAAGGGGCCGGATGACCGACGCACGGGAGCGATCTTCCGCGAGGTCGAGCCGGATGACCTGCTGCGCTTTGGCCTCATCCCCGAGTTCGTCGGCCGCCTGCCGGTGCTTGCGACGCTGGAAGACCTCGACGAGGCGGCGCTGAAGAAGATCCTCACCGAGCCGAAGAACGCGCTGGTGAAGC
>CAZDUL010000192.1:0-31049 GCA_964508635.1 uncultured Allobosea sp. | reverse complement strand
CCGGGCCGTGACAAGCATCGCGGCGCGCTGGCCCACCTCGTCCGACTGGCGTGGCGAAAGGATGGCGCGGTCGGGAGGCGGTGCGAGACCCCCGGCCTCGTCCCGCCGGGTTGCCGCCGTGACGGCCTGGCGCATCGGGCCTTGGGGCTGCTCCTCGCTGGCGAAGGCCGCGAAGGGCTCTGTGCTATCGGCATCGCGGGGGCGTGACAGCGACGTCATGGGCTCTTTCCTCGAAATCGCGACAGCGCCGAAGCTGGATCACTTGGCGCGAGACGTCACCATATCGCGCCGGACAAACCCATGCGAGACAGGCCTTCGCACGAGCTGCCGGCCCGCAATGCTTGCGTCATCGAGCCCTGCTAGGCGGTCGCCCTTGCAGTGGACCGCCGGTGCGTGCCAAACGCCTGTAGCCGTTGAACTGTTGGCGGTTGTCGGACCGATTTGCCGGCGCCCGGCCGCCGGTGACCGTTCGGATCGGACGTTGGCGTCCCTCGACGTCGCGGATCCTGTCGTCGGCGCAGTCTGGGAGTGACGCGACATGCGGATCGTAATGGTTGGCTCAGGCTATGTAGGCCTCGTGTCGGGAGCCTGTCTGGCGGATTTCGGCCACCTGGTCACCTGCGTGGACACCGACCTGTCGAAGATCGCCCTGCTCGAGCGCGGCGAAATCCCCATCTTCGAACCCGGTCTGGCAGAGCTTGTCGCCAAGACCCGGCGCGAGGGGCGGCTGCGCTTCACCACGCAGCTCGGCGAGGCTGTGGCGGGCGCGGAGGCGATCTTCATCGCCGTTGGGACGCCGTCGCGGCGCGGCGACGGTTACGCGGATCTCTCCTACGTCTATGCGGCCGCCCGCGAGATCGGGCGCGCGATGACCGGATATGCCGTCATCGTCACCAAGTCCACGGTTCCGGTCGGCACCGGCGATGAGGTCGAGCGTATCATCCGGGAAGAACGTCCCGACCTCGACTTCTCGGTGGCGTCAAATCCGGAGTTCCTGCGCGAGGGCGCGGCGATCGCCGATTTCAAGCGGCCCGACCGCATCATCGTCGGGGCCAATGACGAGCGCGCCCGCCAGGTGCTGGCTGCGGTGTATCGTCCGCTACACCTCAACCAGGGGCCGCTGATGTTCACCGACCGGCGCAGCTCCGAGCTGACGAAGTATGCTGCGAATGCGTTCCTCGCCACCAAGATCACCTTCATCAACGAGATCGCGGATCTGTGCGAGGAGGTGGGGGCCAATGTTCAGGAGGTGGCACGCGGAATCGGCCTCGACAACCGCATCGGCTCGAAGTTCCTGCACGCCGGGCCGGGCTATGGCGGCTCCTGCTTCCCGAAGGACACGCTGGCGCTCATCAAGACGGCGCAGGACCATGCGGTGAGCCTCAGCATTGTCGAGGCGGTGCAGCGCGCCAACGACAAGCGCAAGCGCAGCATGGCGAGGCGTGTGATCGCGGCCTGCGGCGGCAGCGTGCGCGGCAAGACCATCGCCATCCTGGGCCTGACCTTCAAGCCGAACACCGATGACATGCGCGACGCGCCCTCGATCGACATCGTGCGCGCCCTTCAGGACAACGGCGCGCGCATCCGCGCCTACGATCCGGAAGGCATGAAGCAGGCGCGCGAGATCATGCAGGACGTGGACTTCGCCACCGATGTCGACAGCTGCGTGACCGGGGCGGACGCGATGTGTCTCGTCACGGAGTGGGACATGTTCCGCGGGCTCGACATGGAGCGGATCAAGGAGCTGCTGGCGCAGCCCGTGGTCATCGACCTGCGCAACGTCTATTCGGCCGCCGACATGCGGGCCAGGGGCTTCCATTATGTCGATGTCGGCCGCGGCCGCCCGCAGCCGCACCAGCAGCAGCCGCGCAAGGCGGTCATGAACCCATGAGCGTCCTCGTCACGGGGGCCGCCGGCTTCATCGGTTTCCATCTGGCGCGACGTCTTCTGTCGCAGGGCGTCGAGGTGATCGGCCTCGACGGGATGACGGACTACTACGACGTGCTCCTGAAGGAACGGCGCCTGTCCCAGCTTCGCTCCGTGCCCGGCTTCACCTTCCACCGCGCCATGCTGCAGGATGATGCGGCGGTGTCGCGCATCTTCGCCGTCCACCGCCCCGAAAGGGTCTTCCATCTCGCAGCCCAGGCCGGGGTCCGTCACTCGATCGATCAGCCACGATCCTATGTCGAGGCGAACATCATCGGCACGTTCAACATCCTGGAGGCGTGCCGCCGTCATCCCGTCGCGCACCTGATGCTGGCCTCCACCAGCTCCGCCTATGGGGCCAACCTGAAATATCCCTTCGCGGAGACCGACAGCGCGATCCATCCGATCTCGCTCTACGCCGCCACCAAGGCCTCGAGCGAGCTGCTGGCGCACTGCTATGCGCACCTGTTCGGGACGCCCGTCACCGCCTTCCGCTTCTTCACCGTCTATGGCCCCTGGGGGCGCCCGGACATGGCTTACTTCAAGTTCGTACGCAACATGCTCGATGGCAAGCCGATCGAGGTGTTCAACCATGGCGACTGCTGGCGCGACTTCACCTATATCGACGATCTCGTCGAATCGATCATCCGGCTGGACGGGATGGCGCCGCCCGCGCCGCAAGAGCGGGGGGGCCTGACGCCCATCGCGGGCGACACGCTCAGCCCGGTCGCCCCCTACCGGCTGGTCAACATCGGTGCGGGCCAGCCGGTGCGCCTCACCGCGTTCATCGACGAGATCGAGAAGGCGCTCGGCGTCACGGCGATCCGCCAGCTCAAGCCCCTGCCGCCCGGTGATGTCGTCAAGACCTACGCCAGCGCCGATCTGCTCGTGGCGCTGACCGGCCAGAAGCCGAGGACGCCTTTGTCAATCGGCATCCCGCGCTTTGTCGAGTGGTATCGACAGAACCAGAATTGACCGCTCACCCTGTCGCGGTTGCAGGCCTGAGACAGGGCCTCCATCAGGAGCCGGTCTGATCGTTCTGCGCCGATGGGCCGCTCGCCCCGAGCCGTCTCGCGATCCATCCGAGGGTCGGCCCCTGGATGAGGGGCGAGACAAGAACGAGGAAGAAGACGCGTTCTGGGGAGATGGTCACCATGCCGCCTAACAAACGCGTTTGGCGCAGCGCGGCAAGCGCGTTCGGCCTCGCGGCAACCTGAAGCAACGGCTCAGGCCATTTCGCGGCGGCGCACGAGATACAACGCCCCCATCGTGATCAGGACGGCGACGGCCCCGATCCAGAACACGTTGTAGTAGCCGCCCAGCAGCGGGTAGACCGCCACCGCCACCACGGTGAGCATGGCAAGCTCCATGATCGTGACCGAGATCGGGCTCTTGGTGCGGCGACGGATCAGGCCGCTGCGCGCGGGTCTGGGCTGGTGCCACAGGTTGACCAGAATGGCGCAGATGATGGCGCAGACCACGCCAAAGAGGCTGACCAGCCCGGTCTGCGCGTCAGACAGAAGCACAAGGATCAGCGGCGGCGCGGCGAACAGCAGCGCCAGCCAGGCGATCGCCGCGATGCGCGCCGCGCGCCGCCGGCCCGCCGGCAGCGGCGCCGTTTCGGCAAGCTCGCCTGCATCATCGGCCGACAACGCGATCCAGGTCAGGCCGCCGGCGATCTGCCCGGCCAGAACGACAAGCACCGGCGCCAGGGCGTGCATGCTGTCGGACCCCGTGACCACGCGGTAGACGGTGACGATGGCGATGGGAACGAGGAAGATGCACTGCATCAGGATCTGCGACATCAGCCAGGGATCACGCAGGATGATGCGCCGCTCCTTGAGCATCAGCGCAGCGAAAGGCGTCCGTCCGAACGAGGCGCGGCTGCGCCGCACGCGCGGCCGCGCGGTCGAGGCCTCCCCGGAGGCCAGCACCGCATAGCGCACGAAGGAATCCGCCAGACCGGCGAAGAGCGATGCGGCGAGCACCAACGCGCCGAGCGCCAGCCCCGCCAGAGCCGCGAAATCGCCAGCGAGAGCCCGCGCAGGCGCAAGCACCAGCAGCCACCATGGAGACTCTGCGCCCGCCATCGAAGCCGCAACAAGCGCCTGCTTGGGACCGGGGCCGAAGATCGCCTCCCACTGCACCATCACCAGCACGAGAAGTCCCGAGAGCGCCGCCAGGATCTGCGCGAAGGCACGCGTGCGCCGCACGCCGAACAGCCGCACCAGCCCGAGCGACAGCGCAATCGACAAGGCCGTCGCAGCCAGCGCGAAGACGACGATGAGCGGCAGCCCGGCCAGCCAATGCGCGCCCTGCCGGAAGGCGAGCAGGATGAGCACAGGCGCTGCATAGGCGAGGGCCTTCGCCACCGTCAGACCGAAGACGTGGAGCGCCCTGACCAGCAGAACCTCTCTCGGCGACAGCGGCGCGGAGAACAGCAGGTCGTAGTCGCCCTTCGCATACAGGGCATAGGCGGCGGAATCGAGCGCCGCCGACAGCATCAGCACCATCAGGAAGGCGAGGTTGATCGTCAGCGTGATGCGAACGAGAGGATCGGCCGGGTCGAGCGGGCCGGCCCGCTCCAGAAGCAGATGCGACAGGCCGAACGCGATGACGGCCATCACCGCCAGCGCCGCGCCGATCCGCCAGGGTCGCACCGCGGTTTTCGGACCGGCCATGTCGGCGATCCCGCGCAATGCGCTGCGCCATTCGTGCGCCAGGATGGCGCGGGTCGCGTCAGAGACGAGGCGTTTCATGGCTCAGGCCGCCTGCTCGCCGGAAAGGACATCGAGGAAGACATCCTCAAGCGTGGCCTGCCGCATGTCGCCGCCGGCGCGCAGCTCCTCCATCGTGCCCTCGCGTACAAGGCGCCCGTTGCGGATGATGCCGATGCGATCCGACAGGCGCTCGGCCACCTCCAGGATGTGCGTGGTCAGGATCACGGTCACGCCCTCGGCGACGCGAGCCTGCAGCAGTTCCTTGACATGGCGCGCCATGGCAGCATCGAGACCGGTCAGGGGCTCGTCGAGGATGAGAAGCTCCGGCTCGTGGATCAGCGCTCCGGCGAGCGCCAGCTTCTGCCGCATGCCCTTGGAGAAGCCCTCGCAGCGATGGTCGGCGACACGTGCCAGGTCGAGCGTCTCCAGCAGGCTGTCGCGCCGTGCCCGGGCGAGCCGCGGGTCCACCTCCCACAGCCCGGCGACGAAATCGAGATACTCGATCGGCGTCAGCTTGTCGTAGACCATCGGCTCATCCGGCAGCCAGGCCACACGCCGCTTGGCTTCCACTGGGTCGCGCAGACGATCGACGCCGCAGATCGTGATGCGGCCGGCATCGGGCGCAAGCAGCCCCGCAACGATGCGCAAGGCCGTGGTCTTGCCCGCTCCGTTCGGTCCGAGCAGGGCGTAAAGTGCGCACCGGCGCACGGTGAGGTCCAACCCGTCAACGGCGGTGAAGGCTCCGAAACGCTTGACGAGCCCCCGGATTTCCAAAGCTTCCGACATCGACATGCAACCTCTCCGACGCAGACCGGAGCATCCTGGCATGGAGAAGGTTCGAGCCGGGTTAAGAGCCCGGTCAGCGTGCCCTTGTCGCCGATCGAGCGGATCCGCTTCGCCGCCGCCCGAAGGCTGGCTTGACCCGACATCACGTTCAGGGGGAGGACGTCCAGACCGTCGCATGGTTCGCGCGAAAATCGCTGAGCCTGCGCGTGGGCTCGCTATGCCCTGGCCACCATCTCGACGGGCTCGTCGGCAAGGCCAGCAACGGCACAAGGCCGCGCCCCGAGGCAAGGCGGGCATCGGGTCGCACCATCGCCTCCTGCCGGCAGCCCCAGCGAGGGCATGCGTCGTGGCGACCTGTCGCGACAGGCGGATGTCTCGCTCGGGCGCGAACGAAGAACCGGGAAACCGATTTCCAGATTGCTGAATGACTGGAGCGGGCGATGGGAATCGAACCCACGACATTCAGCTTGGGAAGCTGACGTTCTACCTCTGAACTACACCCGCGCGTCGCCGATATAAGAGCAACCGCGGCGTGACGACAAGGGCTCGGGAGCACCGTGTGGTCCGGCGCATGGCGCTGGCTTCGCGGGTCTCAGGCTCCGGCCTGATCCGCAGCGCGGGACCGGTAGGACAAGGCCTCGGCAACGTGGAGGCGCCGGATGGTCTCTTCGCCATCGAGATCGGCGATGGTCCGCGCGACCTTCAGTGCGCGATGGAAGCCGCGGGCGGTCAGCTTCAGGGCGTCGGCCGCGTCGCGCATCAGCTTGATGCCGGCGGGCTCGGGCGTCGCGATCTCGTCGAGCAGCGCCGGCGGCGCGGCGGCGTTGGTGTGCACATCGCTGCGGCCGAGCCGCGAAAAGCGGGCCTGCTGCCGCTCGCGCGCGGCACGCACCCGTGCCGCGACCTCTGCCGACCCTTCTGACGGCGCGGGCAGGATCAGATCGGCGGCCGAGACGGCCGGCACGTCGATGGCGATGTCGATCCTGTCCATCAGCGGGCCGGAAATGCGCGACAGATACTGCGCCATGCAGCGTTCGTTGGGCTGACGGCGACAGACGAAACCAGGCTCCGTGGCGCGCCCGCAGCGGCATGGATTCATGGCAGCCACCAGCTGGAAGCGGGCCGGATACGAGACGCGGTGGTTGGCGCGCGCGATCATCACCTCGCCTGTCTCGAGAGGCTGGCGCAGCGCGTCGAGCGCCTGGGGCTGGAATTCGGGCAACTCGTCGAGGAACAGCACGCCACGATGGGCGAGCGAGACCTCCCCCGGCTTGGCCATCAGCCCGCCGCCGACCAGTGCCGCCATCGAGGCGGAGTGGTGAGGGCTGCGGAACGGGCGCCTGTCCGTCAATGCGCCATCGGCGATCAGTCCAGCGACGGAATGGATCATCGAGACTTCGAGAAGCTCCGGCGGCGACAGCGGCGGCAGGATCGAGGGCAGACGGCTCGCCAGCATCGACTTGCCGGCTCCGGGCGGCCCGTTCATCGCGAGGGCATGACCGCCGGCGGCAGCGATCTCCAGAGCGCGCTTTGCCATCTCCTGGCCCTTGATGTCGCGCAGATCCGGCAGATCTGACGGCGGCCTCGCGACTGCGGGCGTCGGGCGAGCCATCATCTGGATGCCGCGGATGTGGTTGGCGAGTTCGATCAGGTTTCGCGGCGCCAGCACCTCCAGCTCCGCCGAAGCCCAGGCCGCCTCGGCCCCGCAGGCCGCCGGGCAGATCAGACCATGGCCGCGCGCGCTCGCCGCCACCGCGGCCGGCAGCACGCCGGACACGGACGTGATCGCGCCGTCGAGCGCCAGTTCACCCAGCACCGTGAAGCCGTTCAGCGAGTCCGAAGGGATCGCACCGATGGCCGCCATGATGCCGAGCGCAATGGGCAGATCGTAGTGGCTGCCCTCCTTTGGCATGTCGGCGGGGGCGAGATTTACCGTCAGGCGCTTCGACGGCATTGCCAGCCCCGATGCGATCAGCGCCGAGCGTACCCGCTCCTTGCTCTCGGCGACAGCCTTGTCGGCGAGCCCGACGAGCGCGAAGTGCACGCCGCCCATGCTGAGCTGGACCTGCACATCGACCGCGCGCGCCTCGACCCCTTCGAACGCCACGGTCGCGACCCGCGTCACCATGCCGGAAGCCCCGAAAACACCACCTGTCCCTGAACGTCTTACGGCGCATGCGCAACGCTCGCAAGAACAGGGAGCGAACGAAGCGGTTTCGTCGGCAGCATGTCGCTCGTGCCGCGTTCAGCCTGAATTCACCAATGACGCCCTATCGTTCACGCCATCGTGAGAATGGCGTGCAGCCCGAGTGTCCGCTGACAGCTGCCTCCAGGGGGAGGGGCAGCGGATCGCGGGGCTGGCCGCTGATGCGGTCAGACGCGCGAAAAGGCTGGACGTAACGTTTTGAGCATGGCCAAATCCGGATCTGCCGCCGCCCTGCGGGCCGATATCGAGGCGGCGAAAGCCTTTTTTGCCCTGTCGAAGGGTTGGTGGAGCGGCGTCACGTTCCGGCAGGCCTGGTTCTGGTCGATTCTCCTCGGCGGGTTGGTGATCGCGAATGTCGGCGTGAACATTCTCGTCAACCGCTGGCATGGCTGGTTCTTCGACGCGATCGAGAAGAAGGACGCCGCCACCGCCTCCACCGCGATGGCCGCCTTCCCGCTGCTGGTGCTGCTGGCTGCGTGGGTCGGGGTGATGATCCTGAAGTCGCGCGAGACGCTGCAGGTCTACTGGCGGCAATGGCTGACGGGCCGTCTTCTCGACCAGTGGACCGACAATCGCCGCTTCCAGCGGCTCGGCCCTGCCGGTCTCGAGCCCGCCAATCCGGAATACCGCATCGCCGACGACGTGCGCTGGGCGACCGAGCCGCTGGTCGACTTCGCCATCGGCCTTCTGTCGGCCGTGATCACGGTGATCACGTTCATCGGCGTGTTGTGGAGCATAGGCGGCGGCCTCAGCCTCGGCAGCGGCGCGGGCGCGATCACCATCCCGGCCTATCTGGTGCTGGCTGCGATCGTCTATGGGGTTTGCGTTTCGGTGCTGATGCTCTTCTTCGGTCGTCGGCTGCCGCTGCTCTATGGCGAGCGCAACGCGGCCGAGGCCCGATTCCGCTTCGGTCTGATGCGCCTGCGCGATTCCGCTGACGCAATCGCCATCGGGGGCGGCGCGGCTGCGGAGCGCACCGCGTTGCGGGGCTCCTACGCCACGCTGGCGCAGCGCTGGCTCGCGGTCATCGCGGAGCGCGCCAAGCTGACCTGGATCACCAATGGCAGCGGGGCGCTGGTTCCGGTCGTGCCGTTGCTTCTGGCGGCGCCGAAATACCTTGCCGGCGAATTGTCCCTTGGCGGCGTGATGCAAGTGGCCGCCGCCTTCGTGCAGGTGCAGATCGCCTTCAACTGGATCGTCGAGAATTTCATGCGCATCGCCGAATGGGTCGCCTCGGCACGGCGCGTCAACGATCTCGCCAGCGCCATGGAGACGCTGGACCGCTCGCCGCCGGAAGCCACGGGCGGTCCGGTGCGCATTCAGGGGCGCAAGGGCCAGCTGTCGATCATCGGCCTCCTCGTGAAGGACCGCGACGGGCGACCGTTGGCACCGGCCTTCTCGCTGACGGTCGCGGCCGGACAGACAGCCCATCTCGGCGCCCTGCCGCGAGAGGCTGGTGCTGCCGCAATCCGCGCCATCGCCGATCAATGGCCGTGGGGCTCCGGCGCCATCGCCGTGGATCCGGACGCGACCCTGTTTGCAGCGGCTCGGCGGATGCGCTTTGCGGAAACATCGCTGAAGGAGGTCCTGTGCGCAGGGGCGCCATCGCCATGCCCGGACAGCGCGGCCCTTCAGGCGGCGCTTGTCCGCTGCGGGCTCGGCGCGCTCCGCCATCGCCTCGACGAGATCGCCGATTGGGACCGGCTTCTGACGGAAGCGGACCGCCAGCGGCTCGGCATCGCACGGCTGCATGTGGCGCGGCCCGACATCGTGCTCCTGGACGACGCGCTCGATGCCCTGCCGGAGGCGGACGTCGCCGCCCTGTTTGCGGATCTGCGCGCCGCTCTGCCCGACAGCATCATCGTCACGGTCGGCGCCAGCGCGGTCTATGAGGCCGGGGCCGATGTGCACCTGTTGTGCGAGTCCGCCGCTCCGCCGGCTCGCCGGCGCGGACGGGCCGTGGCCGGCGTCCGGGACAGCTCGAGCCGCGTTGACGCGCCTCCCGACACGCCCGTTCCGGGAAGGCCCGGTTCCGGCAAGCAGCGCCAGCCAGCCTGAACCGGCGCCACGGCTTGCTGCAATCGCCCGTTTCCCCGCATCGAAAGTGAAGACCTGCCATGAACGCGACCACCGCAGCTGCAGAGCCCCGCGCCAAGCTCAACACCTGGGACGTCTACTGGGGCCTGCGCGTCGCCGAATGCCCCTGCGACGTGCATTTCGTCTCCTGGCTCGAGGAGAACGGCATCACCAACAAGACGATCTTCCACTTCGGCTCGGGCGGACACCACTATGTCGGCATCCGCTGCGCCGAACCGGAATTGTCGAACAACGTGCTGTCGATCACGGCCTCGACGCCGGAATACGAGGCCTTCGTCAAGCTCGCCAAGGAAGAGCCGGCTCTCCTGCACCGCTACAGCTGCTATTTCGGCGACATCTACACGTCGAACCGTGCGCTTCTGCCCATGTTCGACGTCGTCACGCTGTTCCACTCCTGCGAGTTCCGCAACGAGAAGAACGACGCCTACGGCGCACTGACCGATCTGGAGGTGATGGAGCTGTTCGTCGACAAGCTCAATCCGGGCGGGCATCTGCTGTTCTACACCGGCTCTTTCGCTTTCGAGCCGACCAAGCCGCTGATCGAGGCGCTGGAAAAGAGCCGCCCGATCGAGAAGGTCGGCCTCTTCAAGACCCTGCTGGTCTACGCTAAGAAGGGGTGACCAATCACACGGACCGCGATGGCCTCGTCCACCGGCGGCGATGCCCGCGACCTCGCACCACGGATTCCCATGCACGGGCCAGAGCCTGCAAGCCGATGGCGGTGGCTCGGCCCCGCAGCGAGCCTCACCGTATTCGGCGCTGCGACGGTGGTCCTCTGGTTCGTGCTCAAGGAGATCGACACGCGGGAGGTGCTTGCCGCGCTCGCGCGCACGCCCCGCGAGGCCCTGGCCGCTGCTGCGGGCTTCACCTTTGTCAGCTATTTCTTTCTCACCTTCTATGACGCGCTGGCGTTGAGAAAGCTCGGTCTTTCTGTGCCTTATCGCACCACGGCGCTGGGCTCCTACACGAGCTTCGCCATCAGCTTCACGCTCGGCTTCCCGCTCGTGACGGCCGGAACGGTGCGCTACTGGATCTATTCGAAGCGCGGGCTGCGCCCGGGCGAGGTGGCGAAGCTCACGCTCATCGTCGGGCTGACCTTCTGGCTCGGCATGGCGGCGGTGCTGGGAGCCAGCCTGATCTACGCCGCGCCTGCGCTGGCAAACCTTGCGCATGCGACGCCGCTGACCATGCAGGCTGTCGGCGTCGGCGTGCTCGGCCTCGTGGCGGGCTATCTGTTCTGGGTGCGGGGTGGACGCCGGGGCGTCTCGGTCAAGGGCTGGCGACTGGAGATGCCGGGCTCGCGGCTCAGCAGCGCGCAAGTCCTGATCGGCATTGCCGATGTCTGCGCCGCCGGGGCCGTTCTCTACGTCCTGTTGCCAGCCGGGCACGGCATGCCCTTCGAGGTGTTCCTCGCCATCTACGTGTTCGCGGCGGCGGTCGGCATCGTCAGCCATCTGCCCGGCGGCGTCGGCGCGTTCGAGGCGACGATGCTGATCGGGCTTGCCAGCCTGCCGCGCGAGCCAGTCCTTGGCGCGCTGCTGTTGTTCCGGCTCATCTACTACATTGCGCCCTTCATCCTCGCGCTGACGCTGCTCGGTCTCTACGAGGTCGGCCGGCGCATCCGCGCACGACCGCATTAGGCATTCGAGGGAACCGATTTCCATGCATGCCTGGCAGACAGCCCAGCCCGCACGGCTCGGGATCATCGGCGGATCGGGCCTCTACGACCTGCCCGGCCTCGAGGACCGCCGCGATGAGGCCGTGGCGACGCCCTGGGGCGAGCCCTCCGCCGCTCTCCGCTTCGGCCGGATCGGTGCAACCGAACTGGTCTTCCTGCCGCGCCATGGCGAGGGACATCGCCTGTCGCCCTCGACCATCAACTACCGCGCCAACATCGATGCGCTGAAGCGCGTCGGAGTCACCGACATCGTCAGCTTCTCGGCGGTCGGCTCATACAAGGAGGACCTGCCGCCCGGGACATTCGTGCTGCCCGACCAGTTGCTTGACCGAACCTTCGCCCGCGAGACCAGTTTCTTCGGCGCGGGCTGCGTCGCTCATGTCAGCTTCGCCCATCCGTTCGGACCGGTGCTTCAGGATCGGGTCGCGGCCGCAGCTGCGGAGGCCGGCATCGCCATCCGGCGCGGCGGCACGGCGGTCTGCATGGAAGGCCCGCAATTCTCAACGCTGGCGGAAAGCCTGTTCTACAAGGGCCTCGGATACGACCTGATCGGGATGACCTCCATGCCGGAGGCCAAGCTCGCCCGCGAGGCCGAGATCACCTACTGCATGGTGGCGATGGTCACCGATTTCGACTGCTGGCACCCGGGCCACGACCACGTCACCGTCGAGGCGGTGATCAGGCAGGTCGAGGCGAACACGACAGCCGCGCGGGCCCTGATCACCGCGCTGGCTCGCGTGTTTCCCGCCGAGCGCGAGCCCTGCCCGCATGGCTCGCACCGCGCGCTGGACGGAGCGATCATCACAGCGCCCGCAGCCCGGGATCCGGACATGCTGGCCAGGCTTGACGCCGTGGCCGGGCGCGTCCTGAAGGGTTGAGCATCCGGTCGATACCGAAGGAGCGCTAGCCTCGAGCCGGTTTCAACTGCGGGACCGGCCCATCCTCTCCGCCGGAGCGCAGGAAGCTGCGCGCCCCGAGCACGATGCGGGGATCGACCGGCTTCACAACCGCCGCGTCCTTCCCGGCATAGGGCAGAGCATGCAGGACATGCCTGATCGCATTGAGCCGCGTTCGCAGCTTGTCGTTGGCGCGGATGATCGTCCAGGGCGAACGTTCGGTGTCGGTGCGCTCGAGCATGGTCTCGTAAGCCTTCGAATAGGCCTCGAAACGGTCGATCGCCTCGAAATCGATGGGCGACAGCTTCCAGCGCTTCAGCGGATCGTGGAAGCGCGCGTGCAGCCGCTTCATCTGCATCTCGCGTCCGATGCTGAGGAACAGCTTGAACAGAACCACGCCATCGCGCACCAGCATTCCCTCGAAAGCAGGGGCCTCGACCAGGAAGCGCTCGTGCTCCTCCGGCGTGCAGAAGCCCATCACCGGCTCGACGCCGCCGCGGTTGTACCAGGAGCGATCGAAGAAGACGATTTCGCCGCGCGTCGGCATCTGCGCCGCATAGCGCTGGAAATACCACTGCCCCTTCTCAACGTCCGAGGGCTTCGACAGCGCCACGATGCGTGCCCCCCGCGGATTGAGGTGTTGGGTGAAGCGATGGATCGCGCCGCCCTTGCCGGCCCCGTCGCGGCCCTCGACAACGATCACCACACGGGCGCCGGACTCTCGCACCCAGCTCTGCAGCTTGAGAAGCTCGATCTGCAGCAGCGTGATCTCGGCTTCATAGCGCTTGCGCTTCAGCTTTCTGTCATAGGGAAAGTTGCCGCTGCCGAGCGCTGCCGCGTCGATCGCCTCGGGAAGCTTCGGCGTCTTGATATCGAACCCGGCATGGACAGGCTGGTTGCTCGCGTTCGAGGGCCGATCTGCGTCGGCCGGCTTGTCGCCCGCGGCCTTGCCGCGGGAGGATTTTCGGCGCGAAGCGGTCTCGCTCCTTGCGCGAACCGTTCCGGTTTCGCCTGCCGGCGCGTTCATGGCAACCTCCCGGGTTGAGCTGGCGCAAGCGATTGCTTTGCCAGCCACGCTATCAGGGACAACGCGGCGAGCAAGCGCTTGACCATAACCCGTCGGTCGTTGCCCAAGGCGGTCTCGGCAACACGCTTGTTCGCAAGCAGCTACACGGACCGACCGAACGCCCTACATCCGATGCGCCGACGCAGGCGGGCTTGATGAAGGTCGCCGTGGCAAAGGCATCGATCATGACACAGCGGATCGCGAACGCATGGCCGAGGGTGCCCATGGCAGGGACTGGCGCAAGGCTGCAGGTGCGGCAGCCGGGTGCCTTGTCGTGGCCACTGCAATCGCCTTGGCCGGCGGCCCGCTTCCGCTGGTGATCGGGGGCGGCGCGCTGGCAGCCTTCGCAGCGGCGATCCTCTGGCCGAGGCCGGCTGCTTCGTCCCGCCAGCCGGCCGTCCCGGAGACAGTCGCAAAAGGGGCAGGATCCGCAGGCAACGGACCTGGTCTCGACCTGCTCGTATCGTCGTTTCCCCTGCCCCTGGTTCTGATCGACGACCAGATGCTCGTGCTCGGCCTGTCACGCAGCGCACAGGCCGCTTTTCCCGCATTGACCACCGGACGGCCGCTCTCGCTCGCGCTGCGCGATCCGGATGTGCTCGACAGCGTCGGAGCGTGCCTCGCCGGGCGCACGGACGCGCAGATCCAGCTGAGCGAGCGCGGCGTGCCGGAGCGCACCTGGCGCGTGCGGCTGAGCGCGATCAAGGCCCCCGATCTCAGGCCGCGGGTCGCGGCCGTATTCGAGGACCTCACCGAGCAGCAGGCGCTCGAGCGCATGCGGGTCGATTTCGTGGCCAACGCCAGCCATGAGCTGCGCACGCCGCTGGCTTCGCTGCTCGGCTTTGTGGAGACCCTTCAGGGTCCCGCCCGCAACGACGCCGCCGCCCGTGATCGCTTCCTCGGCATCATGCGCGAACAGGCGACGCGCATGGCTCGTCTGATCGACGACCTGCTCTCGCTGTCGCGTGCGGAATTGCGCGCTCATCAGATCCCCAAGGAGCGCATCGACCTTACGGCTATCGCCCGCGAGATCGTCGATTCCCTCAGCCTGTCGGCACGCGAACGTGGCGTCCACCTCGATCTGAACGTGCCACAGGCGCCGGTATGGATCGCCGGCGACCGCGACGACCTTCTGCGCCTTGCCGAGAACCTGATCGAGAACGCGGTGAAGTATGGGCGCGAAGGCGAACGGGTCGAGATCGGCGTCGCCAGCGAGCCCGAGCCCCGCATCGAGGTCCGCGATTTCGGACCAGGCATTGCTCCCCAGCACATTCCGCGGCTGACGGAGCGCTTCTACCGCGTCGACGTCTCGCACAGCCGCGAGATCGGCGGCACGGGGCTTGGCCTTGCCATCGTCAAGCATATCGTCGCCCGCCATCGCGGCAGGCTCGAGATCGAGAGCCGTCTCGGAGAGGGAGCGCGCTTCAAGGTGTCATTCCCGCCGTTCGAATAGGCCGCAAATCTGTCCCTTGCGATGACAGTTTGTCACACAGCTGTCATGGAACTCGTGTGACTCGCGGTTGTCCCGCATGACCAGAGGAGTTCCTCATGCGCAAGTTTGCAGCCATCACGGCGACCTTCGCCGCGCTGACGTTCGCCCCGGTGGCTCAGGCCGCCGACATCACCGGCGCCGGCGCGACCTTTCCGTTCCCGATCTACGCCAAGTGGGCGGAAGCCTACAAGGCCGCCACCGGCATCGGCCTGAATTACCAGTCGATCGGCTCGGGCGGCGGCATCCGCCAGATCCGCGCCAAGACCGTCGATTTCGGCGCAAGCGATGCGCCGCTGAACGGCGAAAACCTCCAGAAGGACGGTCTGGTCCAGTTCCCGATGGTGATGGGCGGTGTCGTTCCGGCCTTCAACGTTCAGGGCATCGGCCAGCGCGGCCTGAAGCTGACCGGACCGATCCTCGCCGACATCTATCTCGGCAAGATCACGGAGTGGAATGATCCGCGGATCGTGCAGCTCAATCCCGGCGTGACCCTGCCCAGCGCGAAGATCAACGTCGTGTACCGTTCGGACGGATCGGGCACGACCTTCGTGTGGACCGAATATCTCTCCATGGTGTCGGACGAGTGGAAGAGCCGCATCGGCAGCAACACCTCGGTGCAGTGGCCCGTCGGCGTCGGCGGACGCGGCAATGAGGGCGTGTCGGGCACGGTGCGCCAGATCGCCAATTCGATCGGCTACGTCGAGTATGCCTACGCCAAGCAGAACAATCTGTCCTACGCGCTCGTGCAGAACGCCGCGGGCAATTTCCCGGTTCCGGACGACAAGTCGTTCCAGGCTGCGGCTGCCGGCGCGAACTGGGAAGCGGCACCCGGCTTCGGCATCAGCCTCAACAACCAGAAGGCTCCGGATGCGTGGCCGATCGTCTCGGCGACCTTTATCCTGATGTACGCCAAGCCGCAGGATCCGGCGCGTTCTGCTGCTGCGCTGAAGTTCTTCGACTGGGCCTTCACCAATGGCGACAAGATGGCGCTCGATCTCGAGTATGTGCCGATGCCGGCTCCGGTGAAGGCGAAGGTGCGCGCTTCGTGGGCCGGGATCACCGACGCGGCCGGCAAGCCCGTCTTCACGCCGGCGACGAACTGACACGCGCGTCGCTGTCCCTGGGACACAAACACACGGAAGGGATCACCCATGGTTGCGCTGCAAGAGAGCACCTACAAGAGCGCTGTCTCACAAGTGCGAGCCCGTGATCCCTTCCGCTTCGACGGATTGTTTGCGGCGCTCAGCCGCGCCGCGGCGATCACCGTGCTGGTCCTGCTGGCCGGCATCATGCTGTCGATGATCTACGGCGGCTGGCCGGCGTTCCGGGAATTCGGACTGAATTTCTTCACCGGGACGCAGTGGGACACCATGAATGACGTCTACGGTGGGCTTCCCGCCATCGTCGGAACGCTCACCACGGCGTTGATCGCCATGATCATCGGCGTGCCGCTCTCGCTCGGGACCGCCATCTACCTGACACAGCTCGCGCCGGCCTGGTTCAAGCGCCCCGTCGGAACGGCGGTGGAATTGCTGGCCGCAGTGCCGAGCATCATCTACGGCATGTGGGGGTTGTTCGTCTTCGTGCCGCTGTTCGCGAAGTATTTCCAGGTTCCGGTTTCGGACGTCGTGAGGGGCATGCCGATCATCGGCACCATCTTCTACGCCTCCTCGCCCTCGGGCCTCGGCATCCTCAGCGCCGGCCTGATCCTCGCCTTCATGATCGTGCCGTTCATCGCCTCGCTCACGCGCGACATGCTGGACCAGATCCCGACCGTGCTGCGCGAGAGCGCCTACGGCATCGGCTGCACGACCTGGGAGGTCGTGCGTCACGTTCTGCTGCCGCAGGCGGGCGTCTCGATCATCGGAGCCATCATGCTCGGCCTCGGACGCGCGCTCGGCGAGACGATGGCCGTCACCTTCGTGATCGGTAATGCGAACCGTCTGTCCGCCTCCATCATGGATCCCGGCTCGACCATCGCTTCGCGCATCGCGTCCGAATTCAACGAGGCGCTTGGCATGCAGATGAGCGCCCTGATCGCGCTCGGCTGCATCCTGTTCTTCGTCACCTTCGTGGTGCTGGTGATCGCGCGGCTCCTGGTGTCGCGCGTCAAGCAGTACTGAAACACCCGGCACATCCGACAAGGTTCACGCGCATGTCGACGGTTCCCGCCTCCCCCTCGTCCATGACCGCACAAGCGGCGGCACCCGAACCCTGGGGCCGCGTGCGCCGCTCGCGCCGGGTGCAGGACAGGACGCTGCGCATCTTCGCCACCACCGCAACCGCCATTTCGGTGTTCGTGCTGTTCTGGATCCTCGGCATGCTGATCGTGAAGGGGGCGCAAGGGTTCAGCATCGAACTGTTCACGCGGATCACACCTGGTCCCGGCACGCAAGGCGGCGGCCTTCTCAATGCGATCGTCGGCTCGATCGTGCTGACCTTCCTCGGTATCGCCATCGCCACCCCGATCGGCGTGATGGCGGGCACCTTCCTGGCCGAATACGGCAAGGGATCGAAGCTTGCCGATCTGGTGCGCTTCATCAACGACATCCTTCTGTCCGCTCCGTCGATCCTGATCGGCCTGTTTGTCTATGTTATCCTCGTCATGCCGTTCCGCGGCTACTCCGGCTGGGCTGGTGGCGTCGCGCTGGCGATCATCGCGCTGCCGGTCATCGTGCGCACCACGGAGGACATGCTGCGGCTGGTACCCAACGGCCTGCGAGAAGCCGGCGCCGCACTCGGCGCGCCGCCGTCCGTCGTGATCCGCCAGGTCTGCTGGCGGGCGGCACGGGCCGGCATCGTCACCGGCATCCTGCTGGCGCTCGCGCGCATCGCGGGCGAGACCGCGCCCCTCCTGTTCACGGCGCTCAACAACTCGTTCTGGTTCAACTGGAACCTGACCGGTGGCGTCTCCAACCTGCCGGTGACCATCTACGCCTTCGCCTCGGCGCCGTACGACAACTGGCAGCAACTGGCCTGGGCCGGAGCGCTGCTCATCACCTTCGCGATCCTGATCCTGTCGATCGGTGCGCGCGCCATGATGAACCGCAAGTGATCGCTCAACCTCACATCGCATCCGACCGGAGTTTCGACCCATGTCCACCATCACGCTGAAGGAAACAGCCCCGTCGGCTGCGTCGCTCAATCCTGACGCACCCGTCAGGCTGTCCTGCAAGAACCTCGACTTCTTCTACGGCTCCTTCCAGGGTCTGAAGAACATCAACATGGACTTCTTCGACCGGCAGGTGACAGCCCTGATCGGCCCGTCGGGCTGCGGCAAGTCCACCTTGCTGCGGATCTTCAACCGCATCTACAGCCTTTATCCGGACCAGCGCGCGACCGGCGAGGTCAATCTCGACGGACGCAACATCATCTCCAACGATATCGACGTGAATGAGCTGCGCGCCCGGGTCGGCATGGTGTTCCAGACGCCGACGCCGTTCCCGATGTCGATCTACGACAACTGCGCGTTTGGTCTGCGCCTTTACGAAAAGCTGTCGAAATCCGAGCTCGACGACCGCGTCGAGCAGGCCTTGCGCAAGGCCGCGTTGTGGGACGAAGTCAAGGACAAGCTCAAGCAATCGGGCATGGGTCTGTCTGGCGGCCAGCAGCAGCGCATGTGCATCGCCCGCACCATCGCCCAGCGTCCCGACCTTATCCTGTTCGACGAGCCGACCTCGGCGCTCGATCCGATCTCGACCGGCAAGATCGAGGAGCTGATCGAGGAGCTTCGCAACGATTTCACCATCGTCATCGTCACGCACAACATGCAGCAGGCGGCGCGCATCTCCCAGTATACGGCCTTCATGTATCTCGGCGAGCTGGTCGAGTTTGGTCCGACCAACAAGATCTTCATGAATCCGGACCAGAAGCGCACGCTCGACTACGTCACCGGCCGCTTCGGCTGACGCACGCGCTCCTGCCTCTGTTGCTTCTCGAAAGCCGATCCGCCATGTCCGACCATCTTTCCAAATCCTACGACCAGGAACTCGACCAGCTGCGGCGGCTCATCGCCGAAATGGGCGGCTATTGCGAACGCATGCTCACGGAGGCAACCGTCGCGCTGGTGCGCGACGACGCCAAGCGGGCCCAGGCAGTCATCGCGATGGATCCGCGTCTCGACGAGCTTCAGCGCAAGATCGAGGATCAGGCGGTGCTGATGCTCATGCGTCGCCAGCCGGTCGCCAACGACCTGCGCGAAGTGGTGGCCTCCATCCGGATCGCCAACGACCTCGAGCGCATCGGCGACCTTGCCAAGAACATCGCGAAGCGCTCGCTGAAGGTCCAGGGCGGTCTGCAGGGCAGCCGCGCGATGACGGGCGTCGAGGCCCTGAGCAAGCTGGCTCAGAGCCAGCTCAAGGATGTGCTCGACGCCTATGCCCAGTCCAACGACAAGGCCGCGCTCGCCGTCTGGAGCCGCGACGGCGAGATCGATGCGCTCGAGAACTCGTTGTTCCGTGAGCTGCTGACCTACATGATGGAAGATCCGCGCAACATCACGTTCTGCACGCACCTGCTGTTCTGTGCGAAGAACATCGAACGGGTGGGTGATCACACCACAAATATCGCGGAGACGGTGCATTTCCTTGTCACCGGCCGCAACCTGCCGACCGATCGCCCGAAGGGCGAGGATCCGGCGGAAGCGGCGGAGTGATCGGCAAGACGCCTGGGGTCGTTACGCCATGTCAGCCCGAATCCTGATTGTGGAGGATGAGGAGCCGCTCAGCCTCCTGCTGCGCTACAACCTTGAAGCCGAAGGTTATCGTGTCGAGGTTTCGGCCCGCGGCGACGATGCCGACATGCGGCTGCGCGAAGAGGTGCCGGATCTTCTGCTGCTCGACTGGATGCTGCCGGGGCTGTCGGGCATCGAGCTGTGCCGGCGTCTGCGCGGACGAAAGGAAACCGAAGTCCTGCCCATCATCATGTTGACGGCGCGGGGCGAGGAGGCGGAACGCGTGCGCGGACTGTCGACCGGCGCAGACGACTATGTGGTCAAGCCATTCTCGGTGCCGGAGCTGCTGGCGCGGGTGAAGGCGCTCCTGCGGCGCGTCAACCCCGAACGCATCAGCGATTGCCTCGACGCTGGCGACATTCGCCTTGACCGCAATACGCGCCGGGTCTGGCGCAGCGGCGGCGAGCTGCATCTGGGCCCGACCGAGTTCCGTCTGCTCGAGTTTTTCATGGAAAAGCCTGGCCGCGTCTATACCCGGGCTCAGCTGCTGGATGCCGTGTGGGGCCGTGACGCCGACATCGACGAGCGAACGGTCGATGTGCATGTCGGGCGGCTGCGCAAGGCGATCGCCGGGGGCGACATGCGCGACCCGATCCGCACCGTACGCGGCGCAGGCTATGCGCTCGACGAGACCTTCGGCCGCACCTGAGGCGCGGCCCCCCCGATCACACATTCAGGCGCGCTGCTGGGTGCGGCGCTGTTCGTCGCGCTCGCGGCGCCGTTCGCCGGCGGGCTGGTAGGCGATGCGGCAGTGATAGGAGCAGTAGGGCTGGCCGGTTTCGGTCTTCATGCCGCAGAAACGGAACTCGGCTGTCGTCGGATCGCCCATGGGCCAGCGACACATGTTGTCGCGCAACTCCATGATCGTCACGCGCTCGGAGAACGGCACCACCACTTCCGGATCGAGGAGCGCCGGCTGCGCCTCCGGCCTCATGTCGGGCTGGGTCCGCAGTTGCGGTTGCAAGGCGGTGGCCCCACGAACAGCTGGCGACGGCGCATGGGTGCCATTGCCCAGTCTTGCGGCCGGCTTGGCGCGGGGGCGCGATACGGGGCTTGCACCTGACGGCGCCTTGGCGCGGCCCGACAGGCCAAGCCGATGCACCTTGCCGATCACGGCATTCCGGGTCACGCCGCCGAGCTCGCCGGCGATCTGGCTGGCGCTGAGTCCCTCGTTCCAAAGCTTCCTGAGCGTCTCGACGCGCTCATCCGTCCAGGTGGCTGCATCCGCCATGTCGCCGCCGCTCCTTGTTGCCGCCGCTTCGCTGTATCCGACACCGCCCGAACGCGCGCGCTGCAAGGCAAGGTTGAATCCGTCCGCGGTCACCCGGACGCCAATGCGCCCGGATGCTGGCGGCGAGCCAACCGTGACTGAAAGTGCGCACGAGATGTCGTGCCTGACAGCCAGATGGATACTAGATGCGTTGACTCACCGACAAGAGTCCGAAGCGGGAACGCTGGATTTTCCCCAAGCGATTCGTCGTGCGGTTGAATCCCTGTCTGCTCACGCCGGTTCGCCGCGACGCAGCCGCGCCGCCTTCAGCGTGTTCGACAGAAGATAGGCAAGGGTCATCGGGCCCACGCCGCCGGGCACCGGCGTCCATGCAGCAGCCCGCGCGGCTGCCGCTGTCTCATCGACATCGCCGACCAGCCGCGACGCGCCGTTCTCGTCAATCCGGTTGATGCCGACATCGATGACAATGGCGCCGGGCGCGATGAAGTCGGCCGTGACGAAGCGCGGGCGACCGATCGCAGCAACCAGCAGATCGGCCCCGCGGCAGATATCCGCCAGATTGCGCGTGCGCGAATGGGCGATGGTCACGGTGCAATTCTCGGCGAGAAGCAGCTGCGCAACCGGCTTGCCCACGATGTTCGAACGGCCGATGACCACGGCGTGAAGGCCCGACAGGTCCGGCGCAGCGAGCTTGGCCAGCGCGAGACAACCCAGCGGCGTGCACGGGACCAGTCCGGCGGCGCCTACCGCCAGCCGTCCGGCGTTGACGGGGTGAAATCCGTCGACATCCTTGTCGGGGCTGATGGCGTCAACCACACGCCCGGCGTCGATATGGGACGGCAGGGGCAGCTGCACCAGGATGCCGTCGACCGCATCGTCGGCATTCAGTGCCGCGACCAGGTCGAGCAACTCGCTCTGGCTCGTCGTCGCCGGCAGGCGATGCTCCAGCGAACGCATCCCGATCTCGGCGGTCTGCCTCACCTTGGAGCCGACATAGATGCGGCTGGCCGGATCGTCGCCGACAAGAACGACGGCAAGCCCCGGCGGGCGGCCATGGGCTCCATGAAACGCCGCAACCTCACCTGCCAGGCGCGTGCGCATCGCGGCAGCGGCGGCCTTGCCGTCGAGAATTCGCGCGGGGCTGCCGCCGCCTGTGGTGACTGCCTGCGCCTTGCCGCCATCCGCCGTCATTGCCTGCCCCCTTCATGCTGGATGACCGGGCGCTTAGCGCGTTCAACGGCGGACGTCATCCTTGACAAGACCGCTCACCCCCGTCGAGTGGCCGGATAACCGGCCTTGTCGAGCGCAGACAAGACCGCCGCCAGGTCCCCCGCGCCGGCGATCGTCACAATGCCGCCCGGCACATCGACGTCGACAATCGCATCCGGGGCCACCTTGCCGATGATCGTGGCCACGCGCTTCGCGCAGGACTCGCAATGGATATTCTCGACCTTGAGCGTGGTGCGAGCAGCATCGGTCATGGCAGGGTCTCCGGAAGGCGGGCACGCAGCCCCGAGGAAGGAAGGAGAGGCGCAGGCGACGCGCTGGTGACCCCGGTTTCGCGCGCCTCGCCGAACCGCGCAAGGCGCAGCGCATTGGCCAGCACCAGCACGCTCGACAGAGCCATGGCGGCGGCGGCCAGCATCGGCGACAGCAGCCAACCGAAGGCGGGATAGAGCACGCCAGCCGCAACCGGGATCAGCGCGATGTTGTAGCCGAAGGCCCAGCCGAGGTTCTGCCGGATGTTGGCCAGCGTGGCGCGGGCAAGATCGCGGGCATCCGCCAGCGCGAGCAGATCCCCATGGACGAGAACGACATCGGCGCTTTCGATGGCGACTGTGGTCGCGTCGGCCACGGCCACTCCGACATCGGCGGCCGCCAGCGCGGGAGCATCGTTCAGCCCGTCGCCGACATAGGCCAGGGGTCCGATGCGCGTCTTCAGTGCCTCGATGGCGGCGACCTTGCCTTCGGGCAGCAGCCCCGCCTCGATCTCGTCGATGCCGATCTCGCGTGCGATGGCCTGAGCGGCAGCACGCGCGTCGCCGCTGATCAGGGCAACCGTGAGGCCCGCCTGCCTCAGGCGGCCGATCAATGCCTTCGCCTCGGGACGAAGGGTGTCGGCCGCGGCGAACAGGGCATGGAAGCGGCCATCGACAGCCAGCGCGAAGACGGTGGCCCCATCCGCAGCAAGCGCCTCGACGCGGGCCTCGAAAGGGGCGTCGCACCCGGCGACGCCGCGCTCTTGCATCAGGCTTGGCGAACCGATGAGCACGCTGTGCCTACCAACGGTGCCCGACAGACCGTGCCCGGGGAGCGCCTGGATCTCGCTCGCCGCCGGCACGGCCAGGCCGCGCTGCTCCGCCGCCTGCACAACCGCCCGCGCCAGCGGATGCTCCGAGCCGCGCTCCAGCGCCGCGGCCAGCACCAGGGCGGCATCCTCGTCCACGCCCTCGGCCGGCGCAATGGCCTGCACGGTCGGGTGGCCATGGGTCAGCGTGCCGGTCTTGTCGAACGCGACCGAGCGACTGCGCGCCAGCTGCTCAAGCGCCGCGCCGTTGCGGAACAGCACACCAAGCTTCGCGGCGCGGCCCATCGCCACCGCGATCGAGGTCGGTGTCGCCAGCCCCATGGCGCAGGGGCAGGCGATGATCAGCACCGTCGCAGCGGTTGTCATCGCGAAGGCCATACGCGGCTCGGGGCCGACCAGCAGCCAGATCGCGAACACCAGCGCGGCCAGCGCCATGACGACCGGCACGAACACGCCCGTGATCCGATCCACCAGCGCCTGAACCGGAAGCCGCGCTGCCTGCGCATCCTCGACCATGCGGATGATCCCGGCCAGCACGGTGCCTGCGCCGACCGCCGTGGCGCGGATCGTCAGCACGCCGGGGCCGTTGACCGTGCCGGCAAAGACGCGAGCGCGCCGCTCGTCGTCCCCGGCCTGTTTGGCGACGGGCAGCGGCTCGCCGGTCAGCATCGCCTCGTCGACATGAGAGGCTCCCGCGATGACCACACCATCGGCGGGGATCGCGGAACCGGGTTTTACTAGCAGCACATCATCGACCATCAGTTCTGCGACGGGCGTTTCGTGCTCCACGCGATCCTTGAGCCGGATGGCGACGGGCGGCTGCAGCTCGGCCAGCGCACGGATGGCGGCGCCCGTGCGCCCACGGCTGACCGCCTCGATCCAGCGGCCGGCAAGGATCAGCGTGACGATCACCGCCGCGCTCTCGAAATAGACATGCCCCAGCCCGACCGGAAACAGCGTCGGCGCAAGCGTCGCCAGCGCCGAATAGGCGAAGGCCGCGCCGGCGCCCAGCGCGACCAGCGCATTCATCTCCGGCTTGCCGCGCAACAACGCCCGGAAACCGGCCACGAAGAAGCGCCGGCCCGGCCCTGCAAGGACAGCGGCGGTCAGCACCAGCGCAATCCAGCGCGGCAACGCTTCGCCCATCAGGCCATGCAGCCAGTGATGGTAGGCGGCAAACACATGGCCGCCCATCTCCAGAGCGACCACCGGCAGCGTCAGCAGCGCCGCGATGAGGACATCGCGCTTCACCTGCGCCGTCTCGGCCGCCTGCTCGGCCTGGCCAGAGTGAGTCGCAGCATCGCCGACAAGGCGGGCCTCGTAGCCATCGGCGCGAATGGCATCGGCGATCGCGTCGGCCGCGCTCGCCGGGGCCTTCACCTCGGCGCGCTCCAGCGGCAGATTGACCGCGACCGCCATCACGCCCGGAACAGCGCGCACCGCGCGTTCGACATGGGCAACGCAGGACGCGCAGCTCATGCCGCGCACGGCGAAGCGCAACGTCACAGCTCCGGCCGGAACGGCACCCGTCGGGTTGGTGGTCGAGGTCTCATTCACATCGAGCCATATAGTCGCGTCCGACCGTCTCGGCGACCCCGCAGCACGACGGATCGGCCCGAGCCGCATCGCTTGACGCCGAAAGGGCCAGATCTTCACGATGGGCGCATGATCGCTCTGCGCACGTTCGCACCGTTCGTGTCGGTTCTCGCCTTCGACGCCTATGGCACGCTGCTCGACGTGCATTCGGCGGTGTCGCGCCTCGCGGGGCGCATAGGGCCCGTCGCGCCCGCCTTCTCGGCGCATTGGCGAATGAAGCAGCTCGAATACACCTGGGTCCTGTCGCTGTCCGGGCGCTACCGCGACTTCTGGGTGCTGACGGGCGAGGCGCTGGAGCATGCCTTGGCTACGTTCCCGCAGGTGGACCGGGCGCTGAAGCCCGAGCTGATGGCGGCCTATCGTCGCCTCGATGCCTATGCGGATGCTGCGCCCGCGCTGGACAGGCTGGCCGCGGCCGGTTGTCGGCTGTGCGTGTTCTCGAACGGCACGCCGGATATGCTGGACGAAGCCCTCGGGGCGGCAGGGCTGAAGCGCCATTTTGCAGCGCTGATCTCGGTGGACAGCGCGACGGTCTTCAAGACGGCGCCGCGAGCCTATGCCCTGGTGACCGAGCGTTTCGGCGTCGCGCCGGCCGAGATGGCGCTGGTCTCCTCGAACCGCTGGGATATCGCCGGCGCGGTCGCCTTCGGCGCAAAGGCGATCTGGCTCAACCGCTCCGGAGCGCCCGCCGAGTATCCGGGTCTGGATCCGCTGGCCACGATCCCGGATCTCGCGGCGCTCGGCTGAATGGCCTCACCCGGCGATCCGGCTGAAATCGGCCACACTCAGCGTCGCCTCCCGCAACGATGAAAGCAGCCGAAGGCGGTTGGCGCGGATGGCGGGGTCGGGCGCGTTGACGATCACCGCCTCGAAGAAGGCGTCGACCGGGGCGCGCAGGCGGCTCAGCGCGGCAAGCGCCTCGCCATAGGCCTCGCGCGCCACGGCCGCCTGCACCGTGGGGAGGGCCTCGGCCAGCGCGCCAGCCAGCGCGATCTCCTGCGGCTCGACGAGCTGCGCGGCCTCGACCGCACCAGCGAAGGCGCCTTCGCCGTCCTTCTTTTCCTCGGCGCGCAGGATGTTGGCGGCGCGCCGGTAGCCGGCCAGCAGGTTCGCGCCATCCTCGGTGGCGAGGAACGCGGTCAGCGCCTCGACGCGGCGGACGATCAGCAAGAGGTCGTCATTCGCGCCGCCGGCTCCCAGCACCGCGTCCACCAGATCATGCCGCGCACCCTGGTCCTTCAGCATGACCTTCAGGCGGTCGTGGAAGAAGGAGAGGAGGTTGGCCGCCAACACGTCATGTGCCTGAGCGTCATGGCCGGGCTTGACCAGGCCGCCACGGGCCGAACCCGAGATGGCCTGGTCGAGCCCGGTCATGGCGTGCGAGACGGCGTCGGAGAGCGCAATCCGCACCCCATTCTCCACCAAAAGCCGGATCACGCCCAGCGCCGCGCGTCGAAGCGCGTAAGGGTCCTTGGATCCCGTCGGCTTCTCGTCGATGGCCCAGAAGCCGACCAGCGTGTCGAGCTTGTCGGCGAGCGCGACGCTGACCGCGACGGGATCGGTGGGCACGCGGTCGGACGGGCCGAGCGGCTTGTAGTGATCCTCGATGGCCGCGCAGACGCTTGGCGGCTCGCCCTGAAGCTCCGCATAGCGCCGGCCCATGAAGCCCTGCAGTTCGGGAAACTCGCCGACGACCTCGGTCTGCAGGTCGGCCTTGGCCAGCACGGCGGCGCGGGCGCACAAGTCCGGGTCCGCGCCCGTGACCTTCGCCAGTTCTCGCGCCAGCGCGGCGATGCGCTGCACGCGCTCGCCTTGCGTGCCGAGCTTCTCGTGAAAGACGACGCCGAGATGGTCGAGCCTGGCCATGCGCTGATCGAGCGGTCTGGCGAGATCGAGGCCGAGCTTCCTGGCGCTCGCCGTCAGCTTGTCGACATCCGGCAGCGGCTTCTGGTCCGTCTTCCAGAAGTGAAGCGCATCGGAGAGCCGCGCCCGCACCACCCGCTCGTTGCCCGCCACGATGGCCTTGCCGCCATCGGGCGCAACCTGGTTCGAGACGAGCAGGAAGCGGTTCGCGAGCCTGCCCGCGGCGTCGCGCAGCACGAAGCATTTCTGGTTGGCGCGGATGGTCGCGCGGATCACCTCGCCCGGAATGGCGAGGAAAGCCGCGTCGAAGGAACCCATCAGCACGGTCGGCCACTCCACCAACCCCGCCACCTCCTCGAGAAGCCCCTCATCCTCGATCAGCTCCAGCCCCTGCGCGAAGGCGAGGTGCTTGGCGTCGGAAAGAATGATCTGCTTGCGGCGGTCGGCATCGAGGATGACATGCGCCTTCTCGAGCTTGGCGACATAGTCATCGAGCCGTTTCACGCGGATCGGCTGGCCATCGGACAGGAAACGGTGGCCGTACGTCACATCGCCGGACGCAACGCCATCGACATCGAAGCGAACAATCTCCGGCTCCTCCGTCTCGGGCCCGAAGGTGCAGACGATCGCGTGCAGCGGACGCACCCAGCGCAGGCTCGCGCCGGCCGCCGAGGCCGCGCCCCAGCGCATCGATTTCGGCCACGGGAAGCCGCGCACCACGGCCGGCACGATCTCCGCGATCACGTCCGCAGTCGGGCGGCCGGGGCGTTCGACGACGGCGACGTAGCTGTCGCCCTTCTTCGGGTCGGATTGCACCTGCGCTTGCGCAATGTCGGTCAGCCCTGCGCTTTTCAGGAAACCCTGGATTGCGGCCTCGGGCGCGCCGACGCGCGGACCTTTTCGCTCCTCGCGCACATCCTTGCCCTTCACCGGCAGGCCGGCGACGTGCAGGGCGAGCCGACGCGGTGTGACGAACGCGCGCGCGCCCTCGTAGACGAAGCCACGCTCGACCAGCGCGTCGGTTACGAGCTTCTTCAGGTCGTCGGCCGCCTTGCGCTGCATGCGCGCGGGGATTTCCTCGGAGAACAGTTCGATGAGAAGATCAGGCATGGCTCTCAGCGGGCTCCGCCGTCGCGGGTCTTCAGGAAGGCCGCGCCGCAGGCCTTGGCGAGCTCGCGCACGCGCAGGATGTAACCCTGCCGTTCGGTGACGGAGATCACCCCGCGCGCATCGAGCAGGTTGAAGACGTGGCTCGCCTTGATGCACTGGTCGTAGGCCGGCAGCGCCAGGAGGTGCCTCTCCCCGGCATCGCCTGCGGCGAGATAGGCCCGGCAGGCCGCTTCCGCCATCCGGAACTGCTCGAACAGCATGTCGGTGTCGGCGGCCTCGAAATTGTGGCGCGAATATTCCCGCTCGGCCTGGAGGAACACGTCGCCATAGGTGACCCTGGCGTCGCCTTCGAGACCGTTGAAGTTGAGGTCGTAGACGTTCTCAACGCCCTGCACGTACATGGCGAGGCGCTCCAGCCCGTAGGTCAGCTCGCCGGAGACCGGGGCGCATTCGAAGCCGGCGACCTGCTGGAAATAGGTGAACTGGGAGACCTCCATGCCGTCGCACCAGCATTCCCAGCCGAGTCCCCAGGCGCCCAGGGTCGGGCTTTCCCAGTCGTCCTCGACGAAACGCACATCGTGCAGCTTCAGATCGACGCCAATGGCAGCGAGCGAGTCGAGATAGAGCTGCTGCAGGTCAGGCGGCGACGGCTTCAGGATCACCTGGAACTGGTAGTAGTGCTGCAGCCGGTTCGGGTTCTCGCCGTAGCGGCCGTCCTTGGGGCGGCGCGAGGGCTGCACATAGGCCGCCTTCCACGGCTTGGGCCCCAACGCACGCAGTGTGGTGGCCGGGTGGAAGGTGCCCGCGCCGACCTCCATGTCATAGGGCTGCAGGATGACGCAGCCGCGATCCGCCCAGAAGCGCTGCAGCGTGAGCAGAAGGCCCTGAAACGAGCGGGTCGGATCGAGCGCCGAGCTCGGAGCAGATGACGGGTTGGCGATCATGCGGCGTTCCATCGATGCGGACAGGCCGACGGCCAGTCCGAACAGGGATCAGGTGTAAGGCCCCAGCAGAGGCAACGGGTCAAGCGCCTTGCTCAGCGGGAAATCGCCCTGACGCCGACAAGCTGATGGCATGACCCTGCGTCAATCCCGGCTGTGACCAACAGGGCCGCCGATCGATACCGCAAGGGCCGGACTGAACGATGTTCAACCCCAGACCTGTTTCAGGGAGGTTCATATGCTCACTCTGTCCCGCTCCAGCGCCCGCTCGCTCCTCGTTGCCGGCGCCCTTCTTGCCTTGTCTGCTCCCGCCTTCGCGCAGCAGCAGGGCGGTGGCGGCAGCGACCGCGGCCCCGGCGAAGGCGGCGGTGGCTCGGACGTCTATGCCGTCCTGCTGAAGGACCCCGCCAAGCCGAAGATCAACTGCCTGACCACACATTGCGTCGAGGAGAGGCCGAACAATCCTCGCCGTCCTTCGCGCGTCTCGCGGCGCAGCAAGCCGACGGAGGCCTGCCGCAGCATGACGCCGGAGCGCGACTGGACGACGGCGCAGTGGATCGAGTTCAACACCTGCTCGGCCCGCCGCCTCTGACATGCGATGATTCTCACCCGTCAGACGCCGCCCTTCACCCCGGAGGGCGGCGGCATCGTGTCGGGCACGAAGAAATCCGGCGCGAGCGGCTGGCTCGGATCGACGCGGTAGGGCGTGAAGTCGGTGACGCCTTCGGACGCCAGGAAGCTGTCGTCGATCAGAAAATTGCCGGTGAAGGAGCGGCTGTCCTTGGCGAAGATGGCATGCGCCGCGTCGGCCATGATCTCGGGCGTGCGGCTCATCGCCATCAGCTGGTCGCCGACAACATACTTGATCGCACTGGTGGCGATGGTGGTGCGTGGCCACAGCGCGTTGACAGCGATGCCATGAGCGCGGAACTCGCCGGCGAAGCCGAGCACGCACAGGCTCATGCCGTATTTGGCCATCGAGTAGGCGACATGCGGGGCGAACCACTTCTCCTGCAAGTCGAGCGGCGGCGACAGCATCAGCACATGGGGGTTGTTCCCCTTCATCAGGTGGGGCAGCGCAAGCTTGGTCGTCATGAAGGTGCCGCGCGCATTGACGCCCATCATCAGGTCATAGCGCTTCATGTCGGTCGCGGGCGTCGGCGTCAGCTGGATGGCGGAGGCGTTGTTGACGAGAATGTCGAGACCGCCGAACGTCTCGACCGTCCGCGCGATCGCGGCGGCGACCTGATCCTCCTCGCGAACGTCCATCAGGATCGGCAGGGCCTTGCCGCCGGCCGCCTCGATCTCGGCAGCGGCGGTGTAGATCGTGCCCGGGAGCTTCGGGTGCGGCTCGGCAGTCTTGGCCGCGACCGCCACGTTCGCGCCGTCGCGCGCGCAACGCAGCGCAATGGCCAACCCGATGCCGCGCGAGGCGCCGGTGATGAAGACGGTCTTTCCAGCGAGCGGCTTCGTGGTCATGGCAGGTTCTCCTGGGCGTTGGGATGGAAGCGACCCGGCTGTGACCCGTCATCGTCCGTGAAGCGATAGAGCCTGGCCAGATCGGCCGCATGCAGCGTCAGGCCGGCATGGCGGGCGACATCGGGGTCTGCGGCCAGGGCGGCGACCGCGCGGCCGGCATAACGCGGCGTTTCCGTGGCGAGCGCGCCGTGGCCAGCGTCGAGGACACGCTCCGTGCGCACGAAGCCCGGCGACAGGGTGAGCGCGGTAACGCCATGGGGGCGCAGCTCCTCGGCCATCACGAAGGACAGCCGGTTCATCGACGCCTTGGCGACATCATAGACGACGTCGCCGAGATAGCCCTCGCTCGTGTCGAAACTGATGTTGACGATGAGCCCGCGACGGGCCGCGACCATGGCCGGCGCAACGGCGCGGCTGGCAAGATACTGCGCGTAGAGCCCGCTCTCGAGCGCCTTGCCGAGCGAGGCCGCGCCGCGGCGCCAGAACGGTTCGCCGAAGCGCGCGCCGTCGGGGTAGCGCTCGCCATCATAGCCCTCGTTGCCGCCCCAGACTGCGTTGACGAGCAGGTCGATGCGGCCGAAGCGGCGAAGGGTCCAGCCGATCAGGCGATCGACTTCAGCCTCGCGGGTGTGGTCGCAGACATAGTGATGGCCGCGCCCGCCCGCGGCGTCGACCTCGCGGGCGGTGTCCTCGATCACCTCGGGACGACCATCCGTACGCGGGCCCGATTCAGTTGAGCGGGCGGTGACGATGACGGTCGCACCGGACTCGCCCAGCGCGCGTGCGACGCCGCGTCCGACACCACGCGACGCGCCGGCGACGAGACAGATGCGCCCGCACAGATCGGCTGTCACCGGAAAAGCCGCGCAGCGGCGGGTTCAGCTCGCCAGCGCCAGCGGTGCGTCATGCACCGAGGCTGCGC
>CAZDUL010000191.1:0-14865 GCA_964508635.1 uncultured Allobosea sp. | reverse complement strand
TCCGAGGGAAAGAGGCAACGACCATGGCATACGGCGCCGCCGCTCACGCCCATGACGCCCATGCGCACGATCACCCGACCGGGTGGCGTCGCTGGCTTTACTCAACGAACCACAAGGACATCGGCACGCTCTACCTGATCTGCGCGCTCATCGCGGGACTGGTCGGTGGGTTCCTGTCGATCGCCATGCGCCTGGAGCTCCAGGAGCCGGGCATGCAGTGGTTCGCCAGCGGGCAGACCTATAACGTGTTCGTCACCGGCCACGGGCTGATCATGATCTTCTTCATGGTCATGCCCGCCCTGATCGGCGGGTTCGGCAACTGGTTCGTGCCGCTGATGATCGGCGCGCCGGACATGGCCTTCCCGCGGATGAACAACATCTCCTTCTGGCTGACGGTGTTCGCCTTCCTGCTGCTGGTGATCTCGCTCTTCGTCGAGGGCGCGCCCGGCTCGAACGGCGTCGGCACCGGCTGGACGATCTATCCGCCGTTCGCATCGACCACCGGCCATCCGGGGCCGGCGGTGGATTTCGGCATCCTGTCGCTGCACCTCGCCGGCGCCGCGTCCATCCTCGGCGCGATCAACTTCATCACCACCATCCTGAACATGCGCGCGCCGGGCATGACCCTGCACAAGATGCCGCTGTTCGCCTGGGCGATGCTGATCACCGCCTTCCTGCTGCTGCTTTCGCTGCCGGTGCTCGCCGGCGCGATCACCATGCTGCTGACCGACCGGAACTTCGGCACGACCTTCTTCGATCCGGCCGGCGGCGGCGACCCGGTGTTGTACCAGCACCTTTTCTGGTTCTTCGGCCATCCCGAAGTGTACATCATGATCCTGCCGGCATTCGGCCTGATCAGCCACATCGTCTCCACCTTCAGCCGCAAGCCGATCTTCGGCTACCTCGGCATGGCCTATGCCATGGTGGCGATCGGGGTGGTCGGCTTCGTGGTCTGGGCTCACCACATGTACACGGTCGGCCTGTCGCTCAACACGCAGCGCTACTTCGTGTTCGCGACCATGGTCATCGCCGTCCCGACGGGCGTGAAGGTCTTCTCCTGGATTGCGACGATGTGGGGCGGCTCGATCCGCTTCACCGCGCCGATGGTCTGGGCGATCGGTTTCATCTTCCTGTTCACGGTCGGCGGCGTCACCGGCGTGGTGCTGGCCAATGCCGGCGTCGACCGCTCGCTGCACGCCACCTATTATGTGGTTGCGCACTTCCACTATGTCCTGTCGCTTGGCGCGGTGTTCGCGCTGTTCGCGGGCTGGTATTACTGGTTCCCGAAGATGAGCGGCTACGTCATCCCGGACTGGATCGGGCACGCCCATTTCTGGGTGGCGTTCGTGGGCGCGAACATCCTGTTCTTCCCGCAGCACTTCCTCGGGCTGGCGGGGATGCCCCGGCACTATGTCGACTACCCGGACGCCTTCGCCTACTGGCATTGGTGGTCCTCGATGGGCTCCTACATCTTCGCCGCGGGCCTGCTGATCTTCTTCGGCGGAACAGCCTATGCCTTCATCCGCAAGGAGAAGGCTGGCGACAATCCCTGGGGCGAAGGGGCGACGACCCTGGAATGGACCCTGTCCTCGCCGCCGCCCTTCCATCAGTTCGAGACGCTGCCGCGAATCAGCAGCTCCGGCCACTGAGACACCTCTCATCCCGGCCCGCACGGGCCGGGACTCCCTGTCCGCGCAATAGCGTCGAGGCGCAGAGCCGGTCTGAGGAGCTGGCGGGACGCCGGCCGCACGGGCAGCGCCCCTGACACGCATCGGTTTCAGGACAGAGCGGGCGGATCGCAGCGTTGCGCCCCGCCCGCGTAGCAGAACGGACCACGCAAGCACCATGTCCGCAGCGTTTGACAAGATCGAAGCAGCCAGCGCGACCGGCGGCGACGTCGGAGATTACATTGCGTTGCTGAAGCCTCGCGTCATGTCGCTGGTGGTGTTCACGGCGCTTGTCGGCATCGTTGTTGCGCCGGGGTCCACCCATCCGGTCATCGCCGCGGTTTCGCTCCTCGCCATCGCCGTCGGCGCCGGCGCCTCTGGTGCGCTCAACATGTGGTGGGACGCCGACATTGACGCCGTGATGAGCCGCACGGCGCGCCGTCCCATTCCCGCAGGCAAGATCACGCGGGACGAGGCCCTGGTGTTCGGGCTGGTGCTATCGTTCGGGTCGGTTCTCGTGCTCGGCATCGTCGCCAACTGGCTGGCTGCCGGACTGCTGGCCTTCACCATCTTCTTCTACGCCGTGATCTACTCGATGTGGCTGAAGCGCTCGACGCCGCAGAACATCGTGATCGGCGGCGCTGCGGGGGCCTTCCCGCCGATGATCGGCGAGGCGGTGGTGACGGGAAACCTCGGCTGGTCGGGGCTGGTGCTGTTCACCATCATCTTCCTGTGGACGCCACCGCATTTCTGGGCACTCGCAATGGCAAAGGCGGAGGATTACGCACGCGCCAATGTGCCGATGCTTCCGAATGTAGCGGGCGAAGCATCGACGCGCCGGCAGATCCTCGCCTACACCCTCGCGCTGGTGCTGTTCGCCTTCGTGCCCTGCTTCATGGCGCTCGGCGGGCTCGTCTATGCCGCGGTCGCGCTGTTCGGCGGCGCCGGGATGCTGGCGAGCGCGTGGCGCATCCTGAAGGCCGACGGCGCGCAGGCCGCGCACAAGGCCGGCATGCAGATGTTCGGCTTCTCGATCCTGTATCTGTTCGCGCTGTTCTCGGCGCTGCTGGCCGAGCATGCCTTCGGGCTGTTCATGGCCGTGCCCTTCATGCCGGCTGCCGTTATGGGATGAGCGCAGCGATGGCCCCCTCGACAGACAAGGACCGCACCGATCCGCCGGCGAATGCGGATCGTCTGCGACGTCGCCGCTCGGTGGCGATCGCGCTGGCGCTCGGCGGTCTCGCCGCGATCTTCTACGCCGTATCCATGGTCAAGACAGCACGCTGAACAATCGAGAGCTTCGAACGATGACGGAACCGGTCGCCTCCTGCCCAACGACTGCCGGCTCGGCCCGGCTGATGCGCACCGTGCTGTGGTGCGGGGCCATCGTCACCACCATGACGGCGCTCGCCTTCGCTTCGGTGCCGCTCTACGATCTCTTCTGCCGCGTGACCGGCTTCGGCGGCACGCCGATGGTGCGCTCCGAGGCCGCCTCGCGCGTGTCGGACCGCGTGCTTCAGGTGCGCTTCGATGCCAATGTGGCGCCGGGTCTCGGCTGGCGCTTCGAGGCGGAGACTCCCGTCGTCAACGCCCGCATCGGCGAGACGATGACGGTGTTCTACCGCGTCACCAATGTTTCGGACCGGGCCACCACGGGGATCGCGACCTTCAACGTCCAGCCATCCCATGTCGGCGCGTTCTTCGTGAAGATGGAGTGCTTCTGCTTCAACGAACACACGCTGAAGCCGGGCGAAAGCATGGATGCACCCGTGGTGTTCTACATCGACCCCGCCTTCGAGGAGAACCGCCACCTGCGCGATACGCATGCATTGACGCTCTCCTATACCTATTTTCCGTCCAAGAACGGCCAGCCTGTGACGGGGTCTGTGGCCGAGACGCGGGCGGGCGAATCCAAACCGAGACTCTGACCAACAGCAACGACACCGCCTGACGACCCGTTTCGGCGGGCCAGAACACGGGAAGGAGCCGAAGATGGCTGCGGGGACCACCAAGAACCACGATTACCACCTTGTCGATCCGAGCCCATGGCCGCTGATCGGCTCGCTCAGCGCCTTCGTCATGGCCGTCGGCGCCGTGATGTCGATGAAGGGGCTGGCACCGGCCGGGCTGAAGATCGGGCCGCTGGTGCTCGGCATGGGCCTGCTCGGCGTTGCCTACACGATGTTCGCCTGGTGGGCGGATGTGGTGCGCGAGTCCACGCATGAAGGGCATCATACGCGCGTGGTGCAGATGCATCACCGCTATGGCATGATCATGTTCATCGCCTCCGAGGTGATGTTCTTCGTCGCCTGGTTCTGGGCCTATTTCGATGTGGCTCTGTTCGCCGGCGAAGCGGCGCAATACCAGCGCAAGGAGTTCACCGGCGGCGTCTGGCCGCCGAAGGGCATCGAGACCTTCGATCCTTGGCATCTGCCGCTGCTCAACACGCTGGTGCTGCTTCTGTCCGGCACCACCGTCACCTGGGCCCACCATGCGCTGCTCGAGGGCGATCGCAAGGGCCTGAAACAGGGCCTGTGGGCGACTGTCGCGCTGGGCGTGATCTTCACGATGCTGCAGATCTACGAATACAGCCACGCCGCCTTCAGCTTCTCCGGCAACATCTACGGCGCGACATTCTTCATGGCGACCGGCTTTCACGGCGCGCATGTGGTGATCGGCACGATCTTCCTGGCCGTGTGCCTGTGGCGGGCCTATCTCGGCCATTTCACGCCCCAGCAGCATCTCGGCTTCGAGTTCGCCGCCTGGTACTGGCACTTCGTGGACGTGGTCTGGCTGTTCCTGTTCGCCGCGATCTATGTCTGGGGCGCCGGCGCCGCGGCTGGCCACTGAGGTTGAGGCACGGTGCAGCAGGGGCGGTCCGTCCGGGCCGCCCCTTTGCATTCTCCCGGGACGTCGCTCCATGGCCGCATCGCCAGCCCACCGCCGCTCGACAGCGCTTCTGCTCGTGGTCAGCGCGATCGGCATCGTCATCTTGTGCGGGCTCGGGATCTGGCAGTTGCAGCGACGGATCGAGAAGGAGGCCTTCCTCGCTCGCCTCGCCCAGCAGGCCATCGCAGCCCCGGTGCCTCTGCCGGACGATCTTGCCGCCGCGCCCGAAGCGCTTGACCTGCGCCGCGTCACGGTCACGGGAACATGGTTACCGCAGGCCAGCGCCACCGTGCGCGTGGTGATGGGCGAAGGCACGGGAGCCGGTCGCGGTCCCCACGGCTTCGGCCGCTACCTGATCACGGCGTTGAAGCTGCCGGACGGGCGCATCCTGCTGGTCAACCGCGGCTTCGCGCCCGAGGCGGCGCACGCGGCGCTGCCCGCGCCGAGCGGAAACGCGACGCTCACCGGCTTCCTTCGCCGGCCCGAGACGCCGAACGCCTTCACGCCGCCCGCCGATCCGGCACGGCGGGATTTCCATGTGCGCGATCCGGTCGCGATCGCGGCTGCGCTCGACCTGCGGGCAGAGCCGATGCTTCTCGAACTGGAGCGCGGGCCGGATCCCGCCGCCCTGCCCGTGGGCCTCGATGCGGCGGAGCTCATCGCCCGGATCCCGAACAATCATCTGCATTATGCGCTGACCTGGTTCGGTCTCGCCCTGACCCTGATCGGCGTCGTGGGCGCCTTCCTGTGGGGCCAGCGCCAACGAGGGTGAGACAGCGCCCGCCGGTCATTCCGGGGCATCGACCCGGCTACCCCGGGCATGGTCGGGCGTACCAGGGCCCTGCGCGGCCAGGGTCAGGGCAGAACACCCACCGATGACGAACCGCTGCGTCCGCACATCGGTGGCGCTGGCGGGCGAAAGCGCCTATAGCGACCGCACGCAGGATCGACGGCACAGAGCATGAAGCACGTTTCCACCCGCGGGGATGCGCCCGCGCTCTCATTCGCCGATGCGTTGCTGGCCGGGCTGGCGCGCGATGGCGGGCTCTATGTGCCCGAAAGCTACCCTCGGCTCGACGAGGCCACCATCCGCGGCTTCGCGGGGCAACCCTACGCCAGCGTCGCCAGGACCGTGATCGGCGCACTGGCCGACGGCGAGATCGAGACGGCGGCGCTGAACCGCATGATCAACGAGGCCTATGCCGGCTTCCGCCACCCGGCGGTGTGCCCGCTGGTGCAGATCGGCGACAATCTGTTCGTCGAGGAGCTGTTCCACGGCCCGACGCTCGCCTTCAAGGACGTGGCGATGCAGCTCATCGGCCGGCTGATGGACCATGTGCTGGCCGCGCGCGGCCGGCGCGCCACCATCGTGGGCGCCACATCGGGCGATACCGGCGGCGCAGCGATCGAGGCCTTCCGGGGCCTGTCGCGCGTCGACATCTTCATCCTCTACCCGAATGGCCGCGTCTCGGACGTGCAGCGCCGGCAGATGACCACGGTGGACGCGCCGAATGTCCACGCCATCGCCATCGACGGCGATTTCGACGATTGCCAGGCGCTGGTGAAGGCGATGTTCAATCATCATGCCTTCCGCGACGAGGTCGGGCTGTCGGGCGTCAACTCGATCAACTGGGCCCGCATCGCGGCGCAGGTCGTCTATTACTTCACCGCCGCAGCCTCGCTTGGCGGGCCGCTGCGCCCGGTGTCGTTTGCGGTGCCGACCGGCAATTTCGGCGACGTGCTCGCCGGCTGGGTGGCCAAGCGCATGGGCCTGCCCGTCGGGCGGCTGATGGTGGCCACCAACATCAACGACATCCTCGTGCGGACGCTGCGCTCGGGCGACTATGCGGTCACAGGCGTGACGCCGACCAGCGCGCCCTCCATGGACATCCAGGTCTCGTCGAATTTCGAGCGGCTGCTGTTCGAGGCCAGCGGGCGCGATGCGGCGGCCGTGCGCAGCATGATGGGCAGTCTCGCGCAATCGCGCCGCTTCGCGGTGGCCCCGCGGACGCTGGAAACCATCCGGTCCGAGTTCGACGCAGCGGCCGTCTCGGAGGCCGAGATCGCCGACGAGATCGGCGAAGTCTGGCAACAGGCCGGCTATCTGCTCGATCCGCACACGGCCATCGGCGTGCGCGCCGCCCGCGCCGCGCTCAGGGCCGATCCCGCAACCCCGATGGTGGTGCTCGGCACCGCTCATCCGGCCAAGTTCCCGGCCGCGGTCGAGGCGGCCAGCGGTGTGAAGCCAGCGCTGCCGGCCCATCTGGCCGATCTCATGGAGCGCACGGAGCGCTTCACCCGTCTGGGCAACGACCAGGGGGCCGTCGAGCGCTTCATACGGGCGAAGGCCCGCGCCACCGCCGCCTCGCCTGCGGAGGCCAGCGCGTGAACGCCCCTGTCATCGCCCCTGCCCTGCCTGTCGGCGATCCGACGGTGCGCCTCACCACGCTGCCCTCGGGCCTGCGGGTCGTCAGCTGCCGCATGGAGCAGGTCGCAACCGTGGCGCTCGGGGTGTGGATCAGCGCCGGCTCGCGCGACGAACGCGCCGACGAGCATGGCCTCGCCCATCTGCTCGAGCACATGGCCTTCAAGGGCACGGCCCGGCGCTCCGCACGCCAGATCGCGGAGGAGATGGAGGCCGTCGGCGGCGACATCAACGCCGCGACCAGCTGCGAGTACACCTGCTACACCGCACGGGTGCTGGCGGAGCATGTGCCGCTGGCCGTCGATGTGCTGGCCGACATCCTGCTGAACTCCACCTTCGCCGCCGACGAGCTGAAGCGCGAGCAGGGGGTGATCCTGCAGGAGATCGCTGCGGTCGAGGACACGCCGGACGACCTCGTCTATGATCTCTTTCTCGACCGGGTGTTCGCCGGCCAGCCGCTCGGCCGCCCGATTCTCGGCACGCGCGACACGGTGTCGGGATTCACGCCGGATGCGATCCGCGCCTATCTTGCACGCTGCTATACGCCCGGCCGCTTGGTGCTGGCGGCGGCGGGCGCGGTCGATCACGACGCGCTCGCGGCGCTCGCGGGCGAGGCCTTCGCAAGCCTGAAGGCCGAGGCCGGGCCGGCGCGGCCCGAGCACGAGGGCGGACGATATGTCGGCGGCGACGTGCGCCGGGTGCAGCGGGCCGATCAGGGCCATCTCGTGCTGGGATTTGCCGGCAAGCCCTATGTGGACGGTCGTCATATGGGGCTGCAGGTTCTCGCCACCGCTCTGGGCGGCGGGCTGTCGTCGCGGCTGTTCCAGGAGGTGCGCGAGCAGCGCGGGCTGGCCTATGCCATCGACGCCTTCCACTGGCCGTTCCACGATACCGGCGTGTTCGGCATCGGCGCCGGCGCAAGCCCGAAGGACGTGCCGGAGCTGATCCGCGTCACGCTCGGCTGCATCGCGGCGATGGCCGGCGACGCCACCGAGACAGAGCTTCGGCGCGCCCGCGCGCAGATGAAGGTCGGCCTGCTCGGCGGTCTGGAGACCCCCGGCGGCCGCGTCGATCAGATCGCCCGGCAGGTGCTGATTCATGGTCGCGCCATTCCGGCCGCCGAGATTGCCGCGCGCATCGACGCCGTGACGGTCGAAGACCTGCGCGCCGAGGCGGCCGCGCTGCTCGCTTCGCCCGTCACGCTGGCGCTTGTCGGCCCGAAGGTTCCGGGGTTGCCGCGTGATCTCTCGACGCTGATGCCCGCCATGCTGCCGCCATCGTGACGGCGGACTCATCCAGCGCCGGGAACGGCCGCCGGCTTGCGCCACATCCGCCAGCGGCGCATCCTGAACCCGCGACCCCACCGACCTGACGCTTCATGGCGCTGTTCCGCTTCACCTCAGAGACGAGCCCGCGCCACAGGATCGTCGGCGACGGCGTGATGCTGCGCCAGCCGATCCTGGACGATTTCGAGGAATGGGCGGCGCTGCGCAGCCGCAGCCGGGCGTTCCTCGAACCGTGGGAACCCCTCTGGAACGAGGGCGAACTGACCCGCCGCGCCTTCCGCCAGCGCGTCAAGCGCGCCGAGACCGAAGCCGAGAACGACGAAGCCTATGCCTTCCTGATCTTCCGCATGGCCGACAACGTGATGCTGGGCGGCGTCACGCTCGGGCTGGTGCGCCGCGGCGTCGCGCAAGCCTGCACGATGGGCTACTGGATCGGCGAGGCCCATGCCGGACAGGGCTACATGACGCGGGCCGTGCGCGCCGTGCTGACCTATGCCATGACGGATCTGCACCTTCGCCGCATCGAGGCGGCCTGCCTGCCCAGGAACGAGCCGTCGCGCCGGCTTCTCGAGCGGGTCGGCTTCCAGCGCGAGGGCTATGCGCGGCAATATCTGTGCATCGCCGGTCGGTGGGAGGATCATCTGCTCTACGCCTTGCTGCCGGGCGATCTGCGGCGCTGATGGCCGCGCCCTTCGCGCCACCGAGCGAAACGATCCACATGGAGCAGACGATCATGGCCGCTGCTGGCCGGCGCTTGCCTTGCCCTCGCCTTGCGCACTGGCTACGAGTGGGGGGTGTCGTGTCGCTTCGGCGCGCTGACGTGTATCGCTGTTCTCATCGGGTCAACGCCGTTCCGTGCGCCTTATGCCTGTGATTCCGCGCCTTGTGGCGGCGCTTCTGGCGCTCCTTGCGCTGACGATCGCCGCGCGCGCGCTGGAGCCCGTGCGCGTGCCTCTCGACAGCGCCGCGATCGATCTGACCGACAGTGTGGTGTTCTACCGCGCCCAGGACGAAACCATCCAGATCTCGACTGCCGCCGGGGCCGACGGGGTGGTGCGCCGCATCGCGGTGCGCGCGCGCGAGCCGGGCTCCAGGCCCGACTGGATCGTCTTCGCGCTGCGCAACGACACCGACGAGCAGATCGACCGGCTTCTGGTCGCGCCTTGGCATCGGCTGATCGGGTCCGGCGTGATCTGGCCGGATCTGGGCTCCGCGCGCATCGCCAACATCACGGCCAGCCAGGGATTGAAACCGGAGCGCGAGGAATCGCCCGACTCCGACGTGTTCCTAATCACGCTCGACCCTGGCGCGACCGTCACCTTCGTGGCGGAGCTTGCCAACGCAAGGCTGCCCCAGCTCTATCTGTGGGAGCCCGAGGCCTATCGCGACAAGCAGAACGGGCTCACCCTCTACAAGGGCATCGTCATCGGCATCGCGGGGCTGGTCGCGCTGTTCCTGACTGTGACCTTCGTCGTGAAGGGCGCGGTCATCTTCCCGGCGGCGGCGGCGCTCGCCTGGGCGGTTCTGGCCTATGCCGGGCTCGATTTCGGCTTCTTCCAGCGCATTTTCCCGCTGTCACCCGCCACCGAGCGCATCTACCGCGCGGGCGCGGAAACCGTGCTGGCGGCCACGCTGCTGGTCTTCCTGTTCGCCTATCTCAACCTGGCGCGCTGGCATGTGCGCTATGGCCAGATCACGGCGGTGTGGCTGCTCGGCCTCATCGGCCTCGTGGCGATGGCCGCCTACGACCCGCCGGTGGCAGCGGGCGTGGCCCGGCTGTCGATCGCGGCCGTGGCCGCCGTTGGGCTCGTGCTGGTGCTCTACCTCGCCACCCATGGCTATGACCGCGCCATCATGCTGATCCCGGCCTGGCTGATCCTGTCGGCCTGGGTGACCGCGGCAGGCTTGACAGTGACCGGCGCGCTCACGCGCGATCTCGCCACGCCGGCGCTGATCGGCGGGCTGGTGCTGCTGGTCATCCTGATCGGTTTCACGGTTCTGCAGAACGCCATCTCGACGGGCGGCCTCTCGGCCAACGCCATCACGGATGCGGAACGCAAGGCGCTGGCGCTCGCCGGCTCGGGCGACTTCGTGTTCGACTGGGACGTTCCGGCCGACAAGGTCTTCGCCTCGGCCGAACTGGAAGGCCTGCTGGGGCTGCCGCGCGGCGCCTTGAGCGGTTCGGCCTCGCGCTGGATCGAGCACCTGCACCCGGCCGATCGCGACATCTGGCGCACCACGCTCGCGGGACTGCTCGACCATCGGCGCGGGCGGCTCAACGTGGATGTGCGCCTGCGCGATCAGTCCGGAGGCTATCGCTGGCAGAACCTGAAGGCGCGGCCCGTCCTCGGCGCTGACGGGGAGGTGATCCGCATCGTCGGCACCCTGACCGACGTCACCGACCAGCGCCTCGCCCAGGAACGGCTCATGCACGATGCGGTGCACGACAATCTCACCGGCCTGCCCAACCGCGAGCTGTTCCAGGATCGGCTGGAAGCGGCGCTGGCCATGGTGCGCGTTGACGAGACCCGAAAGCCCACGGTGCTGATCGTCGATATAGATCGGTTCAAGGACATCAACGAGACGCTCGGCGTCAGCGCCGGCGACTCCATCCTGCTCACCATCGCGCGCCGCCTCGGCCGGCTGATCCGCCCGCAGGACACGCTCGCCCGCCTCGGCGGCGATCGTTTCGGCCTCATCATCCTGTCCGAACGCGACCAGACGCGCCTGCTGCAGATCGCGGAGCTGGTGCGCCGCGCGGTCTCCACACCCATCACCTACGACGGAAACGAACTGTTCCTCACCTGCTGCGTCAGCGTCACCTTCTACGATGGCGCCACGACGGCGAAGCGCGAGGACATGTTCCAGGCCGCGGAGCTTGCGCTGATCCACGGCAAGCGTCAGGGCTCCGACCGGATCGAGATCTTCCGCCCCGCCATGCGCACCGAGCGCAACGACCGGCTCGCCCTTGAGGCCGATTTGCGCCGTGCGCTCGAACGCAATGAACTCGCGGTGGTGTTCCAGCCGATCGTCAGGCTGGAGGACCGCACGATCGCCGGCTTCGAGGCGCTGCTGCGCTGGGATCACCCGCGCGAGGGGCGCATCGGGCCGCAGACCTTCATTCCCATCGCCGAGGAAACAGGGCTGATCGTCGAGCTTGGAGCGTTCGTGCTGGAGCGCACCGCGCGGGAACTCTCGATCTGGCAGGCCGCTCTCGATGTGGACCCGCCGATCTTCGCCAGCGTGAACATCTCCAGCCGCCAATTGCTGCGCCACGACCTGCTGCACGACGTCAAGCAGGCGCTGTCGCGCAACCGGATCCTGCCCGGAACGCTGAAGCTGGAACTGACCGAGAGCCTGGTGATGGAGAATCCGGAATACGCCGCGCAGCTTCTGCAGCGCATCCGTTCGCTCGGCGCGGGGCTGTCGCTGGACGATTTCGGCACAGGCTATTCCTCGCTCGCCTATCTGGAGCGCTTTCCCTTCGACACGCTCAAGATCGACCAGAGCTTCGTGCGCCAGATGGCGCGGGGCAAGCCGCCCGTCATCCTGCGCTCCATCCTGTCGCTCGCCGCCGAGCTCAATCTCGACGTCGTGGCCGAAGGTGTCGAGAGCGAGAGCGAGGCGATCGATCTGTTCCAGCTCGGCGCGCAACTGGCGCAGGGCTATGCCTTCGGCGAGCCGATGAGCCTGATGGATGCCCGCAAGCTGCTCGGTGCTGCGGACGTGAAGGCGGCCTGACGGCGCGGTGCCGCAACGGCGCGTCAGGACGGCCGGCGCAACAGGAGCGGGGCAGGCACCGCTTCAGGCATGGCCGGCTGCGCCGGACAACAGGCCGATCTCCACGCCGAGCTTCGACAGCGCCCGCTCGTATTTCGTCTCGACCGTCTCGTCGAACAGCAGCCCATGGTCAGCCGGACAGTGCAGCCAGCCATTGGCCCTGATCTCGTTCTCCAGCTGCCCCGCTGCCCAGCCCGCATATCCCAGCGCCAGCACCGCCCGACGCGGGCCGGCGCCGGCGGCGATCGCCTTCAGGATGTCGACGGTGTGGGTGAGGCAGACCCCATCGTCGATCGGCAACGTCGAATCGGCAGTGTAGTAGTCCGAGGAATGCAGCACGAAACCGCGCCCGGTCTCCACCGGTCCGCCGCGCAGCACATGGACGGGCAGACCGCCACGGTTGATGCGGATGGCGCTCGCGTCGGTGACGATGCCGAGCTGGACCAGCAGATCGTCGAACTGAAGCTCCGGCGCCGGCCGGTTGATGATGAGCCCCATGGCGCCTTCATCGGAGTGCGCGCAGATGTAGACCACCGTACGCTGGAAGCGCTCGTCGCGCATTCCGGGCATCGCGATCAGGCATTGACCGTCCAGATAAGTGCGGTCGGCGGTTCTGGCACCAAGACCGAGCTTCATGACCCCATGCTAGGATGGAACGGGCCCCGGTGGAAGGCGCGATCTGGCCGATGATCAGCCCGAGGCCGCAACACTCTTGCCGGGCGCCCGCCGGCGGCAGCCCAGCGCGCTTGCGCCCGCGATGCTGTGATGCGGGCGCGTCTCGCCTTTGCCATCAAAGCGGTTTAATGGACATCCCGCATGCGTCTGTCTCTCGGTTGTCCCCTCGCGTTCGCGATGACGATCATCGCTGCAGCCTTGCCGGTTGCGGCGGCGGCGCAGATGTCGTCTCGTGCCGCGCCTCAGGGCATAGCGCCCGAGAAGGTTTCGCCAGGTGGAGCCCCGGCCATCGCGGCCTCCGACCAGGAGAAACACGACGACGCCGTCTCGGACTGGTCGCAGGCCAGTCACTCGGCGGTCCGGCTGATTGCTGGTGGGCGCAGCGGCGATGGCGTCTATCGGGTCGGCGTCGAGATTGCGATGCGCCCCGGCTTCAAGACCTACTGGCGCGTGCCGGGCGATGCGGGCGTCCCGCCGAGCTTCGACTGGTCGGGCTCTGACAACATGGGGTCGATCGCTGTGCGCTGGCCGGCGCCGACACGCTTCATCGATGGCGGCGTGACCACCATCGGCTACAGCAACCGCGTGATCTTTCCGGTCATCGTGCGCGGCGCGGATCCGGCCAAGCCCGTCACGCTCGACCTCAAGCTCGATTATGCGGTCTGCGAACGCATCTGCATCCCGGCACAGGCGGCGGTGCGCTTCACCTTGCCGGCGGCCGAGCAGACCAGCCAGAGCGCCGTGCTCGACCGGTTTCGCGCCAAGACCCCGCGCATCAAGGAGCCTGGCAAGCTCGACGACCGGCTCGGCCTGATTTCGGCCGCGTTCGTCAACGATCGGGGCAAGGGGGCGATCGAGCTGGCCGTGGCTCAGCCCGCCAGCGCCGCCCTGCACGACGCTTTCCTCGAGGGGCCCGACGGCTGGGCGTTCGGCGCGCCGCAGCGCATCTCGACGGAAGCCGACAAGCTGGTGCTGCGCCTGCCGGTCGAGGAGCGCCCGAAGAACATGGTCGGCATGGTGCCGCTCGTGCTCACCCTCACCGGCGAACCGCAGTCCGTCGAAATCCGCTTTGACGTCGAGGCCAGTCCGACCCAGGCGACGGCCGAGCCCAAGGCGCCATAGCCGCCGACCGCCCTCCGACCGCCTGCAAGGCCGTCTGGCGAAAAACGGGGGACGGCTCTCTGGGCGGGCTGCCGCGCGCGCCCTAGCTTGAAGGTGACCGCGATGTTGCCTTGGCGGCACCCGCGAAAGATCTTCCCCTCGCAAGACACGGAGACTGGCACCCATGCCCATCAAGGTTGGCGATCAGCTGCCCCAGGGATCCTTCCGCGTGATGACCGCGGACGGTCCGGTCGTTAAGACCACGGACGACATCTTCCCCGGCAAGACGGTGGTGCTGTTTGCGGTGCCGGGCGCCTTCACGCCGACCTGCCACAAGAACCACCTGCCAGGCTTCCTTGCCAACGCCCCCGCATTCAAGGCGAAGGGCGTCGAAACGATCGCGGTGGTGGCGGCCAACGACGTCTTCGTGATGGACGCCTGGGCGAAGGAGACCGGCGCCGGCGACACGATCCTGTTCCTCGCCGACGGCAACGCCGATTTCGCCCGCGCCCTCGACCTGTCCCTCGACGGCACGGGTTTCGGGCTCGGCACGCGCTACCAGCGCTTTGCGATGCTGGTGAAGGATGGCGTGGTGCAGGTGCTGAACGTCGAGGACGCGCCCGGCAAGGCTGACATCTCCGGCGCCGAGAAGCTGCTGGCCGACATGCCGGCCTGAGCGGATCGATGCGGCCGTCACCGATGGGGGCCGCTCACCCCAGCACCATGTCGTGAGCATACTTCAGGGCGATCGCCAGCGCGGATGCCGCCGTGGCGAGGGCAGCACGCCGGTTGAGGATCTGCGTGCGATTGATCTGCGTGACGATGCGGTTGAAATCCCGCGCGTCCAGCTCCTCGTGCAGGCTGATACGCCGGACATGGTTGCTGGACGCCTTGAACCATAGCCAAGCTGCCGTGAGCGTGGTCAACAGCGCCAGCAGATCGAACAGACGGGCGAACATGAGGATCGTCAGGCGAGGCGCAGGAACCGGACCTGGCTGTCACCATAGGCACGACGATCGATCTCGGTGAAGCCGTCGGGAAT
>CAZDUL010000190.1:0-4473 GCA_964508635.1 uncultured Allobosea sp. | reverse complement strand
GATCGCCACCGATCTGCGCGGCTTGGACGTCTTGACGTGGTGGCGCCGCCCTGCGCGGCCTGTGGCGCATCGGGATCGGCGCCGGGCAGTATCGCCGGTCCGGCCGGCAGCGGTGGCGGCGACCGTGTCTCGAAGGGAGAGGGCCGGGGCGCCAGCCACGGATCGGCTGGCGGCTGTCCGCCGCGCAGATCGGTGGCGATCTGGGCGATTGCTGCATCCGGCGCGACGCCATGCAGCAGCGCCAACAGCGCGGCGAGCGCGGCGCCGATGACGGACGGCAGGCCTGTTGGATGCTCGCGCATGGACCCGGACGGCATAGCGGTTCGACGCGGGGCTGCGACATGCGCCCGCCGGTTAACAGCGGTAAACGGGCATGGTTAAGGAAGGGTAAGGAGCGCGGCGCGCCGCGCGGTTCAGAGTGGCTCGACCCGAACCGCCGTCCCGATCAAAGCCGTGATCCGCACGCGCGTTCCGGCTGCCAGATCGGGCCCCGTGGCGCGCCAGACCGTATCGCCGATGCGGACGCGACCTTCGCCATTGACGATCGGCTCATCGAGAAGCACCGTGCGGCCAACGAGCTGCCGCGCTGCGGCGTTGAGCTGGTCCGCTGGGGCGGGTTCCTCGTTTGGGCGTCGGAGCAGCAGCCGCGCCGCAACGACAAGCGCAACCGACATCACCGCGAAGATGCCGGCGCTGGCCTGCCAGCCGAGCCCGAACAGCGCCGCGAATGCAGCCGTGACCAGCGCCGCGAGGCCGAGCCAGACGAGGAAGAGGCCGGGAGCGACGATCTCCACGCCGATCAGCGCCATCCCGAGGATGACCCATGCCCAGGGGCCGAGCCCGGCGATCGCCGCCATCATGGCTGGTCGATCCTCGCTCCCGTTGCCGGAACGCCGCTGCGGCGCGGCGCCGTGCGCTCGGGTTCGCCTGCGAACACGGCGCGGGTGATCTCGGCGATGCCGCCGAGCGTGCCGGCAAGCCCGGCGGCCTCCACCGGCACGATCACCACCTTCTGGTTGGGCGCGGACGCCATGGCCTTCAGCGCCTCGATGTATTTCTCCGCAACCAGGAAGTTGGCCGCCTGGATGTCGCCCTTGCCGATGGCTTCGGACACCATGCTGGTGGCGCGCGCTTCTGCCTCGGCCAGCCGCTCGCGTGCCTCGGCGTCGCGGAAGGCTGCTTCCTTGCGACCTTCCGCGGCGAGGATTTCCGCCGCCTTCTCGCCTTCCGCGCGCAGGATGTCGGCCTGGCGCTTGCCCTCGGCCTCCAGCACGGCGGCACGTTTCTCACGCTCGGCCTTCATCTGGCGGGCCATGGCCTCGGCCAGATCGGCCGGGGGCAGGATGTCGCGGATCTCGATGCGCGTGACCTTGACCCCCCATGGCGCGGCTGCAGCATCCACCACGCGCAGCAGCCGCTCGTTGATCTCGTCGCGATGCGACAGCAACTGGTCGAGATCCATCGAGCCGACAACGGTGCGGATGTTGGTCATGGTCAGCACCATCAGCGCCTGCTCCAGTGCGGCCACCTCGTAGGATGCGCGGGCGGCATCGAGAACGGTGTAGAAGGCGACCGCATCGATCTTCACCCCGGCATTGTCGCGGGTGATGGCCTCCTGGCTGGGGACATCGAGCACCTGCTCCATGACATTGACCTGGTGCCCGATGCGCTCGATGTAGGGGATGATCAGGCCAAGCCCCGGTCCCAGGGTGCGCGAATAGCGGCCGAAGCTCTCGACCGTATAGTTGACGCCCTGCGGAACGATGCGCACGCCGCGCGCGATCGTGAAGATGACCAGCGCAACGAACACCAGGATGGCGATTTCCGATCCCGACAGCTGAAACGGCATGGCCTTGCCCCCACGTCCCGTCGCCGACGACCTGACCGGTCGCCAAGCGTCAGGACAAGCCTATTGGGTCACCATGATGACGACAAGGCGATGAATGCGATCGCGACCGGCTGCGCTGCGCGCGGGCGGGCCGCGACCGGGCCCGCCCTCAGAGCCAGCCCATCAGCTCGCGCTCGACCACGGTGCGGATGACCTTCATGCCTTCGGCGCTGTCGTTCAGACAAGGGATGTAGGCGAAGTGTTCGCCGCCATGCTCGAGGAAGATCTCGCGGTTTTCCACGTCGAGTTCCTCGAGCGTCTCGAGGCAGTCTGCGGAGAAACCCGGCGCCACGATGGCCATGCGCTTGACGCCGCGCTTCGCCATGGCCTCGACGGTTTCGTCGGTGTAGGGCTTCAGCCACTCTTCCGGCCCGAACCGGGACTGGAAGGTCATCACCAGCCGCCCCTCCGGCCAGCCGAGCTCCTGGTTCAACAGGCGCCAGGTCTTGTGGCAGTGGCAGTAGTAGGGATCGCCCTTGAGCAGATACTCCTTCACCGAGCCGTGGAAGGAGCACAGCACCACCTCCGGCTCGAAGGTAAGCGTGGCCAGATGGTTGCGGATCGAATCCGCCAGGGCCCGGATATAGACCGGGTCGTCATGGTAGGGCGGCGTGACCCGCACGGTCGGCTGCCAGCGCATCTGCATGAGCGCGCGGAAGGCCTGGTCGCAGGCCGTGGCGGAGGTCGGCGCTGCGTATTGCGGATAGAGCGGCACCAGCAGGATGCGGTCGCAGCCTTGCTCCAGCAGCGCCTCGATCCGGCCCTTCACGTCGGGCAGGCCGTAACGCATGCCCCAGTCGACCACCACGCGGTCGCCGGCGATCGATGCCAGCATAGCCTGCAGCTGCTCCGCCTGGCTGCGGGTGATGGTCTTGAGCGGGCCTTCGTTGCGCTCCTTGTTCCAGATCGAGGCGTAATCCTTGCCCTTCTTGCCGGGGCGGATCGTGAGGATGACGAGATTGAGGATCGGCCACCAGATCCAGCGTGGCGTCTCGATGACGCGGCGATCGGAGAGGAATTCCTTGAGGTAGCGACGCATCGACCAGTAGTCGGTCGCTTCGGGGGTGCCGAGATTCATCAGAAGCACGCCGATCCGTCCGGCCCGGACCGGCTTGTGGTCGGCTGGAAGCCTCATCTGGGCGGGAAGGGCGCGCACTGGCGCATTCATGTTCATGGGTGAACCCGATTTGATGTCTTCAAAAGAGGATAGGGCGCCGTCATGTCACCGTCATGGCCGCGCGTCCAGATGACGCGGCGTCTCGGTGGACGTCGCCAGCGGTTGCAGGCCTGGTCGCCCTCACCACCGGATCGGGCCTGCTCTTTACGGCCCGTACCCGGTATCGGATGATGCGCGGACATGCTGGTGGCAGGCGAACGATCACCCGGGCCGGCTCATTCGTGGTCTCAGGAGGGGCTCTCATATGACCGAATTGACACGTCGCAAGGCGCTGGGCGTGTTCGCCGCCACCGGTGCGGCCGTCGCCGCCACGGGCGCGAAGGCGCAGGCGCCGCAGCCGCGCTTCACGCTGCTGCTCGTCAACGACATCGACAAGTTCGCGGAGGAGCGTGGACGCGGCGGTTTCGCAAGGGTCGCGGCGATCGTGAAGGCGGAACGCGCGCGCGGCGTGCCGGTGCTGTTCGCCCATGCGGGCGATTGCCTGTCGCCTTCGCTGATGTCGGGCTTCGATCAGGGGGCCCACATCGTCGAGATGCAGAACAAGCTCGGCATCGACGTGTTCGTGCCGGGCAATCACGAGTTCGATTTCGGCAAGGACGTGTATGTCAAGCGCGTCTCGGAGAAGACCTACCCGGTTCTGGCCGCTAACCTGCGCGATGCTGCCGGCAATCCGCTCGCCAACCACGCGGACACGAAGATGTTCGACCTGGCCGGCGTGAAGGTGGGCGTGGTCGGGCTTGTGCTCGAGACGACGCCACAGGTGTCGAGCCCCGGCGATCTGCGCTTTCTTCCCGTCATGGATACGCTGCGGGCCCAGTCCCGTGCGCTGCGCGCAGCCGGGGCCGATCTGGTCGTGGCGGTCGCGCACACCGGAAAGGCGGTGGACGAGGAGATCGCGCGCTCTCGGCTCGTCGATGTGTTGTTGACCGGCCACGATCACGACCTGCGGATCGGTTATGATGGTCGCACCGTCACGATGGAGTCGAACGAGCAGGGCAACTACATGGTGGCCGTCGATATCGCCGTGACCATCACCGGAGAGGGGCAGGCGCGGCAGGTGGCGTGGACGCCGACCTTTCGCGTCAACGACAGCCGCGCGGTCACGCCCGATCCGGAACTCCTCGCCGTTGCCCGCCGCTACGAGGCCGAGCTGTCGAAGGAGCTCGACGTCGAGGTGGCGACGCTCGCGGTGGAGCTCGACACCCGCACGGCCTCGGTCCGGTCCGGCGAGACGGCGTTCGGCAACCTCGTCGCCGATGCCCTGCGCGAGACATGGGGCGCGGATGCCGCCATCACCAATGGCGGCGGCATCCGCGCCAACAGGCAATACCCTGTCGACCACCGGCCGACACGACCCGCTATCCTGACCGAACCCCCCGTCGGCAATCCCCTAGTCCTGACGGCGGTT
>CAZDUL010000189.1:0-5019 GCA_964508635.1 uncultured Allobosea sp. | reverse complement strand
GCCGCGTGCCGACGCTGCCGCGCAGCAGCGAGACCCTGCAGCCCGGCCGCGCCTGCCTCACCATCGCCTGGCGCCGCAGCGAGGCGCTGCCGACATGCGCGCCGGCCGGCAGGCCTTGCAGCCCTTCGACAGGCGCGCGGCAGACGAGCGCATCGCGCGCATCCTCGCGCGGCAGGTAGCCGGCGATGACAAGCCCGTCCGGCAGGGTCGTGGGCAGATCCTTGGAGGAATGCACGGCGATGTCGACGCGCCCCGCAAGCTGTGCGGCATCGATCTCCTTGGTAAAGAGACCCTTCCCGCCGGCTTCCGACAACGCCCTGTCCTGGATCGCATCGCCCGTCGTGCGGATGACATCGAGCGGAAAGCGCGCCAGCTGTTCGTTGAGCGCGGCGGCGAGCCGGCCGGCGAGTTCGTGAGCCTGCGCCAGGGCCAGCGGGCTGCCGCGCGTGCCGAGCACGAGCGGCCTCGCGGACGAAGCGGTCGAGTGCAGAGCGGCCGAGGCCATGATGTCGAGCGGTCCCCGTTGCGGCGCATCTTTTTGCGGCGCCCTTTGTTGGCCAGTCTAGCCGAGGGCCTTATAGAGAAGCCAGCCCTGCCGGCGACTTTCTGCCGGCGCCGGATGTGACTTTCGGCTCAGCGCGTAGCGTCCATGCCGTCTTCTGGGAAGCTGTTCCGCCACAATGCGCGTGCTTGGTCTGGAAACCACCTGCGACGAGACGGCCGCGGCCGTCGTCGATCTCGACGAGGCCGGCCGGCCCCGCATTCGCTCCAACGCCGTGTTCAGCCAGATTGCCGCGCATGCGGCCTATGGCGGCGTGGTGCCGGAGATCGCGGCGCGCGCCCATCTCGACGTCATGGACCACATCATCGCGCGCGCCCTCGCCGAGGCCGGCGTGACCGTGCGCGAGCTCGACGGCGTGGCGGCCGCAGCGGGTCCGGGACTTGTCGGCGGCGTGATGGTGGGTCTCACCGCCGCGAAGGCCATCGCGCTGGTCACGGGCAAGCCCTTCATCGCGGTCAATCACCTCGAGGCCCATGCACTGACCGCGCGCCTCACCGACGATGTCGGCTTTCCCTATCTCCTCCTGCTGGTGTCCGGCGGTCATACCCAGCTTGTCGCGGTCCGGGGCGTGGACGACCATATCCGCCTCGGCACGACCATCGACGACGCCGTGGGCGAAGCCTTCGACAAGGTCGCCAAGATGCTGTCCCTGCCCTATCCCGGCGGTCCGGCGGTCGAGCGCGAGGCCCTGAAAGGCGACCCGAACGCCTTCGATCTGCCCCGCCCCATGCTGGGGCGGACCGAGCCGGATTTCTCGCTGTCGGGCCTCAAGACTGCGGTGCGACTGGCTGCCGAACGGCATCTGCCGTTGACTGATCAGACCGTTGCGGATCTTTGCGCCAGCTTCCAGGCGGCCATCGTCGATGTGCTGGTCGATCGCACGCGGGCTGGGCTCAGGGCCTTCCGCGCCACGCTCGGCAAGACATCGGGCAACCGGACGCGGGACAATCCCACCTGCCTCGTCGTGGCCGGCGGCGTGGCGGCCAATCAGGCCGTCCGTTCCGGGTTGATGCGCTTCGCCATGGAGGCAGGTCTCAAACTCGTTGCGCCGCCTCTGCCCCTGTGCGGCGACAACGGCGCCATGATCGCATGGGCCGGACTCGAGCGCCTTCGGCTGGGGCTCACCGACGGGTTCGACGCGCCGCCGCGCCCGCGCTGGCCCCTGCCCCGGCGCGTCGAGGGCCAGCCAGCCGCACAGATGACGGCCGGCGCCGCCGTGCCGGCCGAGACGGCCGGATCATGACCCTGTTTCAATCCATCGCTGTCGTCGGGGCCGGCGCCTGGGGCACCGCGCTCGCCAATGCCGCAGCCCGCGCCGGCCGGGACGTCACGCTGATCGCACGCGACGCAGCACATGCCGAAGCGATGGCGCTGGCCCGCAGCAATGCACGCCGCCTGCCGGGCGTGGCTCTGGAGGCCGCGGTGCGCCCGACAGCGGACCTGTCGGCCGCCGGCGCGGCGCGCGCGATCCTGCTGGTCGCGCCGGCGCAGGCCAGCGCTGCGATGGCCGAGGCGCTTTCGCTGGTGCTGAAGGCCGGGACACCGATCGTCCTCTGCGCCAAGGGCATCGACCGCGCCAGCGGCCTGTTTCTCAGCGAGATCGTCGCGGATCGGCTGCCGCGCCATCCGGTTGCCGTGCTGTCCGGTCCGAGCTTCGCGGAAGACGTGGCGAGGGGACTGCCGACGGCGGTCGTGCTGGCCGCGCAGGACGCCATCATCGCCGAAGCTCTGGCCAAGGCACTGAGTTCGCCGGCGTTCCGGGTCTATCACGGGCAGGATGTGCGCGGCGTCGAGATCGGCGGCGCAGCCAAGAACGTGCTGGCGATCGCCTGCGGCGCGGTGATCGGGCGGGGCCTCGGCGAAAGCGCCCGGGCGGCGCTGGTGGCGCGCGGCTTTGCCGAGCTGCGCCGCTTCGCCGCCGCCTATGGCGCGAAACCGGAGACGCTCATGGGCCTGTCGGGACTGGGCGATCTGGTGCTCACCTGCGGCTCCGCCCAGTCGCGCAACTTCGCCTTCGGCGAGGCGCTGGGCAAGGGCGTCGCGGTGAACCAGGCTGGCGGCGGAAAGCTGGCGGAAGGGGCGCTGACCGCGCCGGTGCTCGCGTCGCTGGCCTCGGCCCGCGGCGTGGAGATGCCGATTGCTGCGGCTGTGGATGCGCTGATCGCCGGCCGGCTCGATCTTGACGCGGCGATTGCGGCGCTCATGTCACGCCCCCAGAAGGCCGAGATGTGAGAGATCCCAGGCGGAGAGACGGATGGACTTCATCAACAGGATCGCGAGGGGGCTCGCCGCCGCGCAGGCCGCGGTCGGCAGCGACGAACTGGGGCAGAAGCACGCCCTGCCCCTGGAGGCCGGCGGGTCCGTCACGTTGCAGGCACGGCGCAAGCGCGACAGCGGTCGGCGGGTGATCCGGCTCGAGACCCCGCTTGGCGACGGCCTTGCCCGCATCGACATGACACCGGCGGATGCGCGGCTTCTCGCCGAGGCGCTGACGCTGATGGCGAACACGGCGGCGGAGGACGCCAAGCCCGTCGCTCGGCAGATCACGCCGCCGGCTACGGCATCGTCCGGTTCCGAGCCGAATTGAGGGGTTCCATGGCTTACTGGCTCTTCAAGTCCGAACCGTTCAAGTGGTCCTGGGCGCAGCAGGTCGCCGCCGGCGACGCCGGCACCTTCTGGGACGGCGTGCGCAACCACTCCGCCAAGCTGAACCTCAAGGCAATGCGGGTCGGCGACCAGGGCTTCTTCTACCATTCGAACGAAGGGCTGGAGATCGTCGGCATCGTCGAGGTGATCCGCGAGGCCTATCCCGACCCCACCGCCGAGCCCGGCTCGCCCTGGGTCGCGGTCGATGTCAAGGCGGTGAAGCCCCTGCCCCGACCGGTGAGCCTTGCCGAGGTGAAGGCGACGCCGGCGCTGGCGAGGATGAGCCTTGTCACCTCGATGCGCCTGTCGGTCCAGCCTGTCACCGATGCCGAATGGGCTCTGATCTGCAGCATGGGCGGGCTTCAGGAGGCGTCGCGCCGGCCATCGACCGGCATGGAAACGGGTCCGGCCTGATCACGACACGCATCGGCAACGCATGGCGCGGCTGCCTATCCGTCAGCCTCCGGTGACAATGGTTTTCGACCCGCATTCGTCCAAAGTCTGTCGACATAAGTCCGAAACGCGCCCGGCTTGCCGCCCCGCCGCCTTCCGTATAGCGATTGAACCCAAGAAGAAGGCTTCCCGACCGCGGGGCGAGGAAGCGGCACGTTCACGTGTGCGGCTCAAGTCTGGGGTGAGAACGATGTCAGAGACCGTCTATCCGGTTGCCAAGGAATGGGCCAACGGTGCCCATGTCGATGACGCCACATACCAGGCCATGTATGCGGCCTCGGTGAAGGATCCGGAGGCCTTCTGGCGCGAGCATGGCCAGCGCATCGCCTGGTTCAAGCCCTACACCAAGGTCAGGAACGTCTCCTACAAGCCGGGCAAGGTGAAGATCGCCTGGTACGAGGACGGCACCACCAACGTCTCCTACAACTGCATCGACCGGCATCTTGCCAGGCGCGCCGACCAGACGGCCATCATCTTCGAGGGCGACGATCCGGGCGTGTCGCGGCACATCACCTATCGCGAGCTGCACACCGAGGTCTGTCGCTTCGCCAATGTGCTCAAGGCTCACGGCGTGAAGAAGGGCGACGCTGTCACCATCTACCTGCCGATGATCCCCGAGGCAGCCTATGCCATGCTGGCCTGCGCCCGCATCGGCGCCGTCCACTCCGTCGTCTTCGGCGGCTTCTCGCCCGATTCGCTGGCCAACCGGATCGAGGATTGCGACTCCAAGGTCGTCATCACGGCGGATGAGGGTTTGCGCGGAGGCCGTTCGGTTCACCTGAAGAAGAACGTCGATGTCGCCGAACCCAAGGTGAAGGGCGGCATCAAGAAAGTGATCGTTGTCAGGCATACCGGCGCCGACATCCCGATGTATGCTGGCCGAGACGTCTGGTATCATGAGGAGGCCGCGAAGGTTTCGGCGCACTGCCCGCCTGTGGAGATGAAGGCCGAGGATCCGCTGTTCATCCTCTACACGTCCGGCTCGACCGGCCGTCCGAAGGGCGTCCTGCATACGACCGGCGGCTATCTGGTCTACGCCTCGATGACGCACCAGTATGTCTTCGACTACCGCGAGGGCGACATCTACTGGTGCACCGCCGATGTGGGTTGGGTCACCGGCCACAGCTACATCGTCTATGGTCCGCTCGCGAATGGCGCCACCACGCTGATGTTCGAGGGCATACCGACCTATCCTTCGGTCTCGCGATTCTGGGAGGTCGTCGACAAGCACAAGGTCAACATCTTCTACACCGCGCCCACCGCCATCCGTTCGCTGATGGGCGCCGGCGAGGAACCGGTGAAGAAGACCTCGCGCAAATCGCTGCGCGTGCTGGGCTCGGTCGGCGAACCGATCAATC
>CAZDUL010000188.1:0-6680 GCA_964508635.1 uncultured Allobosea sp. | reverse complement strand
TCGGACATGAAGCTGCCGATCTGGCGGGGCAGAAAGTTGACCACTGCCAGCACCTGGCGGCCAGGCAGGGTCTCGATGCTGTAATGCCGGGTGATCTGCGCCGAGGTCTTTTTCACGCCGATCTCCGGCCCGAAATCGATCCAGAGCTTGAAGGCCGGCTTGCGTGCTTGCGGGAAGGCTTCGGCGCGAATGACGGTGCCGACGCGGATATCGACCTTGAGGAAGTCGTCGAAGCTGATCGTCCCGGGAGCGGCGGGCCTGTCCATCAGATGGCCATCACATTGTCATCGCCGCGCCGCGGCGCACCCGGCTCGGCGCGTTCGCGGCGTCGCATGGAGTGGCCGCGCTCGCAGATGGCCCGGGCGATGCCGCGGAATGGCGCGGTCAAACGGTTCACGTCTTCTGCCAGGCGCAGCACGCGCTCTCCGTTCTGCAGTTCGCGGTCGAGCTTCGCCATGGTTCGGGCCATGTCCGGATCGTCGTCATCCAGCCATGTCTCGGCCGTCCGCGCGAACACCATGATCGCGCCCTGAACCTTGACCAAGCCAAGTTCGTCTTCGACCGGGATGCCCACCGAGGCCAGCAGGTAGCGCCATGAATTCAGCCCGGACTGGTTGAGCGCGGCGGCCATCAACGGATCGCGGCGCACCACCAGGCTGATCTCGCGAAGCGCAGCCTTGTAGGGCGCCATGGCGTCGAAACGCCGCATCATCAGGTCGAGCACCCGCTCGCGCGCCGGCTCGCCGGCGAGATCAGGGTTCATGCCGTCGAGAACCTGCTTGTCGATCATGCGCCCGAAGCCGGCCAGCATCGCGCCTTTCGAGGGAAACAGGTCACGCAACTGCGACAACGGCATCCCGGCCCGCTCGGCCACGGCCGGCAACTCCACATCGCGCCAGCCGCGCTCGGCCACGAGGGCCATCAGCGCCTCCACCGCCGCCTGGCGCGGATCGGGACGGGGCGTGTCTGCGGTCGTCTTGCGGGCCATTCTGGATCTCCTGCCGATGACCGGCAGATATGGCGGGCGAAGCGAAAAGGCCAGTGCCAGTGGCCGGCCGCCTTGCGAGAGGTCAGCTTTCCTTGCGGTTGCGCGGCGCCTTCGGCGCAGGCGCATCCGCCAGCTTCGCCTCGAGGGCGGCCAGCCGTTCGGCAAGCCGTTCGTTCTCCTCGCGTGCGAGGATCGCCATCTCGCGCACTGCCTCGAACTCGTCGCGCGCCACGAGGTCCATGTCGGCGATGAGGCGCTGCAGCTGGGTCTTGACCACGGTCTCCACCTCGCGACGCACCCCTTGCGCGGCTCCGGCGGCATCGGTGAGGAGGCGGGCGAAATCGTCGAGCAGGCGGTTCTGCACGGTCATGGGCTTGTCCTCATGCGGTTGCGATCTGTCGCGCCGGGTTAGCACGGCCAGCGCCCGCATGCATCAGCTCGCGGCGTGTTGCGCGCGACGCCGGAGTCGCACCGCGCATGCTGGACGCAGATCGCGGGAACGCGTAAATCTGCCCGCCGCAACGAGCCCGGCGCCCTCGCAAGGCCGGGCGATGAGGCGTTCAAATCCGGCCCGTCCGGCGCAATCGGGAAGCAGTTCGACATGAAGCACCTTGCCCTGGCCGCAGCGCTGGCGCTCCTGGCGGCTGGCTGCAACGAAACCACCACCGCAAGTCGCGCGCCGATCACGGCGCCGGGCGTGCCGATCGCGGTCGACAGCATCGCGGGCGCGCCCGACACGGTCCGCGGCACCTTCGTTTCGGCCCTGTCGAACGAGGCGCAGACCCGTCAGGTGGAGATCGTCGATCCCGCCACCAACCCGCGCTTCCGCGTGCGTGGCTATCTCGCCGCCCAGCCGACCGAGGATGGCCAGACCGCGCTGTCCTTCGTCTGGGACGTGTTCGACGCCCAGAAGCGCCGTGCCCAGCGCGTGCAGGGGGCGGCGGTGGCGCGCGCCGGCGCTGGTGACTGGTCGGGCATCGACCAGACGACGGTCAGCAAGGCGGCGTCCGAATCCATGCAGCAGATCGCCGAGTTCCTGGCAGGGCAGGATAGCGCGACGGCCACGACCACAGCATCGGCGCAGACCGCCGCGCCAGGGCCGGCCTCCGGCCAGACCGCGACCGCATCGGTGTCCAGCCAGCCCGGTTTTGCGTTGCGTCGCTAGTGGTGCGATGTGACCGGAGACGGCCCTCCGGCCTTCGACGGACCCACCGATGTCCCTCCTTGCCATCCCCTTCCCGGTGATCGATCCGGTGGCGTTCGCCATCGGGCCTGTCGCCGTGCGCTGGTATGGGCTTGCCTATGTGGCTGGCCTGCTCGGCGGCTGGCTGCTGGCGCGGGCCTATGTCCGGCGCGATGGCCTCTGGGGGGGAGAAAGCCGCCCGAATGCGACCGAACTGGACGACATGCTGGTCTGGGTCGCGATCGGCGTCGTGCTCGGCGGGCGTCTTGGCTTCGTGCTGTTCTACGATCTGGCCTCGTATCTCGCCAATCCGCTGGAGATCCTCGCGATCTGGCGCGGCGGCATGTCGTTCCATGGCGGTTTGATCGGGGCGGCGGCGGCGCTTGCCCTGTTTGCCCGCAGGCATGGCCATTCGGTGCTGGGCGTGTTCGACCTGGCCGCGGCGGTGGTGCCGATCGGACTCTTCTTCGGCCGTATCGCCAATTTCATCAATGGCGAGCTGTGGGGCCGTGCTGCCCCCGACTTTCCCTATGCGATGGTGTTTCCGCTGGGCGGGCCGGTGCCGCGGCATCCGAGCCAGCTCTACCAGGCTGCGCTCGAGGGGCTGGCGCTGTTCGTTCTGCTCAGCCTCGTCGTGCGCGTTTCAGGCTTTCGCCGACCCGGCCTCGTCGCCGGCGTGTTCGGCGTCGGCTATGGCATCGCACGGCTGATCGGCGAGCGGTTCCGCGAGCCCGATCCGCAGCTGGGCTTCCTCTTCGGCCAGAGCGTGAGCTGGCTGGGCGGCGGCGTCACGATGGGCATGCTGCTGTCCTTGCCGATGATCGCGCTGGGAGGCTGGCTCATCCTGCGGGCGCGAGCCGCGGCATGAACGCAGCGGCAGGAGCGCCACGGCATGAGTGACGCCACCGCCGGACGCTCCTTGAAGCAGGCCATCGCCGCGTTGGTCCGGTCAGAGGGTCCGATCACCGTGGAGCGCTACATGGCATTGTGCCTCGGTCACCCGGGGCTGGGCTACTACATGACGCGCGACCCGTTCGGCGAGGCGGGAGACTTCGTCACGGCGCCCGAGATCAGCCAGATGTTCGGCGAGTTGCTGGGGCTGTGGGCCGCCCAGGTCTGGTTCGATCAGGGGCATGCCGGGCCGCTCGCGCTGGTGGAGATCGGCCCCGGACGCGGCACGCTGATGGCCGATGCGTTGCGCGCCATCCAGCGCGCCGCGCCGTCGCTTCTGGCCGGTGCCAGGGTGACACTGGTCGAGACGAGCCCGGTCCTGCGCGAGCGCCAGCGTCGGACCCTTCAGGGCGCACCGGCCGGCATCGGCCTGCACTGGCGCGACAGCATCGACTCCATCCTGGACGGCCCGGCGATCATTCTCGCGAATGAGTTGCTCGATGCGCTGCCGGTGCGACAGTTCGTGCGAGGGGCCGATCCGCGGCGCGAGATCTGGCACGAGCGTCTGGTCGAAATCGATGCGGATGGTTCCTTGCGGTTCGGCCTGTCCGGGATCTTGCCGGCCGCCTGCGCGCCGCTCGACGCAGGTCCTTGCGCACCGGGCACGATCGTCGAGCGCTCGCCGGCGGCGCAGCAGCTTGTTGCGCAGGTCGCCGCCCATGTCGCGACGGCCGGCGGCGCTGCGCTGTTCCTCGACTATGGCGCAGACCGCAGCGGCTTCGGAGATACGCTTCAGGCGGTCAGCCGCCATCGCTTCGTCGATCCGCTGGCCGATCCCGGAAATGCCGATCTGACCGTCCAGGTCGATTTCGCGCGCCTCCGGCGTATTGCAGCCAACGCCGGCGCGGCCGTGCAAGGGCCGGCGACGCAGGCCGTGTTTCTGGATCGGCTCGGGCTTCGGGCGCGGGCGCAGGCTCTCAAGGCGAGGGCGACGCCGGAGCAGGCTGCCGCCATTGATGCCGCTGTCGCGCGCCTGACCGAAGGCGGCAGACGCGGCATGGGCGAGCTGTTCAAGGCGCTGGCCTTCACCGGGACGGATGCGCCGCCTGTTCCGGGTTTTTCGTGAGCGGGGCGCTTGACCGCATGGGCCGGCCTGCGCGACCTGTCGCCTTGCGAAGACGCAGATCGATGGAGGTGCGACCGATGCTGATCACCTGCAGCCATCTCCAGAGCCTGCCCGGCATGGCCCACGCATTCTTCACGCGCGACGGCGGCGTCTCGCAGGGGCTGTATGCCTCCCTCAACGGCGGGCTGGGTTCTGCCGACGCCCGTGATGCGGTGCTGGAGAACCGCCAGCGCATGGCGGCCCGTCTCGGCGTGGCCCATCTCGTCAGCGTCCATCAGGTGCATTCGCCCGATGTTGTCGTGGTCGATGGCCCGTGGCCGGGCGACGAGCGCCCGCGCGCCGACGCCATGGTGACCGCGACGCCGGGCGTGGCGCTCGGCGTGCTGACGGCCGATTGCGGGCCCATTCTGTTCGCGGACCCCGATGCGCGGGTGATCGGCGCCGCCCATGCAGGCTGGAAAGGGGCGATCGGCGGCGTGATCGAGGCAACCGTCGACGCCATGGAAGGGCTGGGTGCCCGGCGCGGGCGTATCGTTGCGACGCTCGGCCCCACGATCAGCCGCAACGCCTACGAGGTCGGGCCCGAATTCGTCGAGCGGCTCGTCGGCATCGAGGCCGGCTGGGTGCGCTACCTCTCGTCCTCGACGCGGGAGGGCCATGCCATGTTCGATCTGCCTGCCTTCATCGTGATGCGGCTGGCCCGCGCCGGGGTGGCAGCGGCGAACGATCTCGCGTTGTGCACCTATGGCGACGAACAGCGGTTCTACAGCTACCGGCGCGCGACCCACCGTGGCGAGCCCGATTACGGCCGCCTTGTTTCGGCCATCGCGCTGGCCTGAGGCGGGCGCGACCGGAGCGTCCTCCACAGCCGAGTGCTGTGGACGAATCGTTCGACGCATTGCCGCCGGCAAAGGAATGAACCACCACATCGCATGCGCTTGGGCTGCGTGACTCGCCTGGGCTAAGGTCGGTGGGAGAGGTGATTCGGACGGCTGCGAAGGCCGATCCGGATGGTGGCCGAAGGGCCATCTGCGTCGCGTCGCATCCTGTCTCCTGACGTGTTCGCCCGCGTTCCGATCTGACAGTTCCGCGCATTGGAGAGCTGGTTTCCGGCATGTTGGACCTCGATTCCGAGACCGAACGGTCTTTTCACCCGCTCGATGTCGTCGAGCGCCTCGCTTCGCTGAACAACTGGTCCTTCGACCGCGATGGCGATGAGGAGATTTCCGTCATCGTCGCCGGGCAATGGGCCGACTACCACGTCGCCGTCACCTGGCTGGAGCCGATGGAGGCGTTGCACATCGCCTGCGCCTTCGATCTGAAGGTGAGCGAACGCCGCCGCGCCGACATCGTGTCGTTGATCGCGATGATCAACGAGCAGCTCTGGCTCGGTCATTTCGATCTCTGGTCCGCCGACAACGTGGTCATGTTCCGCCACGCGCTGCTGCTCTCCGGCGGTGTCGAGCCGACCGACGAGCAGGTCGCGACGCTGATCAAGGCCGGAGTCGACACCTGCGAGCGGCACTTCCAGGCCTTCCAGTTCGTGCAGTGGGCCGGTCAGACGGCAAAGGACGCGCTGGCCAACGCCATGATGGAGACGGTCGGGCACGCCTGACATCCCGGCGGGCTCGGGTCGGGCTTGATTTCGCCCCGCCCGATGCGCGAAAGCGGGCGCTCGCAACCGGAGCGCTCGCCATGCCACAGACATATCCCCGCTCGCTCGTCCTGATGGGGGCCGGCAAGATGGGCGGCGCCATGCTGGAGGGATGGCTTGGTGGCGGCCTCGATCCCGATGCGTTGACCGTGCTCGATCCGCAGCCGAGCGATGTCCTCCGGTCGCTCGCGGTTAAGCATCGCTTCCGTCTCAATCCGCCAATCACCGATGTCGCCGAGCCGCAGGCGCTGGTTCTCGGCATCAAGCCGCAGATGCTCGATGCGGCGGCCGGCAATCTTTCCGCGCTGGCTGGCCCCGACACGCTGGTGCTCTCCATTCTCGCCGGCAAGACCATCGCCAACCTCGCCGCGCGCGCGCCGCGTGCCAGCGCCTTCGTGCGGGCCATGCCGAACCTGCCGGCCGCCGTGCGCCGCGGCATCACCGGCGTAGCGGCAAGCCCCGCCGTCCGTCCGGCGCAGCGGTCGATGACCACGACCCTGCTGCAAGGCATCGGCCAGGTGGAATGGGTGCCTGACGAGACCCTTATCGATGCGGTGACGGCGGTGTCAGGGTCCGGTCCGGCCTATGTCTTCCTGCTGGTCGAGTGCCTGGCGCAGGCGGGCGTCGCGGCGGGACTGCCGGCGGACACCGCGATGCGCCTGGCCCGCGCCACCGTCGAAGGGTCGGGGGAGTTGCTGCGTCAGGCCGAGCTTTCGCCTGCGACGCTGCGCCAGAACGTCCCCGCGCCAGGTGGCACCACCGCCGCCGCACTGGGCGAGCTGCTAGGCGAGCATGGCCTTCAGCCCCTGGTGACGCGGGCCGGTGCCGCAGCCCCAAA
>CAZDUL010000187.1:0-5154 GCA_964508635.1 uncultured Allobosea sp. | reverse complement strand
GGGGCGCGGGGTGACGTGGGCGGGGCCAGCCTCACCCGCGCCGGGGTCGAACTGGAGGGGGGCCAGCGGGGGTCTGGCTTCTCGCTCGGTCGTGACCGGGCGAAGGCCCGGGCCGCGGCGATCCTCGATGCCCTCTGGCAGATCGAGGCCGAACGCGGCGCCGTAGTCCGCGGGGTGCTGGAGCCGGTGGCGGCGCGGCTGGCCACGGAGAAGGCCCGCACGATGGCCGAGACGGCCGCCACGCGCGTCGATTTCTTCACCCTGGTGCGCGGAGATCCGGCATGAGCGCGCCCCTCCACGCCCCCGACAGCCCCGCGATCCGCTCCCAGCGGGCGTTTCGGCGCATTATGGAGGCGATGGCCCGGCCGGGGCAGATCGTCCGCATCGATGTCCCTGTGGACGCGCCGGCCATGTTGGCGCCGTCCGCCGCCGCCGCGCTGGTGACGCTGTGCGACTTCGAGACCGGCCTGTGGCTGTCGCCGCGACTGCGCGACTGTGCCGCCTGGCTTCGCTTCCACACCGATGCGCGCCTGACAGCGCGAAGGCCGCCTCATCGGCCCGCGCTGGTCGAAGCCGACGAACTTGATCTCGACGCCTTCAATCCCGGCACGCCGGCCTATCCGGATCGCGGCGCGACCGTCGTCGTGCAATGCCCGTCGCTGACGGATGGCCCCGCGCTGACGCTCGCCGGGCCCGGCATCGCGGCCACGCATCGCGTCGCGCCCGCAGGGCTGCCTGCCGGTTTCGTGGCGCAGGCCCAGGCCAACCGGCAGCGCTTTCCGCTCGGCGTGGACCTGATCTTCGCCTGCGGGGCCGAGCTCATGGCGCTGCCGCGCTCGACCCGGATCGTGGAGGCGCGCTGATGTATGTGGCGGTGAAGGGGGGCGAGCGCGCCATCCGGAACGCGCACCGGCTGCTGGCGGACAAGCGCCGGGGCGACCGCGCCGTTCCCGAAGTCACGGCGGCGCAGATCGCGGAGCAGCTGCAGCTCGCGGTCGATCGCGTCATGGCCGAGGGCTCGCTCTACGATCGGGAGCTGGCGGCGCTGGCGATCAAGCAGGCGCGGGGCGACCTGATCGAGGCGATCTTCCTGATCCGCGCCTACCGCACCACGCTGCCGCGCTTCGGCTTCACGGAGCCGGTCGATACCGCGGCGATGACAGTCAGGCGGCGCATCTCCGCCACCTACAAGGATCTGCCGGGCGGGCAGGTTCTGGGCCCGACCTTCGACTACACCCATCGCCTGCTCGATTTCGCGCTGCTCGCCGAGGGCGATGAGCCGGAGGCGCCCGCGACCGCGCCCTTCGAGGGCGATCAGGCCTGGCCGCGCGTGACCGACATCATCGGAGCGGAAGACCTGATCGAACGCAACCCCGCCGGAGAGGAGGGCGGCCCGATCAGCGACCTCACCCGCGAGCCGCTGGATTTCCCGGCGGACCGGGCCTTGCGTCTGCAGAACCTGGCGCGCGGCGACGAGGGCTTCCTGCTCGCGCTCGGCTACTCCACGCAGCGGGGCTACGGGCGCTCGCACCCTTTTGCCGGCGAAATACGTCTTGGAGAGGTCGAGGTCGAGCTGTTCGTCGAGGATCTGGGCTTCGCCGTGCCGCTCGGCGAGATCACCGTCACCGAGTGCCAGATGGTCAACCAGTTCAAGGGTCATGGCGACGAGCCGGCGCGCTTCACGCGCGGCTACGGCCTCGTCTTCGGCCATGGCGAGCGCAAGGCGATGTCGATGGCGCTGGTCGATCGCGCGCTGCGCGCCGGGGAGCTCGGCGAGGAGCTGAAAGGCCCGGCGCAGGACGAGGAGTTCGTGCTTTCGCACTCGGACAACGTGCAGGCCACCGGCTTCGTCGAGCACCTGAAGCTGCCGCACTACGTCGATTTCCAGGCCGAACTCGCCCTCATCCGCCAGATCCGGGCCGAACAGGCGCGCCGCAGCCTGCCTCAGGAGGCCGCCGAATGACGGACCAGCCCTACAATTTCGCCTATCTGGACGAGCAGACGAAGCGGATGATCCGCCGGGCGATCCTGAAGGCCATCGCCATACCGGGCTATCAGGTTCCCTTCGCTAGCCGCGAGATGCCGATGCCCTATGGATGGGGCACCGGCGGCGTGCAGGTGACGGCCGCGATCCTCGGCCCCGACGACGTGCTCAAGGTGATCGACCAGGGCGCCGACGACACCACCAATGCGGTGTCGATCCGCAGCTTCTTCGAAAGGACCGCCGGCGTGGCCACCACCACGGCGACAGCCGAGGCGAGCGTCATCCAGACCCGCCACCGCATCCCGGAGGAGCCGCTGAAGGAGGGCCAGATCCTCGTCTATCAGGTGCCGATCCCCGAGCCCTTGCGGTTCCTCGAGCCGCGCGAAACCGAGACGCGCACCATGCACGCGCTCGAGGAATACGGGCTCATGCACGTCAAGCTCTACGAGGACATCAGCCGGCACGGCCACATCGCCACGACCTACGCCTATCCGGTGAAGGTGGAGGGGCGCTATGTGATGGATCCCTCCCCCATCCCGAAGTTCGACAACCCCAAGATGAACGATTGCGCCGCGCTGCAGCTGTTCGGCGCAGGCCGCGAAAAGCGCATCTATGCGATCCCGCCCCATTCGCAGGTGGTGAGCCTCGATTTCGAGGATCACCCCTTCCGGCGCACCAAGTTCGACCACCCATGCGCGCTGTGCGGCGCGACCGACTCCTATCTCGACGAGGTGGTGATCGACGACCGGGGCGGGCGGATGTTCGTCTGCTCGGACACGGACTACTGCGAGAGCCGGCGCGCGCAGGGACACAGGGGCGACGTCCCGGGCGAGCTTCCGGGCGAGTTCCCGGGACAGCCGTCCGCCGAACGGGAGGCGGCCGAATGAGCGCGCCGCTTCTCGCCGCGACAGGCCTCGCCAGGAGCTATGGCGGCCGGCCGGCCGTGCGCCATGTCTCGCTGTCCCTCGACGAGGGCGAGGTTCTGGCCATCGTCGGGGAGTCCGGCTCCGGCAAGTCGACCCTGCTGAACATGCTGTCGGGCCGGTTGAAGCCCGACCAGGGCACGGTCTGCTACCGCATGCGCGATGGCGCGACGCGGGCGCTCGATGCGCTGTCCGAGCCGGAGCGGCGCCTGCTGATGCGCACCGACTGGGGATTCGTGCACCAGGACGCAGCGCAGGGTTTGCGCATGAACGTCTCGGCCGGCGGCAATATCGGCGAGCGGCTGATGGCGGTGGGGGACCGCCATTATGGCAACATCCGCCAGACCGCGCGCGACTGGCTGACCCGGGTCGAGATCGACACGGCGCGCATCGACGACCCGCCAAGGACCTATTCGGGCGGCATGCGCCAGCGCCTGCAGATCGCGCGCAACCTCGTGACGAGGCCGCGTCTTGTCTTCATGGACGAACCGACCGGCGGACTGGACGTCTCCGTGCAGGCGCGGCTGCTCGACCTGATCCGCGGGCTGGTGGCGGATCTCGGCCTCGCCGTGGTGCTGGTGACGCACGATCTGGCCGTGGCGCGGCTTCTGTCGCATCGCATCCTTGTCATGAAGGACGGGCATGTCATCGAGGCGGGCCTGACGGACCGGGTGCTGGACGACCCGCAGGCGCCCTACACGCAGCTTCTGGTGTCCTCGGTGCTGGCGGCGTGAGGATCACGGCATGACCCATCTGTCCAACCCGATCGCCCTGTCGGTCGAGGGCATCGCCAAGGGCTTCACCCTGCATCTGCATGGCGGGCAGCGCCTGCCGGTGATCGAGGGTCTGTCCTTCGAGGTGAGCGCCGGCGAATGCGTGGTGCTCGGCGGGCCGTCGGGCGCGGGCAAGTCCTCCGTGCTGAAGATGCTCTACGGCAACTACCTCGCGGGCGCCGGCCATATCCGCGTCCGCCATGGCGCCGAGATGGTCGACATCGTCAGCGCCGAGCCGCGCCAGGTGCTCGCGGTGCGGCGCCGCACCCTGGGCTATGTCAGCCAGTTCCTGCGCGTCATCCCGCGCGTCGCGGCGCTCGACATCGTGGCCGAGCCGGCGCTGGCCGCGGGCCTGTCGCGCGAAGCCGCCGAGCAGCGCGCCGCGGGCCTGTTGTCCCGGCTCAACCTGCCCGAGCGGCTGTGGCGGCTGCCGCCGGCCACCTTTTCCGGCGGCGAGCAGCAGCGCGTCAACATCGCCCGGGGCTTCGCGGGCGAACACACGATCCTGATCCTCGACGAACCGACCGCCTCGCTCGATGCGGCCAACCGCGCGGCGGTGGTGGCGCTGATCCGCGAACGCAAGGCGAGCGGATCGGCCTTCGTCGGCATCTTCCACGACGAGGATGTGCGCAGCCAGGTGGCGGACCGCATCGTCGACATCTCCGCCTACGCCGCGAAGGCCGCAGCATGAGCGCCGAAGCGACCAGCCCCGAAATCCGCCGCGCCGAAGCCCCCCGCCAGACCCGGCTCGGGGAGAGCCCGCTGGTTGCGCCGAGCGCCGTGGTCACGGGCTCGCAGCTCGGCCGCTATGTCGAGATTGCCGAACGCTGCGCAGTGAGCGAGAGCAGCGTGGGCGACTATTCCTACATGATGCGCGAATGCGAGGTCTGGGCCACGCGCATCGGCAAGTTCGTCAACATCGCCAGCCATGTGCGCCTCAATGCCACGAACCATCCGGTCTGGCGCGCGACGCTGCACCATTTCACCTACCGCGCCAACGACTACTGGCCCGATGCCGACCGGGAGGAGAGCTTCTTCGACTGGCGGCGCGATCATGCGGTGACCATCGGCCACGATGTCTGGATCGGCCATGGCGCGACCGTCCTGCCCGGCGTCACCATCGGCAACGGAGCGGTGATCGGCGCCGGCGCGGTGGTGAGCAGGGATGTGCCCGCCTGGACGATCGTCGGCGGCGTTCCGGCACGGCCGATCCGCGAGCGCTTCAGCGCCGCCATCGGAGCCAGGCTCGAGGCGCTGGCCTGGTGGGACTGGGATCACCGGCGCCTCGCGCCTGGCTCCGATGGCGGCGCTGAAGCCCTCGCGGATCGGCCGTTCCGGCACGCCGCCGGCGACCGTCCAGGCGGGCCCATCCCTGCGCACCACCGCGCCGGCGCCGATCCGCGCTCCCTTGCCGAGGGGGACCCCGGGCCGGGCGGTCGCGCCATCGCCCACCCCGGCATAGGTGCCCGCGGTC
>CAZDUL010000186.1:0-5079 GCA_964508635.1 uncultured Allobosea sp. | reverse complement strand
CCGTCGGCCAGGCTCATCATGGCCGCGTTCCAGGTGGCGCTGGCGATGGCGGGTTTCGGGCCCGGGGGCCGGAAGGCGCTCCGGGGACAGCGCCGGGCGCTGGGTGGGTGCGGAAGCGCGGGCGTTTGCGGCAAGCGGCTGCGCCATGGCTGCGGGGGCGGCGCGGGCCAGCCGCTCTGCCGCTGCCTGCTCGACCTGCGCGACGCGGGAACTGACGGTCTTGATCGCCTCCGCGATCACGCTGGCCGTGCGTTCCTGCCGCTCGGCGGCAGCGCGCTCGGCGTGCGCCATCCGACCCTCGGCCTTCTCGATCCAGGAGACAATCGACTCCAGCGCGCTGGCGGTACGCTCCTCTGCGGCGCGGGAACGGGCATCGAGGCGTTCCGCATGCATCACCAGTGCGCGCAGAGCGGCGTCGTCACGCCCGGACGACTCGGGACGTTCGGCGCGACGCAACGCAGCACGAGAAACGGCTGGGCCTGCATCGGGGCGCGACAAGCGCTTCAATCGTTCCTGCAGCGCGTCAGGGTCATCGGGCGGGGTATTGCTTGCTCCGGTCGAAGGACGGCGCGGCACCTCGTCCTCGTCGCAGGCGGCGCGACCGGCTTCTTCGCGGATGATATGGTCGAGCCACTCGCCGATGGTCATGCCGGCGCGGCGCGCGGCTTCGCGTGCGGCCTCGCGTGTGTCCGGATCGATGCCCTTGACACTCCAGGGAAGACTTTGGGCCATGCATCGCTCGCGAGGGGCTCCACCGCATCGACCGCCAGGAAGCCGCCCCAGATCGCGCAACCCGTCGGCCGGCCCCGTTGCGAATCACCGCGAGGTGACGGCAGCACGGTGCCAGGCCCGGCAAATTTTTCCGCTCAGGGTAAACGCATGGTTAAGGTGCGTTACATTCTGAACCATTCCGTATCCTCGCGTCTGCGGCGTGCGCGCCTCGCGAGAGCGCCTGGGGCGCAAGTCCGCAAGTCTTGCGGGGTCTGCAGCAACGAAGGCGATGGACAGTTTAGGCCTTAACCGTTACGTGGGGGATGACATGGCGGCCTTAACGTCCACTTGCCGCATCCGGCTGGTAGCTCGTCATCCTCACTGGTGCAGCGGTTGGTCCGAGTGTTGCCATGCGACGGCCACGAGAGGGTGAAAATGAGCGAAGCGACCATGTTCCACGGCTCCGCATCCAGCTCGATCGATGATATCAATGCCAGCGGCTCCGATTGGGTCACCATCGGCGACCTCGCCCGCGAATTCGACGTGACGCTTCGCACGCTGCGGTTCTACGAGGCGCGCGGCCTGCTGTCGCCGCGCCGCGAGGGGATGAACCGCTACTATTCAGCGAAGGACCGGGCCCGCCTCGCAGTGATCCTGAAAGGCAAGAAGCTCGGCTTCACGCTCACCGAGATCCGCCAGATGATCGCACAGAGCGAGGATGACCGCTCGGTTCTGAACCTCTCGGTCGCGCAGATCGACGATCAACTGAAGCTGCTGCGCACGCAGCTGGCGGATATCCAGTCGGCCATCGCCGAGCTCGAGGATCGGCGCGCCGCGCGGTTGAACGGGCAGAAGGGCTGAGCACGCAGGTTGCGAGAGGTCAGGCCCGCGCCCGCGTCGCGGGCTGCCCCCACCCGTCTCCCGGTCTACCGCCTGATTTTTTCCTGCGGCCCGCCCGGTCCTGCCAGGCGGGTTTTTCGCATGGCCGCGCACGCCCATGCCCCTGCGAAACAGGTCGTTCCGCAGCCACAGCAGTTGAATGGAGCGAAAAATAGTTTATATATGAACTATCGCATGCGGCGGCGTCGGTTCTGCGCCATCATCGCATCACATTGGGCGGACCTTGAAACGCCTGCGCAGGGAGAGGGAGAGAGCCATGCCGGTCTACAAGGCCCCGGTCGAGGATGTGCTGTTTCTGCTGAACGACGTCTTCCGGATCGACCGTTACAACAATCTGCCGGGCTTCGAGGACACGACACCCGACATGATCGAGGCGATCCTCGGTGAGGGCGCGAAGCTGTGCGAGGAGGCGCTGCACCCGCTCAACCTGTCGGGGGACAAGGAGGGCTGCACCCGCCACGCCGATGGCCGGGTCACCACGCCAAAAGGATTCAGGGAAGCCTACAAGGCGTATTGCGAGGGCGGCTGGCTGGGCCTGTCCGCTCCGGTGGAGTTCGGCGGCCAGGGCCTGCCGTCGACCCTGAACTCGGTGATGCAGGAGTTCGTCTCCTCGGCGAACCTGGCGCTCGGCATGTATCCGGGCCTCACCCAGGGCGCAGTCGCGGCGATGCTCGTGCACGCCAGCGAGGAGCAGAAGAAGCTCTATCTGCCAAACATGGTCGCCGGCCGCTGGACAGGCACGATGAACCTGACGGAGCCGCATTGCGGCACGGATCTGGGCCTGCTCAAGACCAGGGCCGTGCCGAATGGCGACGGCTCCTATGCCATCACCGGCACGAAGATCTTCATTTCGGCCGGCGAACACGACATGGCCGAGAACATCATCCACCTCGTTCTCGCCCGCATCGAAGGGGCGCCGGCCGGCACCAAGGGAATCTCGCTGTTCGTCGTGCCGAAGTTCCTCGTGAACCCCGATGGCTCGCTCGGCGCAAGGAACGGCGTGTCCTGCGGCTCGATCGAGCACAAGATGGGCATTCATGGCAACGCCACCTGCGTGATGAACTACGATGGCGCGACCGGCTGGCTCATCGGCACGGAAAACAAGGGCCTCAATGCGATGTTCGTGATGATGAACGAGGCGAGGCTGGCGGTCGGCATCCAGGGGCTCGGCCAGTCGGAGATCGCCTATCAGAACGCGGTCGCCTACGCCAGGGAGCGCCGTCAGGGACGCGCGCTGACCGGCGCGCAGGAGCCCGACAAGCCGGCCGACACGCTGCTCGTCCACCCGGATGTGCGTCGCAACCTCATGTCGATCCGCGCCTTCAACGAGGCGGCGCGCGCGCTGGTGTTGTGGACCGCGCTGAAGGCCGATGTGGCGCACCGCTCGGATGACGCCGCCGCCCGGCAACAGGCCGACGATCACATGGGCCTGATGACGCCCGTCATCAAAGGCGTGCTCACCGATATCGGCTTCGACAACACGGTGAAGGCGCAGCAGATGTTCGGTGGCCATGGCTATATCGAGGAATGGGGCATGAGCCAGTTCGTGCGCGATGCCCGCATCGCCATGATCTACGAGGGCGCCAACGGCGTTCAGGCGATGGACCTCGTCGGCCGCAAGCTCGGCCGCGATGGCGGACGGGCGGTGATGGGTTTCTTCAACGAGGTTGGAACGTTCTGCCAGGAGCACGCCGGCGAAGAAGCCATGAAACCCTTCGTCGTGCCGCTGGGGACCGCGCTGCAGCACCTGCAGCAGGCAACGATGTGGTTCATGCAGAATGCCATGGCAAAACCGAACAACGCCGGGGCCGGCGCGCACGACTACATGCATCTGTTCGGCCTGGTGGCGCTCGGCTACATGCACGCGAAGATGGCGAAGACCGCGCAGCAGAAGCTGAAGGCAGGCGCCAACGGAGCCACGGATCGGATGAACGCCAAGCTGGTCACGGCCAGATTCTTCATGGAGCGGGCCCTGCCCGAAACGGCCGCTCACCTCGCCCGCATCCAGACCGGCGCGGATGCGACGATGGCCTTCACGGCGGACCAGTTCTGATCAGAGGCCGTCGGCGATCCGCCGGCGGCCTTCATTGTCCCCAAGCCGACCGCCGGATCGCGACAGCCCGAACATCACGGAGGACCCCCGAATGACCGAGGCCTACATCTACGACCATGTGCGCACGCCGCGCGGCAAGGGCAAGGCCGACGGGTCCTTGCACGAGGTGACCGCCATCGAACTCGGAACGCAGGTCCTGAAGGCGCTCATGGCGCGCAACGGGCTCGGCGAGGGCTCGGTCGAGGACGTGGTGTTCGGCTGCGTCGATCCCGTCGGCGAGGCCGGAGCCGACATCGCCCGCACGGTGGCGCTGAAGGCCGGGCTCGGGAAGACGGTTCCCGGCGTGCAGATCAACCGGTTCTGCGCATCCGGGCTCGATGCGGTGAACCTTGCGGCCGCGCAGGTGATGAGCGGACAGAAGGACATGGCCATCGGCGGCGGCGTCGAGAGCATGAGCCGGGTCGGCATGGGCGCCTCCGGCTTCGGCATCGCGGTCGACCCTTCCGTCGCCATCGACACCTTTTTCATGCCGCAGGGCGTGGCGGCGGATCTGATCGCAAAGAAGTTCGGGTTCTCGCGCGATGACGTCGACGCCTACGCCGTCCAGTCGCACAAGCGGGCCCATGCCGCCTGGGAAGACGGCCGCTTCGCGAAGTCGGTCATCCCGGTCAAGGACATCAACGGGCTGACCATCCTCGCCCGCGACGAAACCATCCGCCCGGACACCAACATGCAGTCGCTGGCGCAGCTCAAGCCATCCTTCGCCATGATGGGCGAGCAGGGCGGCTTCGACGCGGTGGCGACCTACGCGCATCCGGATGTGGAGTTCGTCGATCATGTGCACCATGCCGGCAACTCGTCCGGCATCGTCGATGGCGCGGCGGCCGTGCTGGTCGGCCATGCAGAAGCCGGCAAGGCGGCAGGCCTGAAACCGCGCGCCCGCATCAGGGCCTTCGCCACCACGGGCTCGGACCTCGCATTGATGCTCACCGGCCCCATCGACGTGACCGAACTGGTGCTGAAAAGGGCGAAAATGAGCCTCAAGGACATCGACCTGTTCGAGGTCAACGAGGCGTTCGCGTCGGTGGTGCTGCGCTACCAGCAGGCCTTCGAGATCGACCCGGAGCGCCTCAACGTCAATGGCGGCGCCATCGCCATGGGCCATCCGCTCGGTGCGACGGGTGCCATGGTTCTCGGCACCGCGCTCGACGAACTGGAACGCACAGGCAAGCAGACCGCGCTGATCACGATGTGCGTCGCCGCCGGCATGGGCGTCGCGACCATCATCGAGCGCGTCTGAGCCGAGGGAAGGACAAGACCAATGAACCTGACCAATTTCCGCTTCGAGGTCGACGCCGACGGCATCGCACTCGTGACCTGGGACATGGCCGACCGCTCGATGAATGTCATCACCC
>CAZDUL010000185.1:0-11302 GCA_964508635.1 uncultured Allobosea sp. | reverse complement strand
TACACCGGGTACATCGCCGGGAGCGTCAGCTGTGTGTAAGGGACAGGCGAGTCTCTGGAGCTCAGGCTCGCGCGCACGGCGCGCGAGGTCCGGCGCGCCAAAAGGCTGCGCTATCAGGTCTTCTACGGGGAGATGGCGTCGCTGCCCAATGCCCGCTGCAAGCTGCTGCGTCGCGACATCGATGCCTTCGACGCCGGCTGCGACCATCTGATCGTGGTCGACACCCAGAGGCTGGACATCCGCCCCGGCCGGATGCCGCGGCCGATGGTCGTCGGCACGTACCGGTTGCTCAGGCAGGACCGTGCCCGCGCCACAGGCTTCTACACGCAGGGCGAATTCGATATCGCCCCGCTGGTCGCCCGCCATCCTGGCAAGCGCTTCCTCGAGCTGGGGCGTTCCTGTGTTCTCAAGGAATACCGCACGAAGAAGACCGTCGAGCTGCTCTGGCACGGCATCTGGGCCTATGTCCGCCATCACCGCATCGACGTGATGTTCGGCTGCGCCAGCCTCGAGGGCACCGATCCGGTCGCGCTGGCGGGATTGCTCGCATACCTGCGAGAGGCCGCGCCTGCGACAGGCGAGTGGGCCGCCGGCGCCCACGCTGCGCGCAAGGTGGCGATGGGAGAGGGCGCCGTGCTGGCGCTCGACGCCAAGGCGGCGCTGAAGCGTCTGCCGCCCCTGCTGAAGGGCTACCTGCGCATCGGCGCCCTGATCGGCGATGGCGCGGTGATCGATCGGCAGTTCAATACCACCGATGTGCTGGTCGTGTTGCCGGTGTCGCGCATCGACCCCCGGTATGTCGATTACTACGGGGCCGAGGGCCAACGCTACGCGGCCTGATCGGGTCTAGCGACCGTCTCCGCCCGCATGCAGGGCGGTGAGGCCTTCGCGATAGGTCGGATACCGGAACCTGTAGCCGAGTTCGTGTCGCACCCGGCTGTTGTCGATGCGGCGGCTGTCGAGAAAGAAAGAGCGCGCCATCGGCGTCATGTCGGCGGTCTCGAAGGGCTCCTCCGGGGGTGGTTCGATGCCGAGCAGGCCGGCGGCATAGGCGATCACGTCCGGCGCAGGCGCCGGCTCGTCGTCGGCGACATTGTAGATCGCCCCGGGATTCGGCCGATCGAGAGAGGCGAGGCACACGCCGGCGATGTCCTCGACATGGATGCGGCTGAAGACCTGGCCGGGCTTGACGATCCGCCGAGCCCGGCCCTGACGCAATCCGACCAGCGGGTTGCGTCCCGGCCCGTAGATGCCGGCGAGGCGGAAGATGTGCGCGCCCAGTGCAAGCCACCGCTGCTCCGCTGCAATGCGGTTGAGGCTGCGCCGGCTGGTGGCGTTGAGTGCGGCCGTTTCGTCGACCGTCGCGCCCTGATGGTCTCCATAGACGCCGACCGTCGAGAGATAGCCGATCCAGGCCAGTGCGGGTGCGGAGCGAACGGTGTCCTCGAGGACGGGCAGGGCCGGATCGCCGCCATCCTCGGCTGGGATCGAGACCAGCAACGCATCGGCATCCGCAATCGCAGCCTTCAGCGCCGCGAGCGCGCCAGGATCGCTGCCCGCCCCGCTGAAGGGCAGCACGCTCAATCCTGACCGGCTCAATGCGGCGGCGCGGGCCGGATCGCGCACCGTCGCGGTGACGTGGGAGAAGCGCGATGCGCCTTGCCGGACAAAGGCCTCGGCGGCGTAGCCGAGGCCGAGCACCACCAGCCGCATGAGCTGTTTCATGGCTCCACCCCTTGCCGCGAAAAGCCGGCCCGATGCCATTCGGCCAACACGTCCCGATCGGTTTCCGCGGCAATGCGGCCAGCGCCTGTCGCCAGCGCCTCGGGCGCGATCCGGGAGAGCGCCCACACGGCCATGGCGCGAACCAGCGGACTGGCATCATCCAGCCGCGCAAGCGCTGCAGGGGCGAGGCGCGGCTCGCCGCTGTTGCCGATGGCGATCAGCACATTGCGCAGGAAACGATCCCGCCCGGTGCGCTTGACGGGCGTGCCGGCAAAGAGCGCGCGAAAGGCGGCGTCATCCAGCGCCGCCAGCTCGTCAAGCGGACGGTCGATCAGATCGTCGCGCAGCGACAGGCGCATGTCCTTCGCCGTGCCTGCGAACTTGTTCCACGGGCAGACGGCAAGGCAGTCGTCGCAGCCGAAGATGCGGTTGCCGATAGCCTCGCGAAGCATGGGGTCTATGGGCCCCGCGTGCTCGATGGTGAGGTAGGCGATGCAGCGCCGTGCATCGAGGATGTAGGGCTGGGGGAAGGCTGCGGTCGGGCATATGTCGAGGCAGCGCCGGCAGGAGCCGCAATGGTCGCTCTCGGGCGCGTCGACGGGCAGCTGCGCCGTTGTCAGGATGGCGCCGAGGAACAGCCACGAGCCATGCTCACGCGAGACCAGCACCGTGTGCTTGCCCTGCCAGCCGAGGCCGGCGGCCTCGGCCAGCGGTTTCTCCATCAGTGGCGCGGTGTCGACGAACACCTTCACGCCGTGGCCCTGCGCAGCCAGCACGCCGGCGACCGTCTTGAGCTTGCCCTTGATGACATCGTGATAGTCGCGCCGCGCGGCATAGACCGACACCGCGCCACGGTCGCGGTGCGTCAGGCTCAGAAGCGGATCATGCGGCGGCGCATAGCTCATGCCGAGCAGGATGACGCTGCGTGCCTGCGGCCACAGCGCGGCCGGCGAGGCGCGCCATCCCTGCCTGTCCGCCATCCACGCCATCGTGCCATGGTGGCCGGCTTGCAGCCAGGCCGCCAGCCGCTGCCCTGCTGCGGCGGCCCCATCCGGGGTGGTGACGCGACAGGCCGCGAAGCCCTCTGCCATGGCCCGCGCTGCGAGCCGCGCCTTCAGGGCCTCGGGCGTCAGAAGTCGAGATTGTCGTAGACGGCCGCGGGCGCCATGCCGGCCACGCGCTCCGCCAGCAGGGGCCGGAAGCTCGGCCGCGACTTCATCTTCGCATACCATGCACGGGCGCCCTCATGCTCGTCCCAGGGCAGATCGCCGAGATAGTCGACGCAGGAAATATGCGCCGCCGCGGCCAGATCGGCATAGCTCATCCGATCGCCGGCCAGCCACTTGCGACGTTGTGTCAGCCAGCCGATGTAGTCGAGGTGATAGCGCACATTGGCGCGCGCGGCGCGGATGACGCCCATGTCGGGCGGGCCTCCGCCGTCCTCCGGCCTCATGAAGCGCTTGGAAATCTTCTCCAGCACGAGTGGCTGCGACACCTCGGCAAAGAACTTCCGGTTGAACCAGCCGGCAAGCCGGCGCACCTCGACGCGCTCGGCAGGCGGTTCCGGCAGCAGCCGGCGGTCGGCCAGCGCCAGCCCGCGCGTCTCGTCGAGATACTCGGCGATGACATCGGCGCCAGGGACGGCGAAGCTGCCCTCCTCGACCAGAACGGGCGTCTCGCCGGCCGGGTTGAGCACGAGGAAATCGCGCCGGCGTTCCCACGGCCGCTCCTCCTGGAATTCGGCCTCCATGCCCATTTCGGCCATGGCCAGCCGGATGAAGCGGGAGTGCGGGCAGAAGGCGGCGTGAATGAGCGTGGGCATGGCGCTTTCGCGGGCGGCGGGGGACATGGAAAGGCGCGCGGGGCCATCGATCCGGCTCCCGCGCGTCGCGAACGCTGGTTGCGGCGTCGGGCTGCGCGTATAGAACCGGTGGCGCGTGCCCACAACCCGAATCGGTCGATTCGCTAGCGTCGGCGCGGCATGGGGCGGCTGGAGGGCAGCGCATGGACTATCTGAAGGCGCTTGTCCTTGGCTTCGTCGAAGGCCTGACGGAATTCATCCCGGTTTCGTCCACGGGCCATCTGCTGCTGCTGGAGCACTTCTTGGGTCTCGGCGACGAGCAGTTCGGCAAGACCTTCGCCGTGCTGATCCAGCTCGGAGCGATCCTCGCCATCCTCTCGGTGTATTTCGGCAAGCTCTGGTCGATCGCGACGAGCCTGCCGACCAGCGCGCAGTCCCGCCGGTTCGTGCTGGGCGTGCTCATCGCCTTCCTTCCGGCCGCCCTCATCGGGGCGCTGGCGCACGGCTTCATCAAGGGCGTGCTGTTCAACCCGTTCGTCGTCTGCTGCACGCTGATCGCGGGCGGGTTGATCCTGCTCGTGGTGGACGACCTCGATCTCGAGGTTCGGCACGACGACGCCACCGCCTTCTCGCTGTCGACCTGCGTGCGGATCGGACTGTTCCAGTGCCTCGCCATGGTACCGGGCGTATCGCGCTCGGGCGCCACGATCGTCGGCGCCATGCTGCTCGGCGCATCGAAGCGGGCTGCTGCCGAATTTTCCTTCTTTCTGGCGATGCCGACCATGGCCGGCGCCTTCGCCTTCGATCTGCTGAAGAATCACAGGAACCTTACCGCCGACGGGGTCCTGCTGGTGGCGATCGGCTTCGTGGCCGCGTTCGTCTCGGGGCTCATCGTGGTCCGTTCGCTTCTGGCGATCGTCTCCAGCTACGGCTTCAAGCCGTTCGCCTATTGGCGGATCGTTGTCGGCAGCGTCGGCCTTGTCGCCCTGATGGTGCTGGGTTGAAGGCCCTCTCGCGAGGTGCCTTGCGGCCGCATTCGGCCTCAATGGCGCAGCGTCTCGCTGTAGACACCGTTGCGGACCTTCTCGGACAGCGTTTCCGCGAAGATGGCGGTGGCCTCCTCGCCATACATGGCGACCAGCTCGGCCAATGCGCGCGTCAGCGCGGCGTGGGCGAGCGCGTCATCGTCGAGCCCATCATGCCGGGCGCAGGCGAAGGCCTCGTCGAGATATCCGGCCGCGATCTCGCGCAGGTCATGCGCGTCGCCTTCGCTCCGATCGACGAGCAGCGGCGGGTTCTTGGTCAGGTGCGACATGGCGATACAACGTCCCCGGACCCGTCCATAAGCGGCGCCACGGGAAAGCGCCAGCCCGCTTCTTAAGAAAGGTTAACGCAACACACGGCTTTTCACGGTTTTCCGCTTCGATGAACCTGTCATCCGCCGAAGCGCGCCGACAAGGCGCGCGCCAGCCGGTCTCCGTCTGCGCCAAGCCGCGCCATCGCCTCGCGGGCATTGTCGGTGCACAGCCGATAGGTCAGCGCGAAGCCGCGAAAGCCCGCGTTGTAGGCGCCGGCCAGCCTTTCGCGTCGGGCCGGGGAGGGCCCCTCTGCCTCGATCAGGCGGCTCATGCGCTCGCGCCAGGGGTCGGCGCTCGCCCCGCACAGCTCGGACAGGAAGGCGAGCGAGCCGATCACCTCGGCAAGCTTGAGCATGTCGCCCTCGTAAGCCGGCGGCAGTTCGGGCGGCGGCGCGGGCTGCTCGGGCGTCGAAGGGGCGGTGCGCGGTCGCTGCGGCTGCTGCGCCAGCGTGCCGGGCGCGATCAGGGCCATCAGCCCGGCCGCCGCCAGCAGCCTGACCGCGCGCCGTCTCATCGGCCGTTCTCCGGCGTGGCGGCGATGCCGGCGGCGCGCCGCCAGATCGCGCGTGCGTCGCGCAGCACGGATGCGAGCTCGCGCGTCGTGGCCCGGCCGCCCAGCCGTTCCGGATCGACCCAGGCGACATCGCCGGCCTCGGGCCCTGGCCGGGCCTCGCCGCCGGTCAGCGCGCCGACGAAGCTCGCCACGACGAAATGGTGGCTGACACGGCCTTGCGCCCCGGCGCCGTCAGGACCATCGGCCGATACCGGATCGCGCTGGATGATCTCGACATGGCGGTTGAACCCGATGATGCGGGCGCTGACGCCGACCTCCTCCGCCAGTTCGCGCAGGGCGGCTTCTTCCAGCGTCTCGCCCGGCTCGACCTTGCCGCCCGGCAGCGACCACAAGCCCGATGCCGGCGGCTTGGCGCGCGTCGCGATCAGCACCCGCCCATCGTCCCGGAACACCGCGATCGAGGCCGCAAGAACGGGTCTGGCGTCCAACCGCGGCTTCGGAAACGGCACCAGGGTCACCGGTTGCGACATCAGACGTGCTGGCCGCCATTGATGTGCAGTTCCGCGCCGGTGACGTAAGAAGAGGCGTCGGTGCACAGGAAGTAGATCGCCTTGGCCACCTCCTCGGTCTTGCCGAGCCGTCGCAGCGGCAGCTTCTCGACGATCTTGTCCGTGCCCGGCGACAGGATCGAGGTGTCGATCTCCCCCGGCGAGATGGCGTTGACGCGGATGCCATGCGGACCGAAATCGGACGCCATCTCGCGGGTCAGGGAACCCAGAGCGGCCTTCGACGTGGCGTAGGCTGCACCGGCGAAGGGGTGGACCTTCGAGCCGGCAATGGACGTCACGTTCACGATCGCGCCCTTCGCAGCCTTCAGCTCGTTGAACAGGCCGCGCGCCAGCATGATCGGCGCGAAGAAGTTGACCTGGAACACCCGATGCCAATCGTTGAAGGAGGTGTCGGCCGCGCCGAGCCGTTTGCCGCCGGGGCCCTTCGGCGAGATGCCGGCGTTGTTCACCAGCGCGTTGAGCTTGCCGCCTTCCGCCTCCAGCCGCCTGCGGATCTCGGCGATGCCGCGCTCGGTGTCGACGGGGTCGGCGAGGTCGATCTGCACATGGTCATCTGCGCCGGAGGGCCATGGGCATTTCTCCGAAAAGGCCTGTCGCGAGCACGACAGGATGCGCCAGCCCGCCATGGCGAACTGCATCACCGTCGCGTGGCCGATGCCGCGCGAAGCGCCGGTGAGCAGCATGACCGGTCGCTTGCCGGGTTCGGTCTTGGGAAAGTTGAAGGTAGGCGTGGCCATGGGGGCATTTTCCATCCATAGGTACTGCGGTCTGCGTGTTCCGGATCAGGGATAGAGCCGGGTGCGGCTCCAGTCGCCGTCCGGTCCAGCGCGACGGAATGCAACGCGGTCGTGCAGCCTGAAGGCTCCGTCGCGCCAGAACTCCATGTAGACGGGGCGGATGCGAAAACCGGTCCAGTAGGGCGGACGGGGCACCTCGCCGACGGCGAATTTCGCGGCGTAGATGGCAACCGCCTTCTCCAGCGCGAATCGGCTTTCCAGCGGACGCGACTGCTGGCTGGCCCAGGCGCCGATGCGGCTTTCGCGCGGGCGCGACCGGAAGTATGCGTCCGCCTCGGCGTCAGCGACCTGCGCCACAGGCCCGCGCACGCGCACCTGCCGGCGCAGAGACTTCCAATGAAACACCACGGCAGCCTTGCCCTGGCCGGTCAGCTCGGCACCCTTCTGGCTCTCGGTGTTGGTGTAGAACACGAACCCGTTCGGATCGACACCCTTCAGCAGCACCATGCGCACATTGGGCAGGCCGTCGGAGTCCACGGTGGCGAGCGCCATGGCGTTGGGGTCGTTCGGCTCCGAGACGCTTGCCTCCCTCATCCAGGAATCGAACAGGGCAAACGGCTCGGTCGCTTCGGTGAAGTCACCGCTCATTAACGCATCCGCTGTGTAATCTTTGGGCTGTTGACTCGGATATAGCTCTCCCGTGCCTGTTTGCCCACGGCCCCTGCACGCGCTGATCGTGATGATCGGTGCCGGATTGTCGCTCGGCGGCTGCTCCATCGTGCTGCCGGTGTCGCCGCTGGCAAGCCAGCCGGAGGCCGAGCCGCAGGCGACCGTCATCACGACAGGGTCGCTGGTCTCGCGCGAGACCGCTTCGCCTCTCTCGGATCATCTCGGGCCAGAGGACATCCGCCGCGCTCACGGGGCCATGGCGCTGGCGCTTGATCCGCAGGGCAATGGCGCGCCGGTGTCATGGGACAACGTCGAGAGCAAGGCCGGTGGCCGTTTCACGCCGGTTGGCGCTCCGTTTCTGAAGAACGACGAAATCTGCCGCGCGTTCCTGGCCGACTTGCACACGCCGACGGATCGCGCACGCCTGCAGGGCTCTGCCTGCCGCCCGTCCGGCGGCGAGTGGACCATACGCGAGTTGAAGCCGTGGCGTCAGCCCGGCTAGGGTAACGTGGCGGGCTGACCGTCAGGCTGTTGCATTTTGGCGACAGTTTCCCACTTGAAGGGCAGTCCCACGCGCAGGTAGCGATGCCTCGCGCGCCCAACCTCTCTCGAGATCATCATCCCACCGCCCATGCGCGACCCATACACAGTTCTCGGCGTTCCGCGCTCGGCCAGCGAAGCCGATATCAAGAAGGCCTATCGCAAGCTCGCCAAGGAGCACCACCCGGACCGCAACGCCGACGACGCGAAGGCCAAGGAGCGCTTCGCCGAGGTCAACGCCGCTTATGAAATCCTCGGCGATGGAAACAAGCGCGCCCAGTTCGATCGCGGCGAAATCGGCGCGGACGGCAAACCGCGCTTCCAGGGCTTCGAGGGCGCGGGGTTCGAGGAGTTCGTGCGCGCAAGGCGCGGAGCGGGAGGTTTTCGCCCGGGCAGCGATCCGTTCGGCCGCGCCGGAGTCGATCCCAACGAGCTGTTCGGCGAGATCTTCGGCGACATGATGCGCCGCGCCGGCACGGGCGCCGGTGCGGGAGCCGCGCGACCTGCGCCCAGGGGCGAAGATATCGAGGCCGATCTTACGGTCACCCTCGAAGAGGTGGCCTCCGGGGCCACGCGCCGCCTGAAGCTGCCAACCGGCCGGGAGGTCGAGGTCACGGTTCCGCGCAGCGCCCGGGACGGCAAGCCGATCCGGCTGCGCGGCCTCGGCCATGCCAGCCCGTTCGGCGGGCCGCCGGGTGACGTCATCCTGACTCTGCGCATCCAGCCCGACCCGCGTTTCACTGTCGAGGGGCGAGACCTGCGCACCCGCATCCCGGTGCCCCTCGCCGACGCGGTGCTCGGCGGAGCGATCCGCGTTCCGACGCTCACCGGCGCGGTCGAGATGACGCTCCCGCCCATGACCAGCTCGGGCAAGGCCTTCCGGCTGAAGGGCAAGGGCCTGCCTGGTGCTGCCGGCGAGGCTGCCGGCGATCTCTACGCCGTCGTCGAGATCCAGCTGCCCGCCGTCGACGACGAGCTCACGGCGTTGATGCGGCGTCGGCGCGGGAACGTGTGATCTTCGGGAAACACGCTTCGCTTGCTCCGCCTGCCCGGTGAAAAGCCCCGGCCGGACCTGTGTTTCGCCTTGTCGGGTCGGCATGGCACGGCTATGTGCGACACCACACGGCCGGCTGACGGCGGCACAAACGGCGGATCTGGGTGCAATGGGCGCAGCGATTGGTCTTCTGAACGGCAAGCGTGGCCTGGTGATGGGCGTGGCCAACAACCGCTCCATCGCCTGGGGCATCGCCAGGGCTTGCGCGCAACAGGGGGCAGCGCTCGCCTTCACCTATCAGGGCGAGGCGCTGAAGAAGCGTGTCGAACCGCTCGCCGCGGAGCTTGGCGCCACGGTCGTCGGCCACTGCGACGTGACGGACGAGGCCAGCATCGACGCGGTGTTCGCCAATGTCGCCGCCCTGTGGGACAAGCTCGATTTTGTCATCCACTGCATCGCCTTCGCCGACAAGAACGAGCTGACCGGCCGCTATGTGGACACCTCGGCCGCCAATTTCAGCCAGTCCCTGCTGATCTCCTGTTATTCGTTCACGGCGATCGCGCAGCGCGCCGAGAAGTTGATGAGCGAGGGCGGCTCGCTCGTCACGCTGACCTATTACGGGGCGGAGAAGTGGATGCCGCACTACAACGTGATGGGTGTGGCGAAGGCGGCGCTGGAGGCCTCGGTGCGCTATCTCGCCGCCGATCTCGGACCGAAGAACATCCGCGTGAATGCCATCTCGGCCGGCCCGATCAAGACGCTCGCAGCATCGGGTATCGGCGATTTCCGCTACATCCTGCGCTGGAACGAATACAACGCGCCGCTTCGCCGCACGGTCACCATCGACGAGGTGGGCGAGACGGCGGCCTATCTTGTCAGTGACTGGTCGCGCGGCATGACCGGGGAAATCCTCCATGTCGATGCAGGCTACCACGTGGTGGGCATGAAGAATCCCGAAGCGCCCGACATGAGCCTCGACAAGGGCGAGTGATCGGGCCTGCGCTTCGCCGACTGCATCCCTCGCCGGCCATGCCCGTTCCCCCGTGTCCGCTTTATCTGATCCGCCATGGCGAAACGGACTGGAATGCCGAGGGGCGCCTGCAGGGCGGCCATGATGTGCCGCTCAACGCGCTCGGGCGCCGGCAGGCGGCCGATGTTGCCAGGGTTCTCCTGTCGGTGGAGCCGCGCGCCCGCGAACTCGACTTCCTCTGCTCGCCAATGAACCGGGCGCGGGAGACGATGGACATCCTTCGTGGCGAGCTTGGGCTGGCGACAGCCTATCCGGTCGACGAGCGTCTGAAGGAGCTCACCTTCGGCCAGTGGGAAGGCAAGACCTGGCGCGAGGTGAAGGCAGCGGACCCGGAGCGCGCCCGGGCGCGCGAACGCGCCAAATGGAGCTACGTGCCTCCCGCCGGCGAAAGTTATGCCATGCTGATGGACCGGGTGATGCCCGTGTTCGGCGCTCTCGCCCGCCCGACCGTCGTCGTCAGCCACGGCGGCGTCATGCGTGCGGCGTTGGTCGGCTTCGGGCTCGAGACCCCGCGCGGGGCCGAGAGCATGGACATCTGGCAGGGCCGCGTGCTCTGCATCGGGCCGGATGGTTACCGCTGGGCCTGATCCACGCGATTCAGGTGTTGTTTCAGAGGTTTGCATGAGTATCGCGCTGCGGCGCCACGTCGCGGCGTCAACCGTGATCCATGCCGCCTCTGGCCTGTTCACGCGCCGTTCAGTAGACAGGGCGTGAAGGAAGGGACGTGTGCGGGGCTCAGGCGGCTGGGCGGCACGGGCGCGTCCGTTCCGGCGCGTGGGCGAACACAGGGAGTGCGTCCGGCTTGAGCGGTCGCGGCCATGGCGGGCGCGGCCGGGTGCAGACGGCGCGGCGAAGATCATGAACGAACACGTCAAGGCGCGCGGCATGGCGGGCCAGGAACACGCTGTTGCGGCCGTTCTCGATCAGCAAGGCGACACGGCTGCCCGGCGCGCCATCCTTCGCGGTCCCGACCGGCCCGAGCATCTGCGCGACGAGGTGCTGGCGGAACTGTTCGCCGCCACGGTGCAGGCGCATCCCGATGCCATCGCCATGCGCCAGGGCGATCTGGCGTTGACCTACGCGCAGGTCTGGGCTCAGGCCTCGGCGATCGCCAGAGGGCTCGCGGCGGCGGGCGCAGGCCCGGGCCGCGTCGTGGGTCTGTGGATGCCGCGGGGGATCGACCTGCTGGTCGCACAGATCGCGATCACGCTGACAGGCGCGGCATGGCTGCCCTTCGATGCCGATGCGCCGCTGGAGCGCATCGCCACCAGCCTCGCCGATTGCGAAGCGGTTCTGCTGGTGAGCGATCGGGCCGATGGCGAGCTCGAGCGTCAGATTGACGTGCCGCTGCAGTCGCCGCAGGCG
>CAZDUL010000184.1:0-17156 GCA_964508635.1 uncultured Allobosea sp. | reverse complement strand
CGGCGTGTCCAGCAGCGCGCGCGCGGCAGCGCACCGCCGGCCCGGGGGGGGCGCCCGCCCGCGGCCGGGGGGGGGCTCGGCAAGCGCAGCCAGCGCCGCCCGGGCCGCCTGCCCGAACCCAGCGTCGGCGGAGTAGGACGGCGCCGTGGTCACGAGTTGCCGGGCGAGCCAAGTCGCGCCGGGTGCGGTGACCTGCTCGGCCAGCGACAGGTCCGATCGCACGGCGAGCGCCACGCGGGCGTGGCCGGTTCGGTCCTCGAACCGCCGGACCTCGACGATCGCGCCCGGGTTGGCGTCCCCGGTCGCCTCGATGTCCGGGAACCGCAAGTGATGTGCACGCCCGTCCGCGCCATCGATGACGGCGTAGGCCGAGCCGGCGAGGTCGTCATGGAGCCCGCGTTCGACAAGGCGGCCGACGATCGGCGGGGCCTCGGCTTCGGCATGGATCGCGACGTCGGCGCCGCGGTTCAGCCCTTGTCGGGCGAGCGCCCGGTGCATGGTCTTGATGATGTCGCCGCGGCTGCCGAGTTCGCGAAGGCGGTCATCCAGACTGGCCTTCAGTTCCCACTGCGCCGGCCCGAGAGGGTCCGCCAACCCGAGCCGCTGCAGATGCTGAGCGCGTCCGATCATCAGCTGCTTCAGTTCCGGGTCCGAACTCGCCGGCGCGCCGGGACGAAGGTCCACGACCCCGCCGCTCTCGTCGGCTGTTGCGCGCAGCGCGCGATCGAGGCCGGTGAACCGGTCGGCCGACACGTCCCGCTCGAGCCCGCGCCGGATCTCCTGTTCGGTGCGCGGACCGAGCTCCAGCTCGACCAACGCTTCGGCGCGAGCACGCAGGCCCCGACTGATGTAGTCGCGGCTGATCACCAAGTCGGCGCCGTCGTCGGCGCGCCCGCGCACAAGCACATGGACGTGGGGGTTGCCGGTGTTCCAGTGATCGACGGCGACCCAGTCGAGCTTGGTCCCGAGGTCCTGGCTCATCTGTCCCATCAACTCGCGCGTGGTCGCCCGCAGGTCAGCGAGCTCGTTCGCGTCCTCGGGGCTGACGATGAACCGGAAGTGGTGCCGGTCCTCCTCGCATTGCGCAGCGAAGGTCTGGACGTCAGCGTCGTCGCCTGCAGCATCGAACATGCGAGCGGGCTCGCCCGTGCGGCTGACACCGTCGCGCTTGAGGTAGGCGGCGTGGGTCGCGAGCGAGGCGGCCCGGAAGCGGGCGCCGCGATGCCGGATGATGCGGGTCTTCACCAGCACCCGGCGCGACGGCGAGCGGAGCGACGCGGCGGCCGCAGCGGACCGTCCGCGGCCGAAGTTCGAGCGTCCCGCGCCGCGTCCGAGCCTCGGGCCGACATGCCCGGCCTTCTGGGCGGCGCGCATCACCTGGGCGACGAAGCTCTTTTGCTTGGCTCCACGCCCGCCATCGCGGACGCGCCCGGGGCGGATGCGCAGGTCGTCGTCGCGGGCGCTCATGGCGAGGGCGGGACAGCGTTGGTGCCAAGAAAAGCGAGTGTGCGCAGGCCTTTGCGGCCTAGCGCGGCACCATCGCGCGAGCGAAATATGGCGGAAAACCAAAGAACAACAACCGCATAGACGCCCGCAGGGCCGTCGCTTTTATCTTGCCCTCTGCGGTTGTTGTCCTTCCCGGTCCCCTCACTCCCGCACGTCAGCACGCCAGCACTCGCCACGGTACGATCGACGCTGAACAGCTTCATCTCCGCGGCTCCTGTCCCGACTGCGCCGGGAACAGCGGGTTGGCAGGGGGGTGCGATTGGACATCAGGACCGGTCGCTCGTGCTTCTGGCCCGCTGACCGTTTCCCGCGGTTCGCCGCCCGCTGTGCTCGCCGGAAGCGCTTCGCTCGCGCTCTGTCGGCGCACAAAAATGCTCTCGCCCGGAGAGGACGGGCTGGCATTTGCTGCAACAAGCGTGCGCTGCGGCTGCTCAGCGGCAGGCGGCGAAACGGCCGTGGAAGCCCTCCACAACGTGACGAAGATCGGCGCTTCAAGTGGCGACGGACGCGCGATTACGCTGCGCGTCGGCAGTGGAGAAACACCGCCGATTTCGAGCACCGGACCGAGACGAGCGAGGTAGCCGACCGTCTCGGCGGGAAGCGGCCGAACGCCGGCCAGATGCTCTTCCCACCGTCCCGGACCCGCATTGTAGGCGGCGAGCATGCCGGTCGCGCCGTAGCGGTCGAACATTTCGCGCAGGTAGGCTGTACCCGCCAGGACGTTGTCGCGGACAGCGAACGGATCGGGGCCCAGGCCGTAGCGGGCGCGCAGCTCGGCATAGGTGCCCGGCATCACCTGCATAAGCCCCATGGCCCCTGCGTGGGACACGGCGTCGGCACGCCCGGCGCTCTCGACCTGCATCACGGCGCGGATCCAGTGCTCGGGAACGCCGAATCGACGTGACGCCTGAGCGACCGCAGCGGAGACCGGATCGGCGACGGCCGGGGCGCTGACCGGTCGCTCGGGCTGAGCCTGAGCGGGGACGCCGTCGCTGCAGGCGAGCATCGCGAACGCAGCTAGAAGCGACCGGGAAGGAGGGGATGAGCGCAGCATCAGCCTTCCTCCCCGACCCAGACGGGCGCGGCGCGGCCGACAATACTGGAGGCGGGGATCGGGCCGAAGTAGCGCCCGTCGAGCGACGCCGGGTTGTCCCAGTTGAGCAGGAACACCTCGCCGTCCGCGATTACGCGGCAGCCGCTCCATTCAGGCAGCTGGCGCCCGAGACGGTCGCGCTCGCGCGCCTCGGCCTGCGGCGAGCCGTCGACCGTGAGGGTAAGGTCCTCACGGCAGACCCGCTGCCCAGGAAGCGCAGCCACGCGCTTCAGCAGCGGCACGCCGCGCGGCAGATACCCGCCATCAGCGAGGAAGCTCGCGAGCGGTTCGGGCGCCCGGGCGAGCACGAGGTCGGTGACTTTCAGCTCGCCCGCCGGGCTGATCGCGTAAAGACCGATCGGCACGCTCTCCGATGCGTTCCAGACGAGCTTCGGCGGCTGCGGCGCGATGGCCGTGAAGGCGATGAGCGACGACGCCCCGAGCGTCGCGAGCAGTGTCTTGATCATGCGGTGATCTCCCGTCGAAGCGCCCATGCGCGGTGACGCTCGCGCGTGTAGGCGCGCGGCTCGTCTCCGGCGGTCACGCGGTTGTGGATGTGTCGCCAATGGTCCGGGCAGGCGCCGGCCGGATCGATCCCGAGCGCCTCGACCTGGTCGACGGCGTGGAGCACGCGTTCGACCTTCGGCCAGCCGGACAGCCGCAGCAGGACTTCGCCGCCGGGCGTCACGCCAGGGATCGAGGTGAGCGGCTCGCCGACGCCGACGGCGCGCAGGATGTCGATCCGTGAGACGGCGGTGCCGTAGTCGTTCGCCGCCCAGCGGACGAACGCGAACACCTGCCCCGCGTCGAACCAGAGCGCGCGGCGGCGGCGGTCGAGGATCTCTTCCTCGGCATGACGGCCGAAGCGGATCCAGCGCTCGATCCGGCCCTCAATGTGCAGGAGCTCGACGCGGGTTCGGGCGCTCATAGTGCGTCGCCTCTGTCGCCGTACTCACGCTCGAGCAGGGCCCGGACCATCTCGGCGACGGTCTGGCCGCGCTCGAAGGCCGTGATCTTGATCCGGCCGCGCAGCGCCGGCGTCACGTCGATCGTCAGCCGTGCGGTGTACGGGTCTGGCTGCTTGCTCCGCGGCTCAGGCGCCCGCACCCAGGCGTCGGGCGTGCTCGGCCGGGCGGCGAAGCCGCGCTTGCGAGGCGCCCCGCTCATGGCAAGTGCCTGTCGATCTCGGCCGCGACCGCCGCGATCTCGGACGCGGCGACGGCGCCGGCCGGCACCTCGTGGACGAGCCGGCCCGAACGCGCCGTGTCGGCGAAGGCGATGCGCTGGCCGACGCGGGCGGTGAGCACCGGCGGGTCGTGGTCGGCGAGGTCAGCGGCGGTTTCTCGCGCGATGACCGTGCGCGCCGAGACGCGATTTAGGAGAAGACGCGCGGGCAGGTTCGGGCGGAACACGCGCGCCTCGTCCAGGAGCCGCAGCATCTCCGCCGACGCCCAGCCGTCGAACGGCGACGGCGTAGCCGGGATGAGGACCAGGTCGGCGGCGAGCAGCGCGGAGCGCGCGACGCCGACCACGCGGGGCGGTCCGTCGATGACTACCCGGTCATAGCCTCGCGCGACCTCCGGCAGCTCGCGGTGAAGCATGTCACGGGGGAGTCCGACGACTCCGAACAGCCGCGCCAGCCCCTCCCGGCCGCGCTGCTCGGACCAGTCGAGCGCCGAGCCTTGCGGATCGGCGTCGACCACCAGAACGCGGCTTCCCTGCGCAGCCCAGCGGCCTGCGAGATGCAGCGCGAGCGTCGTTTTGCCGACGCCGCCCTTCTGGTTGAGGAGCGCGACGATCATGGCCGCGCTCCGCGTCGCCGAGCAGGGTCCGTGGGCTCGCCCGCGGGCGCACGCGCTTCTTTCAAGTTAGATTCGTTAGAAGAGTTAAGCGGTTCGAGCGCAAGCGGAAGCTGCTGAAAAGCTTCGACGAATCCGCCGTCCGTATTTACGGGTTGCGCCCGAAGTCCCGATACTCGTGCGCCCGAAGTCCCGATAGGTTTGCGCCCGAAATCCCGATAGTCCGGCAGGGCCGAGGTGGAGTTATCCACAGGCTCGCCGGTTTCCGCCGGGCGCATGACGATGAACTCTCCGACGAAGCCGGCGAGGTCGAAGACGCGCTCGATCTCCAGCCGGTAGCCGGGCAGCGGCTGGCGCTGTGCTAGGCGGCGGACGTCGAGCGCGAAGTCCGAGAAGCGGGCGAGGCTGCCGCTCTTGGCGTGGAGGTGCCGGAGCTCGAAGCGCCAGCCCTCGGCCTGGCGGCCGGCGTGCTTGCGGGCGACGCGGTAAAGCCAACGCTCGATCCCGCCGGTCAGTGCGAAGTAGGTCGGGTCGATGGTGAGGACGAGGCGACGGTCGAGGACGCCCTGGTAGAACCAGTCGGGCAGCACGAGCTCCAGCCCGAGCGACCGGCCCGAGGCCGTGGAGAGCTCCTCCCACTCATTGATCCAGGAGAACTGCTGGCGCCGCCAATGCTCGCCCTGGCGGATGGTGGTCTTCACCACGGTCGACTGCAGGCGTGTCAGCGCGCCCTTGAGGAGCTGGTATTCGCGGTTGCCGGTCGCCCGACCGATCGCGGTCAGGAGCTGATAGGGCGTGAAGCGGAAGAAGCGCGAAGGTGTGAGACCGCGGTCGAGCGCCTCGACGATGTGTGAGCCCGCCCAGATCAGGATGTCGGCGTCCCAGATCGTCGCGAGCCCATGTTCCGGCACGGCGTAGACCTGCACTTCCGTATCTCCGGCTTTGTACAGGATCGGCTGGGTGCGCTTCGCTTTGGCGAGGCTGAAGAAGGGCCGCTCCATGAGGTCGCGCTGGTCGCGCGGCGGCACCGCGCCCTCGAGCGCCTCGAACGGATCGAGCGTCGCCCGCTCACTGGTCTGGAAGCGAGTGCGCGCCATTGGCCGAGCCGGGCGTCAGCGGCGGGCCTGGCCGGCATAGGCCGGCGACACGGCCGCGTGGCGCTTGGCCGGCAGCACGACGTCCCCGGTGTCATCCGACGTGGAGGCCTTCGCGCCGCGATCGACCCAGGCCTGCAGATCCTCGACCTTGTAGACGACGCGACCGCCGAGCTTCGAGTAGCGCGGCCCGGTGCCGTAGGTGCGGTGCTTTTCGAGGGTCCGGCCCGACAGACCGAGGAAGCGCGCAGCCTCGGGCGTGCGCAGGTAGCGGGGCGGGAGATTGGCGGGGACAGCGGACATGAGCGGGCCTCCGTGAGTGGGCGGCGGCTGCCGGGCATCGGCGGCCGTCACGGGGCCAAGCTGGCGAAGCGTGCTGGCGTAGGGGGAGTTCGAAGACGAGGACGGCGAAAGCGGACCCCCTCCGCGGCGATGCTACCGCAGCGGCAAGCCGGCGAGCGCGCGATAGCCGCCGCGCATCAGCGCGGTCGCGTCGGCGACGATGCGGAGCGTTCGGCTGCGCAGGTCGTGGCTCTTCCAGGCCGCACCGGAGGGTACCCGGTCCGCGCCGAACAGGCCGGCAGCGAGCGCGCGATAGCTCGCACCGGCGGCGCGGCCGTCCAGCGCGCGCAGGCCCAGGATCAGTCGCTGCCGGCGCTGCGGCGTGATCGGGTCTCGAATGGGAGCCCGCCCGGCGAGGGCATGCCAAGCGTCGAGCAGCGCGGCGACGCGTTCGGGCAGGCCGGCGTCCAGGGGAATGATCGCGGCGAGCGGTGTCTCCGGACCTGCGGCGTCGAGGATGTCGATCTGCACGTCGGGTCTGTCGGCGCTGCGGAAGAGCAGATGCCGACCGTCGGATGCCGTCTGCTCAGCCCGTGGCGATGGCCAGGGCGGCGGTGCTCCAGCGTCGTCCGTCAGGGCTGTCGGCGTCTTCATCGCCGGGATCACCTGGCGAGATCGGACCGACCAGAACACGGCGACGCTGCTTGCGGGAAGGCGTGGATCGGCGACGAAATCGCAACCCCCAGGTCCGGGCGGTGGCGGCGGCCGCACGTTCCGACGACGTGGCCGTGGCTTCGGCGTGATCGCGGACATAGTCCGGATTGCGCCGCAGATACTCCCAGGCCAAGTCCCTCAGGGACGCGGTGTTCAGCTCCTCATAGGCGCTCTCCGAACGCCAATCTCTACTCGACACGGACGGACTCCTTCGAGCCGCCACGGGAACGTCCCCCGCACGCTCCGCGTGCATAATGCCAAGTGATTCCGGCCAAGCTCGGCCGCGTCGAGTCAGCCGGTTAGATCGACCGATGCCTGCCAAGCATCACTGTTCGACGTCGTCCGCGCGCCGGAGCAGGTCGCGGTAGCCGTGCTGCGTCATCCATCGCGCGCGGGCGAGGTGCGAGTCGTAGATGCGGCGCGCGCGCTCGGGCTCTGCGCGGGGGTTCAGGCCGAGGATGACCTCCACAGCCTCCTGCCAGTCGGCGCCGTCCGCGTGCGCATCCAGGAGCCGAAGGTAAGTCTTTGAGTAGCCGAGATCGTAGTCGGTCACGGCATCTGCTGCAGGCGGCACGTCCTGCAGCGGCGGTGGTCGCCGTGTTGTCATGGCGTGAGCTCCCAACGCCTGACCCCTTCACTTTCCGAGCATGGTTAACGGGTGATCTATCAGAACGACGCCCATCCGCCACAACCTTCCTTAGTGCGCCACGGCGCGACGTGCGGGATGAGCGCCGAACTGCGCGTATTATAATACGTCGCACTAAAATACGCGAACGGCGGAGACAATGCGGATGGATATCCGCAAGGTCTTCGCCGCGAACGTCCGGCGCTACAGGGAAGCCGCCGGCCTAAGTCAGGCGGCGTTGGCCGATAAGATCGGCGCGGACCGCGCGCACGTCTCCAGCATGGAGCGGGCGCAGCAGAACGTCACGATCGTGACGCTCTGGCACGTGAGCGAGGCGCTCGGTGTGCGCGCTGCGGCTTTGTTGGAAGAGTTGGGCGGGCTGGAAGAGGCGGAAGAGAAGAAGCGCGGGTGAGCGCCCCGCCCGGGTGATCCGGGCGGGGCGTCTCGGCTCGGCTCACTCGCCGTTACGGCGGCCGTTCGGGCGCGACCAGATGAGGCTGTAGCCCTTGCCGTCCTCGTCGTTGAAGAGGTTGGCGTAGATCGGGGCGGTGAAGCTCGGGTCGTCGAGCTTGAGGCCGAGATAGTCGCGGCCCTCGTTCGAGCGCTTCTCCCAGGCGGCGCCGATCTCGGCCTTGCCGACGAAGACCCGGTGGGAGGGGGCGTTCTCGTTGGCGCGGTTCGCCTCTGGGACGATCCGGACGCCCTTGGCCTGGACCGAGAGGGTGACGATCTCGCCGGTGTACTCGTTACCGCTCTTCTTGAAGGTGCCGATGGTCGCCATGTGAAGTCTCCTGTCTTGCTGTCTCGAGCCCGCGCCCATCGCGGCCTCGATGGCGATCGTCCGGGCGGGGGCGTGTCGCCGCCGCAGCCTTCAGGCCCGCAGCGGAGCGGAGGACGGAGGAGACGCGGCTTTCTTGTCTCGCGAGGAATGGGCGGCAGCCCAGGGGAAGAAAGTTGCGGGTCCTCCGTTGCGGCACAGGCGATCGAGGCGCAGCCGTCCCTCGGCCAGATCAAGCCATTGGAGAGGCCGCACCGGGCGTGGGCCGACAGCATCCATCAGGAGATGTGGCCGACACGAAGAGACACCGCCAAGAGCGGCGGGACACCGAGCGCAGAGAGACAGGCTCCCGCGCACATAAAGGTCTACGAGGAACCTGAGCCACCCCAGTCGACAGCCCCGTCACAATCTGGCGACGTGTCCGGGATGAGAAGGAGCCACCGGGAAGCACTGCCAACGAGAGAGGACGTGGACCGGCTAAGCGGTGACCCCATCAGGGCCGCCGCCTGTCACTGCCTATCGCACGGAGAGGCTGGCCTGAGCCGTCATTGGCCGCGCCGATCAGGCTGTTTCCTCGGGTGTGTCGTGAACCGTCATATCCCGGCCGGTCGCCCGGGTAGAGGGCGCTCACCCGCGTCCAGGCGACGACCGCCACCACGGTCCCGCCGATGCCTGCGATGACCATGCGCCAGACCTCGCCGGTGCCGCCGATGCCGGAGACGCCGTAGACGGCCGAATAGCCGGCGACCGCCGCTGGGGCGGCGTAGATCGCCGCTACCAGAGCCCGGAGCCGTGGAGAACGGAGCGTGGCGAAGAGCACTTGGCCAATGCCGAAGGTAACCCCGGCGGCGACGAGGCCGACGAACGCGGCGCCGACAAAGCCCGCGTCATGGGTCCATGCCCACATCGCCGCCGACAGGCCCGCGTAGAAAGGCAGCGCGTAGACCGCGAGCGTGAAGAGGAGCCAGAGCAGCATGCCGATGACGGCAACGCTGGTGGCAGTGGCGATGATCATGGGCGTCCTCCATGCGAATGGTCAGGACGCGCATCCACCACCTCCACAGCGCGTGAGCGTAGAATAGCAAAGGATCGGCGGCACCGGAATCCGGATCGGGCACCGGCGCCGCGCAACGCTTGATGCCGACCCGTCATCCCCACGGGTCGTACTCGTGGACGATCGCCTCGGCCGGACCGTCGAACTCCGAGGCTGGCATCACGCCGTAACCAGCGTCGGTCTGGATCAGCACGATGCAGATCATGAGCGTCTTGGCGAGGTCGTAGGCGCGACGCTGAGCGAGGGACAAGGGCATCTGACCGGCTCCTGTTCGGGAGCGGGGACCGCCCCCGCTCGACAGGCGCCCGACGTGTCCGGCGCGGGCCGCGATCACCGGCAGCATCGCTGGCGGCGGTAGCGCCAGCGTACCGGCCCCTTGCGGGTTGATCGTCACAAGGTCCTGGGCTGGACCAAGGATCAGCGACTATGAGAGCAGGGTGGTGCTCGATGAGAAAGCCGGTAACAGGCGTCCCCCCTTGTCATCCTGCGAACAAGTCTCGGCCGCCAGCTTCCACCATGGCATGGGCGATCTCGAAGGACAGGCACCAGAGGATTTCTGCAAGCACCCCGAGCTCGCCCCCATAGTTGCGAGCTGCTTCGTCCGGCGGTTGCCATCCGACGGAGTCACTGAAATCAACTCCGTGCTTCTCCAGCTGTCGAGCTAGGACGTGGACGTCAGCGAACTTCGCCTCGTGGCCGAAAACATGGGCGAAGTCGTTCCGCCACTCATTGAAATCTATGAGCGCATCCCTCAGCCCTGAGTGGATAAGGCCCTCTTTCGCCAGGAAATCTGCTTTGTCCGGGAAGCTCAGACGGTAGATTTTGTCGTCCTGACGCCGAAGCTGAATGAACTCGACCAGCAAAGCTTCAACCGTCAGATGACCCCGAAGAGTCGGGTCTAAAAGTGAGTCCGGGTCCGGTTTAAATGCGGACGACATGATGTCGTCCATTGTCACCGGACGTGAAGGCTTTCGTGGCGGCTTGGGCATCGTCACTGATCTCCCTGTGACGCGTGTGAAGTCAACGGCCCGAGCACGATAGGCGATGAAGTGAATAGAGGAGGCGCTTACGCGCCATCCTTCCTGAAATCGAACAGCGGGATCCCGAGCTTCCGCGCCTTGTCGGCAAGGTTGTCCTGGATGCCCGTGCCGGGGAACACCACAACGCCGATCGGCAGGACGTCGAGCATCTGGTCGTTGCGCTTGAACGGCGCCGCCTTGCCGTGCTTGGCCCAGCCGGGCTTGAAGGTCACTTGCGGCACCTTGCGGTTGTCGGCCCAGCAGGAAGCGATGCGCTCGGCGCCTCTCGGGCTCCCGCCGTGGAGCAGCACCATTTCGGGGTGCTTGGCGTGCACTCGGTCGAGCGCCGCCCAGATGACAGTTACATTGTTGAAATCGAGCCCGCCGGTGAAGGCGACCTTTGGCCCGGCCGGCAGCATGACTTCCGTCTCGGCGCGCCGACGCGCGGCGAGGAAGTCGCGGCTGTCGACCATGGCCGCGGTGAGCGCTTTTCGGTTCACGAGGCTGCCGTGGCGCGGCAGCCAGGCCGAGCCGGTGTGGGTGCGGTAGAGGTCAGCGGCGGTGTCGCGCATCAGCTCGAAGCTGTTGCGGCGTTCGATCAGCGTCAGGCCCTCTGCGGTGAGCTGCTCCAGTTCGACCGAGCGCACCTCCGAGCCGTCCTGCTCGCGCTGTGATCGGCGCTGCGCCTGCTCGTTGTCGTCGAGCTCGCGCTCGATTCGCTCGGCCGCGCGGTGCAAGAGGTTCACCTGGCCCCAGAGCAGGTCTTCGAGGTCGGGCTCTAGGCGGGTGTCCTGGAGCGTGACGACGAGGGCGTCGAAGATGTCGGCGAGCGCGCCGGTGACGAGGTGGGCTTCGGGCAGCGGGCGCGGGTCGGGCTCGTCCTGGAAGGGGCGGAAGCCGTAGAGCTGGAGTTCGTGGAGGACCTCGGCGGTGGGGCTGCACTGATGAAGCTCGTCGTGATTGGTCATGGTCGCCTCCGGTTCGGGGCCGCGCCTCTCGCGGCCTTCCATGGGCGACGAAAGAGCGGGGACGGACCGGGCCTGCACCGCGGCTCCGCCGCGGCCGGAGCACCGCGGAGGACGGCGAGCACGGCTTTCTTGTCTCGCGAGGAAGCGGCGAAGCCGCGGGGAAGAAAGTCGCGCGCAGCCGTTGCCGGCCCGGGCCGGCTCCGGTCCGATCGCCCCTCTCGGAAGGCCGAAGGCGCGGCTCTCCCGGCCGGGCGGTGATCTGAGGCGATGAGCGGTTCCCGTCAGGCGGCGCTGCGGGATGACTCACCCATGACGAGGAAGCGTCCGACGTCCTCTGGGGCGAGCTGCAGCCGAACGCTTGCCGCCAGCGCCTCACGGCCGAGCAGCCGGAGATCGTCGTTCAGATCGCCCAGGCTCGCGTCCAGCGGGAGCGCCTCGATGCCGGCTGCCGTCGCTCTGGCGGACAGCGCCTCCACCGCACCGCGCCCGGCGAGGTCGTCATCGCGTACGAGGTAGAGCCGGTGGAGCGTGCTCGGCAGCTCCAGCGCGGCGAGGTGGTTGGCCGAGAGCGCTGCGACCATCGGCAGAGCCGGCGTGACCTGCCGAAGCGACAGCATCGTCTCGATACCTTCGCCTGCCGCCATCACGGCGTCCACCATGCCGAAGCGAACTCCGTGTCCGAGCAGGTGACCCATGGCACGGCGCGGTGTCGACACTGGCGCCTTGGCCGAGCCGTCAGGGGCGAGCCAGGTGCGGTGGACGCCGGTCAGCTTGCCGCCGCCGTCGCGGATGGAGGCGATGAGCGCGGGCCAGGCGTCGCGGGCGCGGTCGATCGGATCGTCAGGATCGCCGCGATACCAGCAGCGCGGATGGAAACGGAGCGAGCCGCAGTTCCGTGCATCCGTGATGCCGCGATGGCGGAGATACGCTTCTGCGACCGTGCCATGGATCGGCTGCGAGATGGCCCAGAGCCGTCGCGCCGCTTCGGGCGACCCCTGCGGAGCCGGGTCGGGCTTGGTCCAGGCCTGCGGCTCGGGCCTTGGCTGCCGGAGGAAGGTGCGCGCCTCGTCTAGGGTGGAGCTAAGCGTGTCGAGCTTGCGGGCGGCGGCGATCAGATCGAGCAGGTCGCCATGCTCACCGGTGGCGGCGTCGGCCCACTTGCCAGCGGCTCCCTTGCCGGAACCAGGCCCGGTCAGCCGGACAAACAGTGAGCGGCCTGGCGTGTTCTCGACGTCGCCGACCAGCCAATAGCGGCCTTCGCGACGTCCGTTGAAGAGATAGTGCCGGCAGACCGCCTCGGCCTCGCGGGCGAGCCGTCGGGCGATCTCGGCTGCGGTATCTGGCATCGATCACGCTCCGGGACGAAGAAGGGCCCGCCGCTTGCGCGACGGGCCCAAGGCGGACGGGCTTGGTTCTCCTACTCGGCCGCGACGGCGTGGGGGGCTTCCGCCTCGGCCCAAGCATCCTCGCCCGAGAGCTCGTCCTCGCCCATGGCCGTTTCGCCGCCGTCCTCCGCCGTCTCTTCGACGACCTCGGCCGTGACCGCGTCGGCGACGTCGATGCTCGGTGCATTGACGCCGTCGCGCCGCTCGAATGCGAGCAGCCGGCCGGGTGTGCGCAGCGGCTCCGGGATCCAGCCCGTGCCAGCGAGCAGCTCGGCCGCGTGCTCGACCATCTCGCCCTTCTTCAGGTGCTCGATGCGATCGGCGGCGCGCTGACCCTTCGCCTCGGCGACCGCGGCGAGGATTCGTGCCTTGGTGACCCGACCGAGGAAGGTGTCCGCGGTCGGGCTCCAGCCGGTCGCCGCAATGTCGAGGTCGACCGCGGCGGCGAGCCGGTCAGCGTGCGCGATGGCGCGGGGACGCCGGCTGTAGGGCTCGACGACGGCATTCACCCCGTGGCTGACCACATAGGCGAACAGCGCCTCGCGGCTGTCCTGGTCCCAGCCGGCGAGCGTGTCCCAGAGCGACTCGGGCTCGCTGGGCAACTGGTGATCCCAGTTCTCATGGAAGTCGCGGAGCGCCCGGGCCGGCGCGCTGTCGGTCAGGCCCGGCGTCTGGGCCGGAAAGCTGACCGCCCGCAGGTCGAGCTCGAGGCAGCTGTCCTGGGCATAGGAGTAGAACACCTTCAGCGTCAGAGCGTGCAGCACGGCGAGGTAGGCGACGTCCGGCCGCTCGCTGACCGCATGCCGGAGCGCCACGGTACGATACGCGGTCAGTTCGGACACGAGCCGGTCGGACAGAGGCTTCATGCCCTCGTCCTCCTCCGGCTCCGGCGCGGGAGGTTGGTCCTCGGCCGTGACGCTCTCGCCGCCCTCGTAGCTCGCGCTCAGAGCGCGGGCGTCGTCGACACGCTCCTGCTCGGGCTCAGGCTCGACCGGCAGTTCGTCCTCGGGCCGGACGTAGCCGCGCTCGACGAGCAGTGCGCCGTTCCGGTCGATGCTGACGAAGGCGCCGGCGCGCGCGACCTCCGCCGGATCGTAGGAGAGCGGACGGGTGTCGATCGCCTCGATGGCGGTCTCCAGCTCGCCCAGCCGCGCGTCGATTTCCTCGGGAAGCTCGGGCGCGTCCTCGTACTCGGCGACAAGGCCGTCATACTCGGCCTGGAGCGCGTCGCGGGTAGCCTGCTCCTCCTCGCTGATCGCAATCGGCTCGCCGCGGAGATGCCGCAGGCCGAAGCTGTGGCCGTAGGGGAAGTCGGGGGCGGTCTCGACCCACTTCCAACCCTCGGTCTCGACCTTGGCGGCTTCCTCGCGCAGCTTCTCCGCCACCATCAGGTCTACGAGAGCCACGTCCTGCAGCCAGCCGCCGTCGTCGCCCTGGAACAGGTCGCGCAGCACGCAGCCGCCCGCCTCGACATAGGCGTCGACGCCGATGAACTGCGCCCGCTTGTCGGCGGCGCGCACCGCGCCCTCGGTCAGCCAGCGCCGGATCATGTAGGGCTGCTTGTCGTAGGACTGGGTCAGCCGCTCGAAGACCTGCTCCTGGCGGGCATGGTCGCCCGACACGGTGAAGGCCATCAGCTGGTCCAAGGTCATGCCGTCCTCGGCATAGACGTCGAGGAGCTTCGGGCTGACGGAGGCGAGCTTCAGCCGCTGCTTCACCACCTGGACCGAGACGAAGAAGGTGGCGGCGATCTCCTCCTCGGACTGGCCCTTCTCACGCAGCGCGAGGAAGGCGCGGAACTGGTCGAGCGGGTGCAGTGGCGCGCGCTGGACGTTCTCGGCGAGGCTGTCCTCCTCGGGGACGCCGCCCTCGCGGACGATGCAGGGCACAGGCGCCGTCTTGGCCAGGCGCTTCTGCTTCACGAGCAGCTCGAGCGCCCGGTAGCGGCGGCCGCCGGCCGGGATCTCGAACATTCCGGTCTCGTCGCCAGCTTCGTTGGTGACGGCGCGGACCGAAAGGCCCTGGAGCAGGCCGCGCCGGGCGATGTCCTCGGCGAGCTCCTCGATCGAGACGCCGGCCTTCACACGCCGGACGTTCGACTGGGAGAGCAGGAGCTTGTTGAAGGGGATGTCGCGGGAGGCCGCGAGGGTGATCTTCTGAACGGCAGTTGCCATGGTCTTCACTCCGCGACGGGCGGCCGGGAGCCACTCTCTCGACCCTCAACCCGTCACGAAGCGCAGCGCCGCCCTCTCACTTTGAAAGGGCGACGCCGCAGAGACGTGGATCAGGACGAGCGCAAAGCCGGAAAGCCGCGGACCAGTAGGTGCGCTGACCCGGCTCGGCGGGAGTCAGGCTGCCCGGTCGAGCAGCTTCTTAGCTCGCGCTTCGAGGTCGAGCCGGGCGTCCTGGTGCGGCTTGTCGCGCGCGACCGCCGTGATGCCCTGGACGAAGTCGAAGACGCTCTCGGGCTTGCGGCCTTCCTCGGCCAGCACCGTCTCGATGATCTTCGCCGTCTCCGCCTTGCCGAAGCCGCGCTTGCGCAGGAAATCGGCCCGATCGTCGTCGGTGCGCGCCACGATGCGCTCGCGCGCCTGGCGGATGCCGTTGATGAAGGGCTGGGGCGAGGAGTTGGCGAACCGGGTGAGCGCCGGCGCCGCCTCGTGCGCGAAGCGGGAGGCGGCATACTTCGAGTGCCGGATGGTGATCTCCTCGAAGTCCTCCACGCCCCAGAGGTTGCGATTCTGGCAGACGGCGCGCAGGTAGAAGCTCGCGATGCCGAGCGTCTTCGCACCCACCTCCGAGTTCCAGCAGTAGAAGCCGCGGAAGTATAGGTCGGGCGAGCCGTCGGGCAGGCGCCCGGCCTCGATCGGGTTCAGGTCGTCGACCAGGAACAGGAAGACGTCGCGGTCGGACGCGTAGAGGGTGGTCGTGTCCTGGGTGACGTCGACGAGCGGGTTGTAGACGCCTGATCCCCAATCGAGCACGCCCGGCACCTTCCAGCGCGTGTCGCCCGTGCCGTTGCCGGCGATGCGCTGCACGGCCGCGACCAGCTCATGGTCGTAGATGCGGCCATAGTCGGGGCCGGTGACGGCGCGCAGCTCCACCCGACCGTCGTCTGTCTCAAGCGTCTTCACCTGTTCGGCGCGGTGCGAGGTGAGGCCGTACTGGAGATTGATCCCGGCGAGCGGCGCGGGCAGCTGGCGGAGGTAGGCAGCCGGGGCGCCGACGAGGGCTGCCAGCTGACCGAAGCTCCAGTGGGTCGGGGCGATCGGCTGATCCGAGCCCGGCAGCACGAGGGCGAGCCGCTCGGCGTCGCCGCGGTCGGCTTCGACGCGGACGGCCGCGCTCTCGATGGTGCGGGTGCGGCTGCGCTCGGCGCGGCCCTTCACCGCCGCCATCAGCTCGGACAAGGACAGGTAGCGCTCGTCGGCTGGGCGGCTGAACCACTCGGACGATACCCGCCCGATCCTTGTCCCCCGGCCCACATCGACATTGTAGCCGCCACGCCGATCGGGGCGAGCGTCCAGAACTTCTACATGGGTCATCGCAGGTCTCCCGCGACGGGCCGGCCGGGAGCCTCTCTCTCGACCCTCGACCCGTCACGGCGAAAGCCGCCGTCCTCTTCCTCTCGACTCCTCACAGCGAAGCCTATTGAACAGGTTCTCCCCCGCAGCGGGGAGCGGAAGGGTGCGCCTGGAGCAAACGGGCGGCGCTTGGAAGCGCCGCCCTTCGCCGACGTCAGTCCGTCACTATCCCGCGCCGGCGAGCCCGGTCGGCGTACCAGCTGATCGGGTGCGAGGGACAGAACGTGTCATCGCGCTCAATCGCAAGCCCAAGGCGACCTCGCAGCATCGCCAGCTCGCGCAGAGACACATAACCGATTTCCGGCGAGCCAAGCCCAACGTCGCACAATCCGAAAGCGCGGTCGGGATCGTTCGGATCGAGCTCCGTGAGTAGCCAGGTGCCTGCGCCGTCCGGCATGAACAGTTTCACCACCGGTCTCGGGTCATGGCGTCGTCCGGAGGCGGTGGTGTGGCCGTTTGCGAGCAGTTGTTCGCGTTGTTCGGGCGTGATCAGATGCATCGGAACCTCCTCTGAGAGCCCCGGTCGGGGCGAGGAGGACCGGGCGGCCGCAACAAGCGCCCGCGTCAGCCCCAACACGGTCCGGTGCGGGCCGGGGTTGACGCGGGTGCGGCGGCCGCCAGACCCGAGCCTCACCCGTCCGGGGCTCAGGGGGTACCGGCGGCTGCTGCGGAGAACATCGGACATGCTGGTGGAGGTTGTTCACCGATCAGGTATAGCTTAGCCCGAGCGATGGGCGGGGCATGGTCGATGGGTCGGGCTCCGAGTAAAGGAGGGGAGTCCGATGCAGTTTACCTATCCGGCGGTGTTGAGCGTCCAGATCGAGGGTGGCAAGCGGCTGATCTCGTTCTCGGCGCCGGCCGCGGACATCGGGACGTGGGGCGGCGTACCGCAGAAGAAGCGCTTTGACGATGGCGAAGAGACGGCCGGCTTTCAGCGGGAAGACAATCCGAACCGCATCAAGAGCCTAACGACGTTCCTCAAGGACCCCCGCAACACGCTCCAGAACCCGCTGTTGTGCTCGGAAAGGGGAGCCGAAGGCTGCAAGGTTGAGTTCGTGCCGCTGGACGGTCACGGTGACCTGGGTCAGGTGCGGATCGAGATGCCTGACCTCTCGGCGATGCCTTTGGTCGATGTCTTCGAGCGCGTGCAACGTTACCTGGAAGCGCGCGTGCCTGCTCTGAAGGGCCGCCCCGTTCCGGATGCGCTCGTGGCGCGCCTCCAGCTGATGGCTCGCGAGGCGGGCCACGCCTCGAC
>CAZDUL010000183.1:0-16155 GCA_964508635.1 uncultured Allobosea sp. | reverse complement strand
CCATGCGGGTGGGGACGGCCGGGCTGCCCTACTGCGCGTGCCGTTTCGGCGAAGACGGCTCCGGCGGCAACCCGACGGTGATGATCACGGGCGAGCTCGGCCGGACGACGCGACAGACGCAGTTCAACATCCGGGGCGGGCGGGTGAACATCCAGCATCTGGATGTCGCTGCGGCGGTGATCGCCTCGGTGATGATCGCGTGCCTGGCCTTCTTCTTCCAGTACACCCGCATCGGCCGGGCGCTGCGCGCGGTGGCCGACAGCCACAAGGCGGCGCTGTCGGTGGGCATCTCGCTCAACCAGATCTGGGTGATCGTGTGGTTCACGGCCGGGGTGGTGGCGCTGGTCACCGGGATCATGTGGGGCGCGCGCTCCGACGTGTCCTTCGCCCTGGAGATCATCGCGCTCAAGGCGCTGCCGGTGCTGATCTTGGGCGGTTTCACCTCGGTGCCGGGCGCCATCGTCGGCGGCCTGATCATCGGCGTCGGCGAGAAGCTCGGCGAATTCTACTGGGGCCCGATCCTCGGCGGCGGCATCGAGACATGGCTCGCCTACATCATTGCGCTCGGCTTCCTGCTGTTCAGGCCGCAGGGGCTGTTCGGCGAGAAGATCATCGAGCGGATCTGACCGGAGCAACCTGACGTGTTCTACCGCGAAACCGGCCAGTTCAAGACCGACTACGCCTCGGACATGGCGATCTTCCCGATCCGGCAGGACCGGATCGGCATCGCGATCATCCTCGGCTTCGCCTTCCTGGTGCTGCCCTTCATCGCCTCGGAGTTCGTCCACAAGACGATCCTCCTGCCGTTCCTCGCGCTGTCGGTGGCGGTGATCGGACTCAACATCCTCACGGGCTACACCGGGCTGATCTCGCTCGGCTCGGCCGGGTTCATGGGGGTCGGCGCCTATGCCTGCTACAAGCTCACCACGCTCTTTCCCGAGGTCAACATCCTGATCTGGATCCTCGCCTCGGGGTTCTTCTCGGCGGTGGTGGGGGTGTTCTTCGGGCTGCCCAGCCTGCGCATCAAGGGGCTTTATCTGGCGTTGGCGACGCTGGCCGCGCAGTTCTTCCTGCAGTGGGCCTTCGTGCGCATTCCCTGGCTCTACAACTACAACCCGTCGGGCGCGATCGAGGTGCCGCTGCGCACGCTGTTCGGCGTGCCGATCACCGGACCGACCGCCGCGATGGAGGTGAAGTATCTCATCTGCCTCGCCTTCGTGATCGCGCTGACCTGGGTCGCGTCAAACCTCGTGCATGGCCGCATCGGCCGCTCCTGGATGGCGGTGCGCGACATGGACATCGCGGCCGAACTGATGGGCATCAAGCTGCTCAACGCCAAGCTGCTCGCCTTCGCGGTGTCGTCCTTCTACTGCGGCGTCTCGGGCGCGCTGTTCGTGTTCATGTATCTGGGCGGCGCGGAGGCCGGAACGGAGTTCGCCATCCGGCTCTCCTTCCTCATCCTGTTCGCCGTGATCATCGGCGGTGCGGGCTCGATGATCGGCTCGTTTCTGGGGGCCGGGTTCATCGTCGCCCTGCCGACGATCCTCAAGTTCGGTCTGCCGGCCATCGGCATTGCCATCACCGGCGCGACCGCCGAGAAGATCGTGCTGATGATCATCGGCGCGCTGACCATCTACCTGCTCATCGTCGAGCCGCACGGGCTGGCAAGACTGTGGCAGATCGCCAAGCAGAAGCTCAGGGTCTGGCCTTTCCCGTACTGAGGGGTAAGCTCGACCGGCAAGAGCCGGCGCAAGCTCCGCGAGAAGGGCGGCGCCGGGACAAAGCGCAAACCATCGGTGAAGGGAGGAACTGCACCATGTCGTTCAAGAAACTGGCTCTCGGACTGGCGCTCGCCGCCAGCACGGCGGTCGCCGCGCCGGCTGTGGCGCAGGACGCCATCAATTTTGTCCACAACACCTATCGCACCGGCGCCTTCTCCGGCTCCGGCATCCCGGTCGCCGACGGCGTGCGCGACTATTTCACCATGCTGAACAACCGCGACGGCGGCATCAACGGCGTGCGCATCAACTTCGAGGAGTGCGAGACCGCCTATGACACCCGCCGCTCGGTGGAGTGCTACGAGCAGGGCCGGGCCAAGGGCTCGGTCCTCTACGTGCCGTGGTCGACCGGTGCGACGCTCGCCGCGATCCCGCGCGCCCATATCGACAAGATCCCGATCCTGTCGATGGGCTACGGGCTGTCAGCCTCGGCGGTCGGCGACATCTTCCCGTGGGTGTTCAACCCGCCGATCACCTACTGGGACGGCGCCAACGCCTTCATCCAGTTCGTGGCCCAGCAGGAAGGCGGCTTCGACAAGCTGCGCGGCAAGACCATCGGCCTGCTTCACCTCGACGCGCCGTTCGGCAAGGAGCCGATCCCGATCCTCGAGAACATGGCGAAGCAGTATGGCTTCAACGTGAAGCTCTATCCGGTGCCGCCGGCCGAGATGCAGAACCAGTCCTCGGTCTGGCTCTCGATCCGCCGCGACCGCACGGATTGGGTCTATCTGCAGGGCTGGGGCGCGATGAACCCGACCGCGGTGCGCGAGGCGGGCCGCGCGGGCTTCCCGGTCAACCGTCTCGTGGGCGTCTGGTGGGCCGGTTCGGACGACGATCCACGTCCGGCGGGTGATGCCGGCCGCGGCTATCGCGCCCTCAACTGGCACCAGACCGGGGCCAACTTCCCCGTGATCCAGGACATCATCAAGCATGTCGTGGATCGCGGCCAGTCGCTGTCGGCGCGGGAGAAGGTCGGGGAGAACCTCTACAACCGCGGCGTCTATCAGGGCATGCTGATCGCCGAGGCCATCCGCAACGCGCAGGCCATCACCGGCAAGAAGGTCATCAACGGCGAGGACATGCGCCGCGGCCTCGAGGCGCTCAACCTGACGGCCGAACGCTGGACGGCGCTTGGCGCGCCGGGCTTCGCCTCGCCGCTCAAGATCACCTGCTCCGATCACAACAGCCAGTCGGCTGTCTACGTGATGGAGTGGGACGGGCGAGCCTGGAAGCGCCTGTCGCAGGACATCCAGCCTGACCGGGCCATGGTGCGTCCGCTGCTCGAGGAGGCCGCCAAGGCTTATGCCGGGTCGAACGCCGGCTGGCCCCAGCGCACCGAAGCCTGCCAGAACGCTTCGTGACAGAAAGGCCAGCGGCGCCTCGCAACGGGACGTCCCGTCGGCGAGGCGCCGCCACCACGCGTGCCGCGCCGGAGCTTCCCATGTCCGCCCCTGCAAACGCTCTCTCGCCTGCCTCTGTCGCGCAGCCCGAGACCATCCTCTCGGTCAACAACATCGAGGTGATCTACGACCACGTGATCCTCGTGCTGAAGGGCGTGTCGCTGGTGGTGCCGAAAGGCGGAATCGTTGCCATCCTCGGGGCCAACGGGGCCGGCAAGACCACGACGCTGAAGGCGATCTCCAATCTTCTCAAGGCCGAGCGCGGCGAAGTCACAAAGGGCTCCATCGAGTTTCGCGGCGAACGCGTCGACCGCATGAGCCCCAGCGAGCTGGTGCGGCGCGGCTGCATCCAGGTGATGGAGGGCCGGCATTGCTTCGGCCATCTCACCATCGAGGAAAACCTGCTCACCGGCGCCTTCACCCGGCGCGACGGCAATGCCGCCATCCGGCGCGATCTCGAGAAGATCTACGAGATCTTTCCGCGCCTGAAACAGCGCCGCACCTCCATGGCGGGCTACACCTCGGGCGGCGAGCAGCAGATGTGCGCGGTCGGCCGCGCCATGATGTCGAGGCCCAACATGATCCTGCTCGACGAGCCCTCGATGGGGCTGGCGCCGCAGATCGTGGAGGAGATCTTCGAGATCGTGAAGCGGCTCAATCGGGAGGAGGGCGTGTCCTTCCTGGTCGCCGAGCAGAACACCAACATGGCCCTGAAATACGCCACCTATGGCTACATCATGGAGACCGGTCGCATCGTGATGGACGGCGAAGCCCAGTCCCTGCGCGAGAACGAGGACGTCAAGGAGTTCTATCTCGGCGTTGCGGAAGGGGCGAAGAAGTCCTTCCGCGAGGTGAAGAGCTACAAGCGGCGCAAACGCTGGCTGGCGTGAGTGCGCGGGGCACCCCCGATGCGTGGCAGGGGCGGCGCCGAAGACCCTGCCGGCGGCGAGCGAGGTGTTGCGGGCGGCCGCCTTCGCCTGTGTCGCGCCCGCGCTGGCAACCTTGCTGGACGTGGCGCGCTGGTTCACGATCATCCAACCCCGACGCTTGTTCTGACGCTTGCCACGGACCGCCCCCATGTTGACAGCTGCCCGCCACTTCGATGCGCTCGAGACCCGCGATCCCGCCGCACGGGAGGCCGAGCTGTTCGCGCGGCTGCCTGCGGCGCTGGCGGCGGCGATGCAGGCGCCGGCCCAGGCCGAGCGGCTCAAGGGCGTGGATCCGGCGACGATCACCAGCCGGGAGGCGCTGGCGCAACTGCCCGTGCTGCGCAAGTCGGACCTGCCGGCCCTGCAGAAGGCGCAGCTTCCCTTCGGCGGACTGTCGCCGTCGCAGCCGGGCTCCTTTGCGCGTCTGTTCACCTCGCCGGGGCCGATCTACGAGGCTGAGGCCGCGCATGCCGACCCGTGGGGCGCGGGCCGGGCCTGTGTGGCGGCGGGCTTCGCCTGCGGCGACGTGGTGCTCAACACCTTCAGCTATCACCTGACGCCGGGCGGCTTCATCCTCGACTCGGGCGCGCGCGCGGCGGGCTGCGCCGTCATTCCGGCCGGTCCCGGCAACACCGAGCAGCAGCTCGACCTGATCGAGGCGTTCCGGCCCGTCGCTTACACCGGAACGCCGGATTTCCTGAAGATCCTGATCGAGGCCGGCGAGGCTGCAGGGCGACCGGCTTCGTCCATCCGCAAGGCGCTGGTGTCGGGCGCGGCGTTTCCGCCGTCGCTTCAGGCCTGGGTGAAGGAGCGCGGCATCGACGCCTATCAGGCCTATGCGACGGCCGATATCGGCGTGATCGCCTACGAGACGCCGGCGCGCGAGGGATTGGTGCTCAACGAGAACCTCATCGTCGAGATCGTGACGCCCGGCACCGGCGATCTGGTGCAGGTCGGCGAGGTTGGCGAGCTCGTCATCACCAGCCTCGACCCGGCGCATCCGCTGATCCGGCTGGCGGTGGGCGACCTGACGGCCGAATTGCCGGGCCTCAGCGCCTGCGGGCGCACGAACCGGCGCATCAGGGGCTGGATGGGCCGCGCCGACCAGACCGCCAAGGTCAAGGGCATGTTCGTGCGCCCGGAACAGGTGGCCGAGATCGCCCGGCGCCATGGCGAGGTGGCGAAGCTGCGCCTCGTGATCGGGCGGGAGAACGAGACCGACACGATGACGCTGCTGGCGGAGCTCTATGCCGAGCCGGCCGGGTTCCCCGATACGCTCGCCGCCACGCTTCAATCTGTCACGAAGCTGCGCGGCGCGGTGCGGATCGTGCCCCTGGGCTCCCTGCCCAGGGACGGCAAGGTCATTGCCGACGAACGGCCTGTCGGCTGAAGCCGGGCCGTCGCGCGCCGATCGTGGCATGGTTAACCTCGTGTTGAGGGGGCTGTGCGAGCGTCCTGTCTGCGGTGGCCTCATTCCATGCGACCGCAGCAGGGGCTTCCGGTATGCGTGCAGTGCGTGGATGGCGTGTCGTCGGGCGGCTTGCTCTGTTGAGCGGGCTGATCGCGGCCCCGGTCATGCCTGGTCAGGCCTGGGCGCAACGGGCCGGGGCCTCGACGGCGCCGGCGTCTCCTGCGGCTGCGTCGGCCTTGGCGGAGGGCCCGGCCACAGCGAGTGCGGCTGCAGTGATCGATGCGGCGCGCGCGGCTCAGCCGCAGCACAATCATCCGATGTATGGCCCGCAGACCCTGGACCACACCCGCGCCGCCCTTGCCTTCCATGAGGAGCTCGCGGCGGCCGGCGGCTGGCCTCAGCTCGGGCCCGGCATCCAGGGCCTGAGGCGTGGATCGACCGGCGCGCTTGTCGAGCGGCTCAAGGTGCGTCTCATCCTGACTGGCGATCTTGCTGCGGAGGTCTCCGCCGGCGACCTGTTCGATGCGGAGACGGAAGACGCGCTGAAGCGCTTCCAGCTGCGCCATGGCCTGTCGCAGACCGGCTCCGTGGGTCGGTTGACGACGCGGGCGCTGAACGTGCCGATCGACGTGCGTCTCAACCAGCTGCGCGCCTCGATCCACCGGCTGGAGGGCAACGCCTTCGCCTTCGCCAGCCGCTATGTGGTGGTCAACATTCCCGGTGCGCAGGTCGAGGCGGTGGCGGACGGCGTGGTCGAGCGCCGCCATGTCGCGATCGTCGGGCGGCCTGACCGGCCCTCGCCCGTGCTGGCAACGCGCATCACGGCGGTGAATCTCAACCCGACCTGGACCGTCCCGATGTCGATCGTGAAGGCCGACATCATCCCGCAGATGCGCAAGGATCCGGCCTTTCTCGCCAAGCACCAGATGCGGCTGATCGGCGCCGGGCAGTCCGAGATCGACCCGAGCACGATCAACTGGGCGACGCTGCAGAACCCGAATTTCTACGTGCGGCAGGACGCCGGACCGAACAACTCGCTCGGTCAGCTGCGCATAGACATGCCCAACAGCCATGCCGTGTTCCTGCACGATACGCCCAAGAAGGAGCTGTTCCGCAACGACGTGCGGTTCAATTCCTCGGGCTGCGCCCGCGTCGACGGCGTGCGCGATCTGGCCGCGTGGCTGCTCAAGGGCACCGAATGGGAGCATGTCGCCGCCATCGACGCCGCCATCGCCACCCATGAGCGCAAGGACATCAGGCTGCCGCGCCCGGTGCCGATCGCGTGGGTCTATCTCACCGGCTGGGCTGCGGGGGACGGGCTGGTCCACTTCCGCGACGACATCTACGGCCTCGACACGCCGGAGGGGCTGGTGACCTCGACGATCACGCGACCGAAGCCTGCCGCGAGGCCGGCGGCTGCCCCGAGGCCGCCCGCCCCGCAGGTGACGCCCGCTGCCGCTCCGCCACTTCCGCCGCAGCGCGCCACGCCGCTGGCCTACACGCGCTGAGAGCATGTCCCGGGCTATGTCGCCCCGTTGCCGCTCCGGCCCCCGCGCCGCAGGCGGCAAGCCGGTTCGCAGCCCCGAGGAACGTCAGGCGTCCATCTTGAGCGCCGCGATGAAGGCCTCCTGCGGGATGTCCACCTTGCCGAACTGGCGCATCCGCTTCTTGCCTTCCTTCTGCTTCTCGAGCAGCTTGCGCTTGCGGGTTATGTCGCCGCCATAGCACTTGGCGGTGACGTCCTTGCGCAGCGCCCGGATGGTCTCGCGGGCGATGATCTTGCCGCCGATGGCCGCCTGGATCGGGATCTGGAACATGTGCTGCGGGATGAGCTCGCGCAGCTTCTCGCACATCGCGCGCCCGCGCATGTCGGCGCGCGAGCGATGCACCAGCATGGAGAGCGCATCCACCGGCTCGCCGTTGACGATAATGCTCATCTTGACCAGATCGCCCTCGCGATAGTCGGTGAGCTGGTAGTCGAAGGAGGCATATCCCTTCGACACCGATTTCAGCCGGTCGTAGAAATCGAACACCACCTCGTTGAGCGGCAGGTCATAGACCACCTTGGCGCGCGAGCCGACATAGCCGAGGTCGATCTGGATGCCGCGGCGGTCCTGGCAGAGCTTCAGGACCGAGCCGAGATATTCATCCGGGGTCAGGATGGTGGCGCGGATCCACGGCTCCTCGATCGCCTCGATCTTCATCACGTCGGGCATGTCGGCCGGGTTGTGAAGCTCCACCACTTCGCCATTCGTGAGCAGGATTCGATAGACCACCGACGGCGCGGTCGCGATCAGGTCGAGGTCGAACTCGCGGCTCAGCCGCTCCGGAACGATCGCGAGGTGCAGCAGGCCGAGAAAGCCGCAGCGGAAGCCGAAGCCGAGCGCCGCGGAGGTCTCCATCTCGTATGAGAAGCTGGCGTCGTTGAGGCGCAGCTTGCCGAGCGCCGAGCGCAGCTCGTCGAACTCGGCCGCATCGACCGGGAACAGACCGCAGAACACCACCGGCTGCACCGGCTTGAAGCCCGGCAGCGGTGTTGCCGTCGGCTTGCGGTCGTCGGTGATGGTGTCGCCGACCCGGGTGTCGGCCACCTCCTTGATCGAGGCGGTGATGACGCCGACCTCGCCCGGACCGAGGCTGTCCACCTGCACCAGCTTGGGGGTCAGATAGCCGACGCGCTCGACATCGTAGACGGCGTTGGCGCTCATCATCCTGATGCGCTGGCCCTTCGTCAGCACACCGTCGATCACGCGCACCAGCACGACGACGCCGAGATAGTTGTCATACCAGCTGTCGACCAGCATCGCCTTGAGCGGTGCGTCCGGGTCGCCCTTGGGCGGAGGCAGCCTTGTGACGATGGCCTCCAGCACCTCCTCGATGTTGAGGCCGGTCTTGGCCGAGATCGGCACGGCGTTGGAAGCGTCCAGCCCGATGACCTCCTCGATCTGCGCCTTGATGCGCTCGGGCTCGGCCGCGGGCAGGTCGATCTTGTTGAGGACGGGCACGATCTCGTGGTTGGCGTCGAGCGCCTGATAGACATTGGCGAGGGTCTGCGCCTCGACGCCCTGGCTGGCGTCGACCACCAGCAGCGAGCCCTCGCAGGCGGCCAGCGAACGACTCACCTCGTAGGCGAAGTCGACATGGCCGGGCGTGTCCATCAGGTTGAGCGTGTAGAGCTTGCCGTCACGGGCGCGATACTGGAGACGCACGGTCTGCGCCTTGATGGTGATGCCGCGCTCGCGCTCGATGTCCATGCTGTCGAGCACCTGCTCGACCATCTCGCGGTCGGCCAGCGCGCCGGTCTTCTGGATCAGCCGGTCGGCCAGCGTCGACTTGCCGTGGTCGATATGCGCGACGATCGAGAAGTTGCGGATGTTGTCGATGCTTTGCGTGGTCATGCGCGCGCATCTAGCAGCCGCCCCCGGTTGCGTCGAGGGTCGGGGGTGTCGCGGGCGCTGTGGTCGCGCTCAGATTCGCGCCCGGATCGCGTGCAGCCCATCCCTGCGCACACCCCTTCTTCCTCGCATGATCGCGCTCTCCCAACCTTGGGCAAGGCAATCCTATGCGCCGCGATCTCGACTGCAGCGGTTGCGCTATCCGCGCCAGCGCGCGGCTGCTTGCGGACCTGCCCCGCCCGTGGCAACGCAGGGGGCATGTCCGCTCCATCATCACCCCATATCGAAGGCCCCGCCGGCGAGCTCCTGACCATCCGCGACGTGCTGCGCTACGCCGTCAGCCGGTTTCGCGCGGCAGGGCTGGTGCACGCCCATGGCGCAACCACGGCGCTGGACGAGGCGGCCTTCATCATTCTCGAGGGGCTGTCGCTGCCGGTCGATCAGCTGGAGCCCTTCGTCGATGCGCGGCTGACGCTGGCCGAACGCGAGAAGCTGCTGGCGCTGATCGAGGCGCGTGTGACGACGCGAAAGCCCGCGCCCTACCTGCTGGGCCGCACCTACATCCAGGGCGTGCCGTTTCGCGTCGACGAGCGGGTGATCGTGCCGCGCTCCTATATCGGCGAGCTGCTGTTCACCGATCTGTTCGGCGGCGAGGGTTTCACGCTGGTGCCGGAGCCGGGCGAGGTCGCGCATGTGCTCGATCTGTGCACGGGTTCGGGCTGCCTCGCCATCCTCGCCGCGCATGTCTTCCCGAATGCGCTGATCGACGCGGTCGATCTCTCGGCGGACGCCCTCGAGGTGGCGAAGCTGAACGTGGCCGAAAGCGGGTTCGGCGATCGCATCAGCCTGCATCAGGGCGATCTGTTCGAGCCGCTGAAGGGGCGACGCTACGACCTCATCATCACCAACCCTCCTTACGTGGACGCCGAGACGATGGCGGCGCTGCCGCCGGAGTTCCTGGCCGAGCCGCCCATGGCGCTGGCCGGCGGGGACGACGGCTTCGACATCGTGCACCGCATCCTCAAGGAGGCGGGCGCGCACCTCACGCCGACCGGCGGCATGATCTGCGAGATCGGCACGGACCGGGAGGTGCTCGATCTCGCCTATCCGCAGGTCGATTTCCTCTGGCTGGATACGGCCGAGAGCAGCGGCGAGGTGTTCTGGGTCACGGCCGAGCAGTTGAAGTCTCTTTGATCGGTCGTCCGCTGGACGTTCAGGCCGGGCCGTTCATGCGCCAGACATGAAAGAGCTGCTTACTGTTGTCATGCAACACGACATACGTGGTCACCGCAGTCGTGCGATGGCCGAAAGACTGCGGTGATGGTGTCCATGCCCCCGGATCTCTATTTTGCGCCCCTCGTCATCGCGCAGCGCTTGCCTCTGCTCTGGCTGGAGGCAGTTGGCCTGTCGCGGGCGCCGCAACGGGAGTCGCAGCGCATGGTCACGGAGAAGCTGGCGGCGGCCGTCGAAGGCAGCATCGCGGTCCAGGTCGAACTGCAAAGGATCTGGTGGCAATCCTCGATGGCGGTGATGCGGGGCATGGCGCCGCCGGGGCCTGTCTCCGCCTCGCAGCGCGTCACGCGCGCGGCGCTGGCGCCGGCTGCAAAGCGCGTGAAATCGAACATGCGGAGGCTGTCCAAGAGCTGAGGCGGCGTGCGGCGCTGCGGCGCGGCGCGTGCGCAATCGCGGGGCTGCGGTCCGGTCCGGAGCGCGCTAGGGTAGCGTCGAACCCGGTCCTTGCGCGATCAACAGCCATCCCTCATGACAACCGCTCACACCGCCTTCGCCCTTACCGATGACCAGCAGGCCATCCGGGACATGGCCATGGCCTTCGCCGCGGAGGAACTGGCTCCGCATGCCATCCGCTGGGACCGCGAGCGGCATTTCCCGGTCGAGGAAATGCGCAAGGCGGCGGCGCTCGGCATGGGCGCGATCTATGTGCGCGAGGATGTCGGCGGTTCGGGCATGAGCCGGCACGACGCTGCGCTGATCTTCGAGGCGCTGGCGACCGGCTGCCCGACGATCTCGGCCTATATCTCCATCCACAACATGTGCGCCTGGATGATCGACGCCTATGGCAGCGAGGCGCAGCGACGGCGCTGGCTGCCGTCGATGATCGGCATGGAGAAGCTGTCGAGCTACTGCCTGACCGAGCCGGGTTCGGGCTCCGACGCGGCGGCGCTCAAGACGAAGGCTGTGCGCGAGGGCGATCATTTCGTCCTGTCCGGCGTGAAGCAGTTCATCTCCGGCGCGGGCGCCTCCGACATCTATGTCGTGATGGCGCGCACCGGCGGGGAGGGCCCATCCGGCATCTCCGCGATCGTGGTGGAGAAGGACACGCCCGGCCTGTCCTTCGGCGCGGAGGAGCACAAGATGGGCTGGAATGCGCAGCCCACCCGCCAGGTCATCTTCGACAAGGCCCGCGTGCCGGCGGAAAACCTGCTCGGAGCCGAGGGATCGGGCTTCAAGATCGCGATGTCTGGGCTCGATGGCGGGCGGCTCAACATCGCCGCCTGTTCGCTTGGCGGGGCGCAGGCCGCCCTCGACAAGGCGAAGGCCTACATGGCCGAGCGCATGGCGTTCGGCAGCCGGCTCGACCAGTTCCAGGCGTTGCAGTTCGCGCTGGCAGACATGGCCATCGAGCTGGAGGCGGCGCGCACCTTCCTGTGGCGGGCGGCCGCCGCTCTCGACCGCAAGGACCCGGACGCCACCGCGCTGTGCGCCATGGCCAAGCGCTTCGTCACCGATGTCGGCTTCGAGGTCGCCAACAGGGCGCTGCAGCTGCATGGCGGCTATGGCTACCTCGCCGACTATGGCGTCGAGAAGATCGTGCGCGACCTGCGGGTCAACCAGATCCTCGAAGGAACGAACGAGATCATGCGGCTGATCGTGGCGCGCCACCTGATCGGACGGGGGAACCGGGCATGAGCGTGGCCGAACAATCCGCCGCGCCAGGCGGCTCGGCCATGCCGGCCGCCTGGCGGCCGATCACGGCCGGCATCGTGCTGGTGCTGATCATCGTGGCGCTGTTTCGTTACGGCGGCCCGGTGTTTTTCGTGGAGGGGCGCACCGCATCGACGCTGCACGCGCTCGGCGGGGCGGCGCTGGGTTTCGGCCTCGGCTGGGCGATGTCGCGCGGCTGCTGCGGCCTGCGTGGCGTGGTGCTGGCCACCATTCCCGGCGTCCTGATCTTCGCCGCCGTGACCTCGCATTTCGGGCTGGTGTTTCCCATGCTCGCCCCCGCCCTCGACAAGGGCTTCGGCGGGCTGATGCTGTGGTTCTACGGCTTCTTCCTCACTGGCGGTTTCATCGCCGCGCGGGGCGCGTCCTGCGCGCTGTCCTGACCTGACGGATGCACTGACATGACCGACATCGCCTTCATCGGGCTTGGCAACATGGGCGGGCCGATGGCCGCAAACCTCGTCACGGCGGGCCATCGCGTCAGCGGCTTCGATCTGGCGGAGCACGCGCGCAAGGAGGCGGCCTCGGCCGGCGTGCGAATCGCAGAAAGCGCGGTCGCGGCGGTGGACGGCGCCGATGTCGTCGTCACCATGCTGCCGGCGGGCAAGCATGTGCGCGCGGTGTGGGGCGAAATCATCCCGGCCGCGAAGCCCGGCGCGCTGCTGATCGACTGCTCCACCATCGATGTGGACAGCGCCCGGGCTGTGCACGCGGCGGCGGAACGGGCTGGGCTCCCCAGCCTCGATGCGCCGGTTTCCGGCGGAACGGGCGGCGCGAAGGCCGCGACGCTCACCTTCATGGTCGGCGGCGCGGCGGAGGCCTTCGCGCGGGCCAGGCCTGTGCTGGAGGCGATGGGCCGCAAGGTCGTGCATTGCGGCGGGGTCGGCGCAGGCCAGGCCGCGAAGATCTGCAACAACATGATCCTCGGCATCTCGATGATCGCGGTCGGCGAGGCGTTCGCGCTGGCCGAGAAGCTCGGGCTGTCGGATCAGGCCCTGTTCGACGTGGCGTCCACGGCGTCGGGCCAGTGCTGGTCGCTGACGACCTATTGCCCGGTGCCGGGCCCCGTGCCGACCTCGCCGGCCAACAACGGCTACCGGCCGGGCTTCGCCACCGAACTGATGCTGAAGGATCTGAAGCTCGCGCAGGAGGCGGCGATGAGCGCCGGCGCCATGACGCCTCTCGGCGCCGCCGCGGCCCAGCTCTACGCGCTGCATGCGGCTTCCGGCCACGCCGGCGACGATTTCTCCGGCATCGTGCGGATGCTGAAGGGCGGCGCGGCTTAAGCGGTCGCGCCCACCGCCTTGCGGGCGAGCGCAACAGCTTCCTCCAGCACGGCGGGGTCGCCGATCTGGTTGGCGAGGATGAGCACCAGCGCCGCGTTGAGATCGGCGCTGCGGGCGGTATCGAGATCGCGGTGCGCGAGCGCGATGATGCGGTAGGCCACATCAGGGTCAGCGAAACGGGATTCCGTGATCAGCCGGCCTGGGGCGGGGATGTCCGTCATGGCGCCTCCACCTGTTCGAGCTGCAGCCGGCGGCGCAATCCATCCGGGATGCGGCGCGCGCGCCCCGCGCCGACGCAGGCGACGAGCACGTCCGCCGTCACCAGCTCCTCGTCGCCGCGCAGCACGCGCTGCTTCAGGGCGAGCGTCGCGCCGCGCGCCACCACCGGAACCGTCTCGACGATCAGTTCGTCGTCCATGCGCGCGGGCTTCAGCCAGTCGATGGTCATGCGGCGCACCACGAAGGCCAGCGGCGTGTCACCATCGAACAGCTCGCGCTGCCCGACGCCGAGCGCCCGGATCTGCTCGGTGCGCCCGCGCTCCATGAAGCGCAGATAGGAGGCGTGATAGACCACGCCGGAAAAATCCGTGTCCTCGTAATAGACGCGGACGGGGAGGCGGTGGGGCGTCATTCCCCCTCGTCCCCGAACAGGCCGAACTGCGCCGCCTCGCGCCGCGGTTCCGGCAGGCCGAGATGGCGGAACGCGGCGGCGGTGAGCAGGCGTCCGCGCGGCGTGCGCTGGATGAAGCCCTGCTGAAGCAGGAACGGCTCGATGATGTCCTCGATGGCGTCGCGCGGCTCGGAGAGCGCGGCGGCGATGGTCTCGATGCCGACGGGGCCGCCGGCGAACTTCTCCGCCACCATCGAGAGGTAACGCCGGTCCATCACGTCGAGGCCGATGGAATCGACGTCGAGCATGGCGAGCGCCCGGTCGGCGACGGCGCGCGTGATGGTGTCCGCGCCCTCGACGATGGCGAAGTCCCGCACGCGGCGCAGCAGCCGCCCGGCGATGCGCGGCGTGCCGCGCGAGCGGCGGGCGACCTCATTGGCGCCGTCGGCGGCCATGGCGACGCCGAGCACCCGCGCCCCGCGCGCCACGATGCGCTCCAGCTCCTCGACCGTGTAGAAGTTGAGCCGGATCGGGATGCCGAAGCGGTCGCGCAAGGGCGTGGTGAGCAATCCTGCGCGGGTCGTCGCGCCGATCAGCGTGAACTTCGGCAGGTCGATCTTGACCGAACGGGCGGCAGGCCCCTCGCCGATGATGAGATCGAGCTGATAATCCTCCATGGCCGGATAGAGGATCTCCTCCACCGCCGGATTCAGCCGGTGGATCTCGTCGATGAAGAGCACGTCGCGCTCTTCCAGATTGGTGAGTTGCGCGGCGAGATCGCCTGCCTTGGCGATCACCGGGCCGGAGGTCGAGCGGAAGTTGACGCCGAGCTCGCGCGCCACGATCTGCGCCAGCGTGGTCTTGCCAAGCCCCGGCGGGCCAACGAACAGCACATGGTCGAGCGCGTCGCCGCGCGCCCTGGCCGCCTGGATGAAGACGCGCAGGTTCTCCTGCGCCTGCGCCTGGCCGATGAACTCGCCAAGCTGCAGGGGCCTGATCGACTGGTCGATGTCGTCGTGGCGCTTGACGCCGGAAAGCAGGCCGGGGCGGGGCTTGTCGGTCATGGCAAGGGTGTCTGGCGGCATTCGCCTGCGCGCGCAAGAGGCAGCTTGGGGCCGATCCTCGGGGGTGGCCCTCAGCATGCGCGCGGCGCCGGCGGTCAGGCCCCGACCGCCCGCATAAGCGCGGTCACAGGTCCATCTCCAGCTCGATGATGTCGCGGCAGGGAATGCCGTGGCGCCCCATCGGCCGCAGTCCCGGACGATAGGCCCGGAAAGCATCGGCGATGCCCGGAAACAGCGAGACGAAACGCATGCCCTTCTTCTGGTAGAAGCGCATGGCCTCGACATTGTCGTTCGTGACCACGGCGCGCAGCATGCGGGCGCCTGCCAGACGAGCCTGCGCGACGATGGCTTCGAATAGGGCCGAGCCGACGCCTGCATTGCCCTGTCCGACCACGATGATGGCGCCTATCTGCACGACCTGCGGCAGAATCTTGTAGTATCCGACGCCGAGCACGTCGCCATCCGGGTGTGTGGCGGCGATGAGGCTCATCTCATCGGTGCGGTGGGCCTTGCAGCCGATGATGATGGCGTCGTCGCCCCACTGGGAGACGACGAGCTCCCGCGCGCGCTCCACGTCGTGGAAGGGCGCGACCGTCACGGCCGGGGTGTCGATGGGGGTCAGACCCACCTTGCCAGTATTCATGTGGACAATTCCTTCAAACCCCGGCGGATCAGCGCGCCGGTCTCGGCGCTGTCCCCCAGCGCCTTCAGGGCCGCGGCGATGGCCGATTGGGCCTGCGCATGCGGATAGCCGAGATTGACGAGCGCAGATACCGCATCGCTCACCGGAGCCGGCAGCGTGCGCGCCTCGAGCGCGCCGGACAGCTGCGCCAGCCTCGGGTCGGCCAGGCCGAAGGCGGGGGCCTTGTCCTTCAGTTCCGCGCAGATGCGTTGCGCGAGCTTCGGGCCCACGCCTGGCGCGCGCGCCATCCGCCCCTTGTCGCCGGTTGCGATGACCGTCGCCAGCGCACCCGGATCGAATGTCGACAGGATGGCCAGGGCCACCTTCGCCCCGACGCCCTGGACCGACTGCAGGAGCCGGAACCAGTCCCGTTCCGCATCGGAGCGAAAGCCGTAGAGCCGGATCGCATCCTCGCGGACATGCGTCTCGATCGACAAGGTCGCCGTCTCCCCGGGCGGAGGCAGGGATTGCAGCGTGCGCGACGAGCACGACACGACATATCCGACCCCGTGGACATCGAGGATGACGAAGTCCTCGCCGTAGCTGTCGACCACGCCCTTGAGCTTGCCGATCATTGTGGCTCCTCTAACAGAGGTCGCGGGTCACAGGCGAGTTACCGTTACGTCATGTAACGGTAAG
>CAZDUL010000182.1:0-7647 GCA_964508635.1 uncultured Allobosea sp. | reverse complement strand
TGCCACGGGCGAACACGAGGAGAGGGCCGCCAAGACAGCGCTGGTGGCGCAGTGGCGTTCGCAAAAACCTAAACAGGCGACTATCTGCGTGACGGGTACAGGCGCACTTCACCCTGCGAACACGGAACCCTGGCGGTGCCGACCGAGAGCGCCGCCACCGAGAAGGCGAACCCTCGCATGATGCGCATCTCGCGCCCCAAGACGATCGCCATCATCCTCGTGACGGCGATCGGCTGCCTGCTCGCCATTCCCAGCCTGATGGGAGAGCAGATGCGCCGCAGCGCGCTCGGCTGGCTGCCCTCCTGGGTGCCGCAGAAGGCCGTATCGCTCGGGCTGGACCTTCAGGGCGGCGCTCATGTGCTGCTCGAGATCGATCAGCCTGACCTGATCCGCTCCATGGTGCTGCAACTGCGCGATGACGTGCGCCGCGTGCTGCGCGAGAACCGCGCGCAGCTGCAAGGCGGGATTGCCATGCAGCCGAGCGGGGTGCAGTTCCGCATCGCCAATGCCGAGGATCGCGCACGCGTCCTTCCGAAACTGCGGGAGCTCGCGCAGCCTGTGGGACAGCAGCTGTTCGGTCCCACCGGAACCGTGTCGATCGACGTGGTGGAAGGAGCTGACGGCCTCATCACCATGACCTACAGCGATCTCGGCATTGCCGAGCGCGTGCGCCGGGTCGGTCAGCAGACCATCGAGGTGATCGAGCGGCGCATCAACATCGACGGCACCAAGGAGCCGTCGATCCAGCGCCAGGGCCTTGATCGCATTCTCGTGCAGGTGCCGGGCCTGACCAATGCGCAGGACCTGAAGGAGCGCCTCGGCCGCACCGCCAAGCTGCAGTTCCGCTTCGTGGCCGAGGGCGGCGCCGGCGATACCGAGACGATGCGCAACGCCGAGACCGGGCAGCCGGTAACGGTCGAGCGCTCGGTGATTGTCGAGGGCGAGGACCTGATCGATGCGCAGGCCTCGTTCGACCAGCGCACAGGCCAGCCCATCGTCACCTTCCGGTTCAACATCCGCGGCGCCCAGCGCTTCGCCGAGGCGACCACGCGCGGGGTCGGGCGACAGCTCGCCATCGTGCTCGACAACGAGGTGATTTCCGCGCCGGTGGTGCAGACGCCGATCACGGGCGGTTCCGGCCAGATTTCGGGCTCCTTCACCGTCGAGCAGGTCAATCGGCTGGCGCTGCTGCTGCGGGCGGGCGCCCTGCCTGCGAAGCTCACCATCATCGAGGAGCGCACGGTCGGCGCAGGGCTCGGCGCGGATTCGATCAACGCGGGCATCCTCGCCTCGCAGCTCGGGATCGCGCTGGTCGCCGCCTTTATGATCGCGACCTATGGCTTCTTCGGCCTGATCGCGATCATCGCCGTCGCGTTCAACGTGCTGATGCTGATCGGGCTTCTGGCACTGATCGGCGCGACGCTGACTCTGCCCGGCATCGCGGGAATCGTGCTCACCGTCGGCATGGCGGTGGACGCCAACGTGCTGATCTACGAGCGCGTGCGGGAGGAGGCGCGCGCAGGCCGTTCGGTCATCTCGGCGCTCGATGCCGGCTTCCAGCGCGCGCTCGCCACCATCGTCGACGCCAACCTGACGACGCTGATCGCCGGGCTCATCCTGTTCTTTCTCGGGACCGGCCCGGTGCGTGGCTTCGCCGTCACGCTGTCGCTCGGCATCCTGACCACCGTCTTCACTGCCTTCACCTTAAGCCGCCTGATGATCGCGACCTGGTACCGCTGGCGTCGCCCGGCCAAGATCGTGATCTGAGGAGCATCACGCCATGGCCTTCCGCCTGCGCTTCATCCCCGACGACACCGCTTTCAAGTTCATGAAGTTCCGCGCCTGGAGCTTCCCGTTCTCGGCGCTTCTGTCGATTCTCACCATCCTGATGTTCTTCGGGATCGGCATGAACTTCGGCATCGACTTCAAGGGTGGTACCCTCGTCGAGCTGAAGTCCCGCTCGGGCCCAGCCAACATCACCGAGGTTCGCGCCAGGGCGAACGCGCTGGGTTTCGGCGCCATCGAGGTGCAGGAGTTCGGCACGCCGAACGAGTTGCTGCTGCGTGTCGAGCTGCAGGTGGCGGACACCCCGGCCGCGCAGGAGCGCGCGCAGCAGGCCGTCGTGACCAAGCTCAAGGAGGTCTTCTCGCAGGACTACGAGTTCCGCCGCGTCGAGGTTGTCGGGCCGCGCGTCTCCAACGAGCTGGTCCAGAACGGCACGATCGGTGTCATCGTCGGCGTGCTCGGCGTGCTGCTCTATCTCTGGTTCCGCTTCGAATGGCAGTTCGCGGTCGGCGCGGTCATCGCGACCCTGCACGACATCGTGCTGACGATCGGCTTCTTCGTGGTGATGCAGCTGACCTTCGACATGACGTCGATCGCCGTGATCCTGACGATCCTGGGCTATTCTCTCAACGACACCGTGGTGGTCTACGACCGCATCCGAGAGATGCTGCGCAAATACAAGAAGCTGGCGCTGCCGGAGGTGATCGACATCGCGATCAACTCCACGCTGTCGCGCACGATCATCACGGCGATGACAACCTTTCTCGCCATGCTCGCCATGTCGATCTTCGGCGGCGAGGTATTGCGCTCGTTTTCGCTGGCCATGCTGTTCGGCATCGTGGTCGGCACCTATTCCTCGATCTTCATTGCCGCGCCGATCCTGATCTATCTCGGCCTGAAGATCGGCGGCGAAGTCAAGGACGACGCCCCCGCCGGCGCGGCCAAGGCGATGGCCAAGGCCTGACGGTCGTGTCGAGCCGCGCGCCGGGTCAGATCCATGACGGCTTCCTGCCGGGCCGGCACCTGATCGACGCCTACGGCGCGGGCGGCTTCCGCTTCGCCGACATGAGCCACAAGGGGTCGATCCTGCTGCTGCCGTCAGGCGTGCGGGCGTGGGCTGTCGCGCCGGGCGCCGCCTGGAGGAGCGAGCAGTTCCAGCCGGTGCTGGACGAGCGGGCGGACATCGAGCTGCTGCTGGTGGGATGCGGGCCCGACATCCGCCCGCTGCCCGAGACCTTGCGCTGCCGGCTGAAGGAGGCCGGCATCCGCATCGAACTGATGGCGACAGGGCCAGCGGCACGCACCTACAACATCCTGATGGCCGAGGGCCGGAAGGTTGCCGCCGCCCTGGTGGCCGTTGAGTGAGACGTTTCCAGAAACACATCACGCCGGGGCACCGCCGCGCCCGATCGCCGCTGCACGCCCGCGCTTGAAATCGAACATGCGCGCCACACAACCAGGGAACGGATCTGTTCCGCGCCGTCGGCTGGCCAAACCTACCCGTTTGAGCCCAGCAACCTCGTCAGCCCACCGGGCGCATCAGCCATGGCCCCTTCCACCTTGCAGGACCTGCTCCAGCCGGCGGAACACCTTGCTGCCGCCTACCGATATTGCGAGGAGCTGGTGCGCGATGTCGACAAGGATCGCTACCTCGCCTCGCTGTTCGCACCAGCGGGGCGGCGGCCTCACCTGTTCGCGCTCTACGCGTTTTCGTTCGAGATCGCGCGGGTGCGCGAGGTCGTGTCCGATCCGCTGCCGGGCGAGGTGCGGCTGCAATGGTGGCGCGACCTGCTGCAGGGCGACGCCCGCGGCGACGCCAAGGCACATCCGATCGCGGCTGCGCTCATTGACACGATCAGGCGCTTCGGCCTTCCGCGCGCGCCGTTCGTGAGCCTGATCGATGCGCGCATCTTCGACCTCTATGACGATCCGATGCCGACGATCGCGGATCTCGAGGGCTATTGCGGGGAGACCTGCTCGGCGCTCATCCGTCTGGCCAGTCTCGTGCTGGCGAAGGGTGACGGCGGCGCTGCCGGGTCCGATCCCGGCGGCGCGGAGGCTGCCGGCCATGCTGGCTGCGCCTATGCCATCACGGGCCTGCTGAGAGCCTTCCCCTGGCACGCCATGCGCGGCCAGCAATATGTGCCAACCGAACTGCTGATCCGCCATGGCGCCACGCGCGACGATGTCGTGTCGGGGCGCGGCGGCCCCGGGGTCAACGCGGCTCTGCGGGACATGCGCGCGCTGGCGCGCCATCATCTGGAGCGGACGCGGGCGCTCAGGCATACCATCGCGCCGCAGATCGCGCCGGCCTTCCTGCCGGTCGGGCTGTGCGAGGGCTATCTCGGCGTCATGGAGAAGCCAACCTACGATCCCTACACCACCGTGGTGCAGACCGCGCAATGGAAGCGGCAATGGGTGCTTTGGCGACAGGCCCGACGAGCCATGGCGAGCGCCTGAGACTGCGCAGGGGACTGCTGGATCATGCTTCTGGGCGATCTTGCGCCAGGTCAAGTGCAATCCCGAAGGCAGCGGCACTGATCAAACTTTCGTCTTGATTGTGTCACGTTTCGGCGTTTACGCTTTCAATTGTCGAGCTGGGCTGGGCTCTAGTGGGATCGCGGCGGTCCCGTGCCCACGAATAGACCTTCCCATGGTCGCGGCGCTCATGGCTGATCGCAGGCGGTTGCGAACGGCCGCGGAAGGACGTTCGGAATGGCGACTGGAACAGTGAAGTGGTTCAACGCCACCAAGGGCTATGGTTTCATCCTGCCCGATGATGGTGGCAAGGATGTTTTTGTTCATGTCAGCGCGGTCGAGCGATCCGGTTGCGGCCCGCTCAAGGACGGACAGAAAATCTCCTACGAGATCGCGACGGACAAGAGAACCGGCAAGGCCGTCGCCGCAAATCTGAAGCTTCTTGGCGATTGAGCGATCTCTGACCTCCGGCGACCAAGGTCAGGCCGCGCGTGGACCAAGGGCCGCAGAGGCGCCACTCTTGGCCAGCCACTCCCGAAGCGACGTCTTGGCGCGCGTCGTCAGGGCCTGCTTGCGAGCGATAGCTTTCTCCGGCCCGCGCAGACGCCGCCCATCCGCGCTTTTCACGCTGTCGTCCAGCGGCGGGAACAGACCGAAATTGATGTTCATGGGCTGAAACGAGCGTGGCCCTTCGTCAATCGTGACGATGTGACCGCCTGTGATGTGGTTGACCAGTGCGCCGAGCGCGGTCTCCACCGGCGGCAGCGAGAACGGTCGCTCCAGCCATTCGGCCGCCGCCATGCGCCCCGCCAGCAGCCCGACCGCCGCGCTTTCGACATAGCCTTCGCAGCCCGTGATCTGGCCGGCGAAGCGCAGCCGCGGCTCAGCCCGCAGCCGCAGCTGGCTGTCGAGCACCTGCGGCGCGTTGAGATAGGTGTTGCGATGCAGGCCACCAAGGCGGGCGAACTCGGCCTTCTCGAGCCCTGGGATCAGCCTGAAGATGCGGGTCTGCTCGCCATATCTGAGCTTGGTCTGGAAACCGACCATGTTGAACAGCGTGCCGAGCGTATTGTCCTGGCGCAGCTGCACGACCGCGTAGGGCTTTCGGTCCGGGGCGTGGGGATTGGTCAGGCCAAACGGCTTCATGGGACCGTGGCGCAGCGTCTCGCGCCCGCGCTCGGCCATGACCTCGATCGGCAGGCAGCCGTCGAAATAGGGCGTGCTGGCCTCCCAGTCCTTGAAGGATGTCTTTTCGCCGGCGAGAAGCGCATCGATGAAGGCATCATACTGCTCGCGCGTCATCGGGCAGTTGAGATAGTCGGCGCCGGTGCCGCCGGGACCGGCCTTGTCGTAGCGCGACTGGAACCACGCCACGCCCATGTCGACGCTGTCGCGATAGACGATCGGCGCGATGGCATCGAAAAACGCCAGCTCCTTTTCGCCCGTCAGCGCCTGGATCGCCTGGGCCAGAGCAGGGGAAGTCAGCGGCCCGGTGGCAATGATGACGTTGTCCCATTCCGGCGGAGGCAGACCCGCCACCTCGCCGCGCACGATGGTGACAAGAGGATGAGCTTCAAGGCTCGCCGTCACGGCCGCCGAAAACCCGTCGCGGTCGACCGCGAGCGCGCCGCCCGCCGGCACCTGATGGGCGTCTCCCTTGGCCATGATCAGCGAGCCGAGCTGGCGCATCTCCCAGTGCAGCTGCCCCACAGCATTGGCGGCATCGTCATCGGAGCGGAACGAATTCGAACAGACCAGCTCCGCCAGCCCGTCGGTCTTGTGGGCGTCGGTGCCACGGACAGGGCGCATCTCGTGCAGAACCACGGGAGCGCCCGCCTGGGCGATCTGCCAGGCGGCTTCGGATCCGGCGAGACCGCCTCCGACGACATGCACGGGCTGCTTGCTCATCATCGGGCCCACATAGGTGAGCCGGCGGCGGCGATCAACCGGAAGGCCGGCGGCGCGCAACATCGCAACGAAAAGGGCGGGGTGGCCTGTCCTTGGACCACCCCGCCCTCTCGACCGACCGGTTTCGTGTCTCGCGGGCCCGGCCGGGATTCCACCAGATCCGTCTCAGTTGTTGAGATACGGAAGCGGGTCGACGGGCGTGGAGCCCTTGCGGATCTCGAAATGGAGCTGCGGCGAGGACACGTTGCCGGTCTGCCCCGACCGCGCGATCACCTGGCCGCGACCAACGCGCTCGCCGCGTCGCACGTTGATTTCGCCATTGTGGGCGTAGGCCGAGACGTAGCCATTGTCATGCCGGATCAGGACGAGGTTGCCGTAGCCCTTCAGCTCGTTGCCGGCATAGGCCACGACACCATCGCCAGCAGCCTTGACCGGCGTGCCCTCGGGCACGGCGATATTGATGCCTTCGTTACCGCCCTTGCCGGTGAAGCCGGTGATGATCCGGCCGCGAGCTGGCCAGCGAAAATCGGCACGGGGCGTGGTGGAGGAAGGCTCATCCTTCGGAAGGCTTGATGTCGGTGTCTCGTCCACAGGCTGGCGACTTGTCGGGGCGCTGGCGATCTGCTGACGCGAACGGCGTTCGGCTGCATCCGCATCGGCCTTCGCCTGGCGCTGCTCACGCTCGGCTTTCGCCCTGGCTTCCGCGAGCTTGCGGCGCTCATCCTCGGCCGCCTTGCGTGCTTCCGCCGCCCTCGCCTTCTCGGCCTCTGCGCGGGCCTTTCGCTCCGCCTCGATGCGGGCTGCCTCGGCGGTCTGACCCTGGGAATTCCGCTGCCTCGCCGCTTCGGCCCGTTCGCGCGCCGCCTGCGCCTGGGCGCGGGCGCGCTCGCGGGCAGCATCGGCGGCGGGGGAAGCCACCACCTTCGGCTGCGCCACGGTCTGGGACTTCGCAACGGGCGCGGGCTGCGGTTGAGGCGGACGCGGCGTTGCGGGCACGGCGGCAACCGGCGCAGGCGGACGCATCAGCGCGGCGGGCTGGCCCCGTGCAGGCGCCTGAGACAAGGCAACCGGGGCGCGCGGCGTGACGGGCGCTGACGCCCGCGCAGACATCTGGGTCGAGGTCTGGGCCGGCGCCGCGCCATGAACCGGCGGCGGAGCCGACGGCGCACGCGGCGCGGACGTCGGCGCGCTCGCCAGGGGAGCCACGGCTGTGGCCGCAGGCTGCTGAACCGGGGCGGCCGACGCCTGAGCCGGGCTGGCGCTGTAGACCGGGATCACGACACGCTGGCCGGGGCCCAACGCAGGACCCGACCGGCCGCAGGGAGCCATGCTCTCCTGCGCCGGAACACCATCGCGCGCCACCAGCGGATTGACGTGCTCGCCTGTGGCCGCCACCGCAGTCGTGCAGCCGGCAACCGACCCTATGCCGAAACTGCCCCCCGCAGCGCTCGCGGCGGCAGCCGCCCACGCGCCCGC
>CAZDUL010000181.1:0-6987 GCA_964508635.1 uncultured Allobosea sp. | reverse complement strand
CGGCTGAGTCCTCACAGTAGGCAAGTGGCATTTCCCCGGCCGCGCGGACCTGGCCTTGCTGCAGCGTCTGGGCGCCGAATATGCCCGCCTGAAAGCCGCCAGGGGCGAGGAAGAGGCGATGCGCTTCTTCTTCGAGGAAAGCCGCCGCCTTTCGCTCATCTACCGCCAGCTGGAGACCTGCGGTAAGCCTTTCGTGGCGGCGGTGAGCGGGATATGCCTCGGCGGGGCCTTCGAGCTGGCACTCGCCTGCCATCACCGCATCCTCTCCGACGATCCCAAGACCCGCGTCGGCCTGCCCGAGATCAAGGTCGGCCTGTTCCCCGGAGCCGGCGGCACGCAGCGCGTGGCGCGGCTGATGCAGACCGGGGATGCGCTGCAGATGCTGTTCAAGGGCGAGCAGATCAAGCCGCTGCCGGCCCGCAACATGGGGCTCGTCCATCAGGTCCTGCCCAGGGAGCAGATCGTGTCCGCGGCCAAGGACTGGATCAGGGGCGGCGGTTCAGGCGTCGCGCCGTGGGACCAGAAGGAGTTCCGGCTGCCCTCCAACAAGGTGCATTCGCCGGCCGGCATGCAGATCTGGCCCCCGGCGAACGCCATCCTGCGCCGCGAGACGCAGGGCAACTATCCGGCCGCGCGCGCCATCCTGTCGGCGGTCTATGAGGGCCTGCAGCTGCCGATGGACCTCGCTCTGAGGGTCGAAAGCCGCTACTTCGCGAAGATCCTGCGCTCGACCGAAGCGGCGATGATGATCCGCACGCTGTTCATGTCGATGCAGGAGCTGAACAAGGGCGCCCGCAGGCCCAAGAGCGTCGGTCCGACCACGATCCGGACGGTCGGGGTGGTCGGCGCGGGCTTCATGGGTGCGGGCATCGCCTATGTCACCGCCCATGCGGGGATGAACGTCATCCTTGTCGACCGCGACCAGGAATCGGCGGACAAGGGCAAGGCCCACTCCCACAAGCTGATGTCCGACCAGATCGCCAAGGGTCGCGCCAGGACCGCAGACCGCGAGGCGCTGCTGGATCGCATCACCGCAACGGCCGACTATGGCGCGCTGGCCGCGGCAGACCTTGTCGTCGAGGCGGTGTTCGAGGACCCGAGCGTCAAGGACGAGGTGATCCGCAAGGTCGAGGCCATCATCAAGCCCGGCACCATCTTCGCCTCGAACACCTCGACGCTGCCGATCTCCGGCCTCGCAAAATCGTCGAAGGCGCCGGACCGGTTCATCGGCATCCATTTCTTCTCGCCGGTCGAGAAGATGATGCTGGTCGAGATCATCATGGGCAAGGAGACCGGTGACGAGGCGCTGGCCACGGCCATCGACTATGTCCGTGCGATCAAGAAGACGCCGATCGTGGTCAACGACGCGCGCGGCTTCTTCGCCAACCGCTGCGTGCTCGGCTATATCGCCGAGGGTTACGAGATGCTGCTGGAAGGGGTGCCGCCGGCGATGATCGAGGCGGCCGGCAAGCAGGCCGGCATGCCGGTCGGCCCGCTCTCGCTCAATGACGAGATCGCCATCGACCTCGGCCTCAAGATCATGAAGGCGACTGAGGCGCAAGCCGGACCGGGTTCCATCGACCAGCGCCAGAAGGAGCTGCTGGTGACGCTGGTGGAGAAGGAAGGACGGCTTGGCCGCAAGAGCAGGAAGGGCTTCTACGACTACCCCGAAGGCGCGCCCAAGCGCCTGTGGCCGGGCCTGCGCGGGCTGCAGCCCAGGCATCTGAAGCCGGAAGACGTGGATATGCAGACGCTCAAGAACCGTCTGCTCGCCATCCAGGCGCTCGAAGCCGCCCGCACCGTCGAGGAAGGCGTCGTGACCGACCCGCGCGAAGCCGATGTCGGATCGATCCTCGGCTTCGGCTTCGCGCCCTTCACCGGCGGCACACTGTCCTACATCGAGGGCATGGGCGCCAAGGCATTCGTGGCCATGTGCGAGCAGCTGGCCGCCAGCTACGGTCCGCGCTTCAAGCCGAACCGCCAGCTGGTGGACATGGCAGCCTCCGGCGGGTCGTTCTACACCGACGCTGCGCGCAAGGCGGCGTGAGAGACAAGGCGGTCGGCAGTGGGCAGTCGGCAATCGCCTGACTCTATTGCCGACTGCGCACTGCCGAGCGCCCTTCAATGAACCTCTGGCTGCGCCTTATCCGGCTGATCCTCACGGCGCGCTGGCGGGGGGCGCTGGCGGCGCCGCTTGGGCTGTCGCGCTTGTCGTTCCGGGTCTGGCCCCATGATCTCGACACCTCGCTGCACATGAACAACGGCCGCTACTGGACCCTGATGGATCTGGGGCGCACCGACCTGATGCTGCGCATGGGGCTGTGGCGGGCCTGGCTCAGGCATGGCTGGATGCCGGTGATCAGCGCCGGCAAGATCCGCTTCCGGCGCGAACTCAAGCTGTTCGCGCGCTTCCAGCTCGAAACCCGCGTGCTGTGCTGGGCTGAGACCTATCTTGTCATCGAGCACAGGCTTGTCTCGCAGCATCCGCATCACGGCGAGATCGTCAACGCGATCGCGCTGGTGAAGGCGGGCCTCTATGATCGCAAGGCTCGCTCCTTCGTGCGGATGGACCGGTTGCTCGACGAGATGGGCGCGACCATGCCGAGCCCGAAGCCGTCGCGAGAGGTTCAGGCCTTTCTCGACGCCGAGGATGCGCTCAGACAGGGCGGCTGATGGCGGCGCGCGCCCGAACCTATTCGGCCGCCGCGCGGGTCACGCGCCATTGGGCAAGAAGGGCGCGCAGCGCCGCCGGTTTCAGCGGCTTGTTCAGGATCTGGATGTTGGCGTCCTCCGCCCGGTAGCGCACGTCGAGCGAACGATCAGCTGTCAGCAGCGTCGCCGGGATCTCGGCCATCAGCGCGGTGCGCAGCCGGCGTACGGTCGCGAGTCCGTCGCCCTCGTCGAGGTGGAAGTCCGCGACGATGGCTGCCGGGACGCGCCCCATCGCCAGGAGCTTCCGCTCGGCCTCGGCACCGTCCGCGGCCGTCACGACTTCGCAGCCCCAGCCGGTCAGCACGCGCCGCATGCCGTCAAGGATGGCAGGCTCGTTGTCGATGGCCAGAACCAGCATGCCCATCAGCGGCCCGGCCTGCGGCGCGCTGGCCTCGCCCTGCTGGGCCTGCGCGGGCAAGGGCGCGGCCTGCGGCGCCAGCACCTCGAAGGTCGAGCCCTTGCCGACCTGCGAGCGCAGGTTGACGCGATGCCCGAGCGTGCGCGCGATGCGCTCCACGATCGACAAGCCAAGACCGAGGCCGCGCGCCACGCGCGCACCCTGATCCAGCCGCTCGAATTCCCGGAACACGACCTTCTGCTTCGCGGGCGGGATGCCGAGCCCGGTGTCGATGACCTGGATCGCCACCTGACGGCCCCGGCGACGGCAGCCTACGAGCACACGGCCTGACGGCGTGTACTTGACCGCGTTCGACACGAGATTCTGGATGAGGCGCCGCATCAGTCTCCTGTCCGACCGGATCGTCAGCCGCGTCGGCATCACCACCAGCTCGACCCCCTTCGCCTTCGCGCTGGGCTCGAAGTCGCGCTGCACCTGGCGCAGCACCTCGTCGATGCGGAATGTGGTGATCTCCGGCCGCATGGCGCCGGCGTCGAGGCGCGAGATTTCCAGCAGCGCGCTGATGATCTCCTCGACCGCGTCCAGCGACGATTCGACGTGCTCCGCCAGTTCGGGCTGGCCGGCTGCGCGGTCCCGTTCGGTGAGTGACGTCGCATACAGGCGCGCAGCGTTGAGCGGTTGGAGCACATCATGGCTTGCGGCTGCGAGAAACCGCGTCTTGGAGATGTTGGCCTCCTCCGCCTCCCGCTTGGCCTGCTCCAACGCGGCATTGACCCGCATCAGCTCCTCGGTGCGCTCGCGCACGCGCTGCTCGAGGGCCTCCTCGGCGGCAGCGGCTTCCGACACGTCGGTGTAGGTCGTGACCAGACCACCATCGGGAAGAGGATTGGTGCGGATCTCGATGACCCGCTCGGAGGGATACAGCCGCAATCGCACCGGCTCGCGGTCGTTGACGAAGCTCTCCAGCCGGGAGGCGACGAGATCGTCCTCCGCCCCCTCGCCGTAGGATCCTCGCCTGGCGTTGAAACGCACGATGTCGTCGAGGCCCAAGCCCACGCGGATCATGTCGGGGGGCAGATCGTAGAGTTCGATGAAGGCGCGGTTCCAGCACAGCAGCCGCAGCTCCTTGTCGAGCACGGTGATCCCCTGCCCGGCATGATCAAGCGCATGCTGCAGCAGGTCGCGGTTGTATTGCAGCGCGGCGGATGCCTCGTCGAGCAGCCTGAAGGCCGTCTCGCTGGAGAGCGTGCGACGCTTCAGCAGCACGGACAGAACCAGGCGCGAGGAGGCCGCGCCGATCGCCGAGGACAATAGGTGTTCGCCGAAGCGCAGCGTGTGGATGTCCGCTTCCTGATGGGCGCGCGGTTCTGCCCCGCGCAGGCGTCCGAAGCTCGCGAAAGCCTCGCGCGTGCGCTCCGCGCCGAGATAGCGGGCGATGGCCCCCTGCAGCTCCTCGACGGTGACGGAGGAGCGCCAGAGACGAAGGTTCTGCGCCATGCCGGGGCCGGCGGTGTTGACGAATGTCGCAGCCTGGAGACGCTCGATGGCGTTCGCCTCGCGCAGATACGAACCGGCGATGAAGGCGAGCGTGTTGACCAGCAGGCTCCAGAAGACCCCGTGGGTCAGGGGCGACAGCTCGACGCCCATGATGGCGGTGGGCCTGAGCCACTCGATGCCGAGAGGACCATGATCCATCAGGGGCCGCCAGTCCGGGTCGGAGCCGAACAGGCTCGGCAGCAGCAGGGTGTAGCCCCACATGGCGATGCCCGCGACCAGTCCGCATGAGGCGCCCAGCGCCGTGCCGCGACGCCAGATCAATCCCGCAACGAAGACCGGTCCGATCTGTGCGGTGGCTGCAAAGGACAGCAACCCGATCGTCGCCAGGGCGGCATCGCCGGCGGCGCGATAATAGATATATCCGAGGAGCACGATCAGCACGATCGCAGTGCGGCGGACGGCCATGACCAGTGAGTCGAGATCGCCGCCGTCGGAGGAAAGCACGCCCCTGGCTCCGACGCGACGCTAGCTGGCCCAAGAGCGCCCGCGCACCACCAGCGGCATGACGAGATGGTTCGAGATCATGATCGCGAGTGCCACCGATGCCACGATGACCATGGCGGTCGCGGCGCTGAAGCCACCGATGAACACGATCAACGCGACCCAGCCCGCGCCGTGGCTGAGCGGCAGTAGCAACACCGTCATGTCCTGGTCGGCCGGCCTCAGGGTCAGCAACTGCTCGCCCGCTATGGCCATGGGCAGCACGAACAGGTTGATGAGGACGAGATAGGCCGGAAACATCCAGGCCGCGCGGCGCACGTCGCGCTCGTCGCGGTTCTCGACGATGGCCATGTGGAACTGGCGCGGCAGCAGCAGCGAGGCGAGAGCCGACAACAGTGTCAGGGTGAGGAAGGTCTGCAGGTCGGATGTCCGGTCCCAGATCGGCGGCAGGCCAGGCGGCGGCGTGCTGGCCGCGCGGCTCATCAGCGCGCCGATGCCGCCGCTCATCGCATAGACGACGAAAATGCCCCCGATCAGGAAGGCGACGAGTTTCACAACGGATTCGAGAGCCACAGCCACGACGAGTCCGTCCTGGTGCTCGGTGGCGTCGATGTGGCGGGTGCCGAAGGCCACGGCGAATGCCGCGAGCACCAGGGCCACCAACAACGCCAGATCGCCGAAGATCGGGATGGCACCGGTCACGCCTGGCACGTCGCTCGCCGCGAGGAACACCGACAGCGAGGACGACACCGCCTTCAACTGCAAGGCGACGTAAGGCAGCGCACCGAGCACGGCGATGATGGTGACCAGCGCCGCGACGCGCTCGCTCTTGCCGTAGCGGGCGCCGACGAAATCCGCGATCGAGGTGATGTTCTGCGCCTTGGCGAGACGCACGATGCGCACGACGCCGCCGTGCAGCAGTCCAAAGACCAGGATCGGCCCGACATAAATCGCGAGGAAATCGAGGCCGTTGCGGTTGGCGAACCCGACCGATCCATAGAAGGTCCACGACGTGCAGTAGACCGCCAGCGCCAGCGCGTAGATGGTGGTGCGGCCGGACCCGCGCATGATGCGCCGTCCCGCGCCGTCGGCCGCATGCGCCACCGCAAACAGCAGGCACAGATAGGCCAGCGAGGTCAACACGATCGACCAGCCTGGCAGCATCCCGAACGTTCCTCCACCCGCCGACGGCCGCGGCAGCACCATGGTGCCTGACCAAAGCTATCCGCCAAGCGCCCGCCCAGGCAAATCAGGCGCATTGCGCAGGACAGGGGCGCGCCCCTGCCCGTCGGACACGCGACGCAGGCTGTGCTTCCGTCGCCTTTCGCCGCCTGTTGAGCACAGTCGGCGTCCCCGATGCCCTCAGAAATCAAGGTGATCGGATTTGACAAGACAAATAACTGGTTTACGCATTTCTTGCGTGAGCAGCTGCAGCAGAACAGCGCCCCGCTCCCCGATTGACACCACAGAGGCTGAGGACAAGCAGATGCTTCAGGAATTCAAGGAATTTGCCCTGAAAGGCAATGTCGTCGATCTCGCCATCGGCGTGATCATCGGCGCGGCCTTCGGCAAAATCGTCGATTCGCTCGTTGCCGACATCATCATGCCGATCATCGGCATGTTCGGAAACGTCGACTTCTCGAACCTGTTCGTGAAGCTCAGCGGCACTCCGGTGCCGCCGAACACCGGTTACGCGGAAGCCAAGAAGCTTGGGGCTGTTCTGGGCTATGGCCAGTTCATCACGGTTGTCGTCAACTTCCTCATCATCGCCTGGGTGCTGTTCCTGGTCGTGAAGGTCATGAACAAGCTCAAGAAGGCCGAGCCGGCCGCCCCCTCCCCTCCTCCGGAGCCGTCGGCCGAGGCCAAGCTGCTGACCCAGCTCCGCGCCGCGCTGAAGAAGTGACCCCTGGCAACGCCGC
>CAZDUL010000180.1:0-10462 GCA_964508635.1 uncultured Allobosea sp. | reverse complement strand
TCCGGGACGTGTCAGTGGTGGCGAAGCGAAAGGCCAACGGGGGCGAGGACAAGTCACGGACCGGACAGCACGGGTGGCGGCCCCGGGGGAAAGGCCCGCCCGCTCCGACCCCGCCCTGTCGCCCTGTTACCCCGCATGCTGCGATTAAGCCGATCCCGCGCGTGGCTGGAAATCACGTTGCGTTGAGACGGCAGCCGCGTCGACCCGCGCGGCGGCTTGCGCCAGCGCCTGTTCGACAAGATGCGGCCGCCAGCGCCGATGCATCCAGAGCCACTGGCCGGGATTCTCGCGCACCCACCCGGCGATCGTCGCGGTCATCATTGCGGTGGCGCCCTCCACATCGATGAGCCCGTCCGCGTCGCGCGGCAGATCGAGCGGCGGGGTCAGCTCCAGCCGGAAGCGGTGCCCCGGCAGCCGGATCACGCGCACGCCATGCACCGGGCAATCGAAGCGGCGGGCGAACTTCGCCAGCACCGGATTGGTCAGTGCCGGGCGCCCGAGAAAGTCGACGACAACGCCGCGGGTGAAATGCTGGTCGATCAGCATGCCCAGATGGCCGCCGTCTTCGAGCGCCGCCTGCATCGAGAAGGCCGCGCCGCGCTTGGAGGCGGCGAGGCCTCCCATCGTCCCGGAGCGGATCTCGTGGATCACCTCCGCCACGGCCGGATCGTTCGGCGGCCGGAACACCGCCGTGACGTCGAGCCCGTAACGCTCGGCGCAGATCGCCGGCAGCTCCCAGTTCGCCAGATGGGCCGAAAAGATGATGCCCGGCTTGCCGTCATCGCGCAGCGCCAGGAAATGCTCGATGCCGGAAACCTCGATGCGGCCGTTCGGATCGGGGTTTTCGGCATCGTAGTCGAACAGCACGGCCAGATGTGCATACTCGGCCGCCGTGCGGCCAAGATTGTCCCAGGCGCCGATCCGGATGGCGTCGCGCTCGGCCGCGCTCATCTCCGGAAAGGCTGCGGCGATGTTGTCGCGCGCCACGCGATCCTGCGGCGTGAGAGGGCCGAGCTTGCGGGTCAGCCACGCGCCGACATCCGCGGAACGGTCCGGCCCCAGCGCCCTTGACAACGCAAAGGTCGCGCGAACCGCGCCGATCATCACCAGAGCGGCGGTCTTCGAAGCCAGTCTGCGGAAGGTGAAGCGCAAATCGTCAGAACCGGGGAGACGCCGTCACACGCTTACAACGTGACGATGACCTTGCCAAAGACCTGCCGGCCCTCCAGCCGCGCCAGGCCTTCCTCGAAACGCTCCAGCGGAAACACCGAGTCGATCACCGGCGTGAGGCCCGCCGCCATCTTGTCGAGCGATTCGATGATGTTCCTCATCGAGCAGCCGAACGAACCGAAGATGCGATACTGCTGCTGGAACAGCTGCATGAGGTTCATGGTGGTCGAAACGCCGGAGGTCGAACCGCAGGTGACGAGGCGCCCACCGCGCTTGAGGCACAGAAGCGAACCGTTCCATGTGTCGGCACCGACATGCTCGAACACGACGTCGACACCCTTGCGCCTCGTCAGCCTGCGCACCTCGCCCTCGAAGCGCTCGGTGCGGTAGTTGATGACATGGTCGGCGCCGAGCGCGAGCGCCTTCGCTGCCTTGGCGTCGTCGCCCACGGTGGTGAACACGGTGCAGCCGATCGCCTTGGCCATCTTGATCGCCGCCGTGCCGATGCCCGATCCGCCGGCGTGAATGAGAATGCTCTCGCCGGGCTCCAGCTTCGCGTTGTCGAACAGCATGTGCTGCACCGTTCCGAAGCCGATCGGCGCGCAGGCCGCGTGCTCGAACGACACGCTCTCGGGCACGGGGATCACGAGGCGCTCGGCGCGGTTGATCAGCTCGCGTCCGAAGCCGTCGATGTGGAACCCCATGATGCCCTGCACGTCCTCGCACAGGTTGTCGCGGCCCTCGCGGCAGGCCTTGCAGACGCCGCAGGTGTTGGCGCCGTACATCGTCACCTTCTGCCCGAGGCTGAGGCGGGTGACGCCTTCGCCGAGCGCCACGATCTCGCCCGACGCCTCGACGCCCGCCGCCTGCGGCATCTTGCGCCTGGCAAAGGCCATGCCCCGGAAACCCCAGACATCGAGGAAATTGAGCCCGAGCGCCCGCACCCGCACCTGCACCTCGCCGGGGGCAGGCGGCGGCGGCGGCGCGACCTCCTCCAGCCTGAGGTCGCGATCGCCGTGAAGCATGAGGGCGCGCATGGGCATGATCCTCGGGTGATGGGGCTTTCTTCAGCGCTTGAGTCCCATCGAGGCGGTGAGCCCGCCGTCGATCGGCAGTGTCGCGCCGGTGATGTAGGCGGCCTGCGGACCCATGAGGAACGCGACCAGCGCGCCGATCTCCTCGGGCCGGGCGAACCGGCCGGCCGGAATCTGCTTCTCCATGCCCTCGCGATAGGCTGCGTAGGCGCCCATCATGTCGGTGTCGACGAAGCCGGGTGCGACGGTGTTGGCCGTGACGCCGCGCGCCGCCGTCTCGATCGCGAGCGTGCGCATGTAGGCTTCCAGCGCAGCCTTGGTGGCGGCATAGGCTGCATTGCCCTGATTGGCGCGGGCGGCCGTGACCGAGCCGATCGCGACGATACGGCCGGCGCGCCGCGCCATCATCGGCCTCACCAGTGCCTTCACCAATTGCGTGAACGACCAGAAGTTCACCTGCATGGCGGCTTCCGCCTTGTCCTGCGCCAGCATCATCGAGAGGGTGTCGCAGGACTGTCCGGCATTGTGGACGAGGCCGGCGATCTCGCCGAGTTCGTCCGCACAGGCGCAGAACGTCTCGACAGCGGCCTTGTCGGCAAGGTCGAGCGGTCGCGCCTCGACATGCAGGCCATGTCTGGCCGACAGGTCGGCCGCCAGCGCCTTCGCCTCCTCGGCGGAGCGGCGATAGGTGAAGACGGTCTCGTAGCCGGCCGCCGCCAGCGCCGTAACGATGCCCGCGCCGATGCCCTTGGCTCCGCCGGTCACGAGAATGCGCATGGTATCGCCTCCTGTTCCTCAGCCCGCGTCGCCGGAGAAGACGAGGCAGGTGTTCTGCCCGCCGAAACCGAAGGAGTTCGACAGCACCCGCGTGACCCTGGCGTCGCGCGCCACGTTCGGAACCACATCGAGCGGAATGTTCGGGTCCGGCTCGCGGTAGTTGATCGTCGGCGGAATGCGGCCGTTCGCGATGGTCATGAGCGAGAACACCGCCTCGACCGCTCCGGCAGCGGTGAGCGTGTGCCCGATCATCGACTTGTTCGACGAGATCGGCAGCGTGCGCATGCGCTCCCCGAACACCGCAGTGCAGCTCATGGCCTCCATCTTGTCGTTTTCGGGCGTGGAGGTGCCGTGGGCGTTGATGTAGTCGATCGCATCAGGGGTCAGGCCGGCATCGGCCAGCGCCTGCTGCATCGCCACAATGGCCGGGCGCCCGTCCGGTGACGAGCGCGTGCGATGGAAGCCATCGCCCTTCTCGCCGCAGCCGGCCACGAAGCCGAGAACCGGCGCGCCGCGCGCGGTCGCGCTTTCAAGCGACTCCAGCACCAGCGCAGCAGCGCCTTCGCCCATCACGAAGCCGTCGCGGTTCTTCGAGAACGGCTTGGCGGCGCCCTCCGGCGGATCGTTTTGCGTCGACAGGGCCGAGAGCAGCGAGAACCGGATCAGAGATTCGGCATGGACCGAGCCATCCGTGCCGATGCACAGCGCCGCATCGGTTTCGCGGCGCCGGATCGCTTCCACGCCCATCTGAATCGCGGTCGCGCCGGACGAACAGGCGGTGGACAGGGAAATCGGCGACCCGCGCGTGCCGAAGCGATCGGCGACACGATCCGCCACCGCGCCGAACAGGAACAGGCTGTGCAAGCCGGAATGGCTCCCGCGGGCTGCTGCCGCCAACAGCGTCTCGTAGCTGACTTCGCCTTCGGCGGCCGCGGCGAGGCTCTGCTTCTGCGGCCATTCGAGCTCCACCGGCGGCACGGCCATGAACAGCGCGCCGGGAAAATCGCCCGGCCTGCCAAGCGCCGATTGCTCCACCGCCTCCTCCGCCGCCAGCACCGCCAGCCGCTCCGAAAGCTCGGGCGCCGCGAACGGACGGTCGAACAGGTTGTCGACGGTCCCGGCGATGGTGGTGCGCAGACCTGCTGTCGGAAAACGCGTGATGCGGTGGATGCCGGAACGCCCGGCCGTCAAGGCCGCCCAGTTGTCGGTCTTGCCCTGGCCCAGCGATGTGACGACGCCAAGCCCGGTCACCGCAACGAGCGGCCGACCCAGATGATCGACGAAACGGCTGCCGGCCATCGCACGGTCCTCCCTCAGCGCGCGCACGACAGGCGGGCGACGCCTTCCCCGCGCCAGTGGCCAACGCCCGTGACCCAGGCGCTCGCGCCCTCTCCGGCTTCGAGAAGGCCCGCAGCCAGCGCGACGGCCGCGGGAAATGCAGCCTCCACGCCATGGCCGATCAGATCGCCGAGAGCCACCCGGCGCACGCCCGGTCCCAGGACGGCCAGCGCAGCCGCTTCCTCCTGAGTCGGCGCAGAGCAGCCGCTCGCAGCCGAGACGACACAATCGGCGCGTTCATCGCCCATCAGAGCCGTCAGCGCAGTCGTCACCTCGCCGGGCTTGCGCCGTGTGCGCTGCGCCGCCACGCGGTCGAGCCGTGCCCGGACCCGCGCACCGCGCGCCGCGGCGATGTCCGCCGCCTCCAGCACGAGAAAGGCGCCAAGCGAACCCGTGACCATGCCGTCATGCGGCGCCCTCCGCTCGAACACCGGCTTCGGCTCGCCCTTCAGCACGGCGCCGCCCAGCTCGAACAGCAACAGCATGTCCCGCCGCTCGGCGTTGTAGGAGCCGCCGACCAGCACCATGTCCGCCTGCCCGGCCGCGATGCGCGCCCGGGCAATCCGGATCGCGTCGACGCCGGCCTGCTCCTCGCCCATGAAGGTGCGCGACGGCCCGGTCACGCCGTGCACGATCGAGATGTTGCCGGCCAGCAGGTTCGACAATTGCGCAAGGAAGAGCGTGGGCCGAAGATCGCTCATCAGCCGCTCGTTGAGAAACACGCCCGGATCGGCTGCCGTTTTCAGCCCGGTCAGCACCTGCGCATCGACGGCATGGTCGCGCTCGCCGCCGCCGGCCGCGACGATCACGTGCAGCTGGTCCTTTGCGGCCGCATCGCCCTTCAGCCCGGCGTCATCGAGCGCAAGGCCTGCTGCGTAGACACCGATGCGCTGCCAGGGCTCCATCTGACGCTGGTCGGATTTCTTCGGGATCTGCCGGTCGAAATCAACGGCGCCGAGCGGATGCAGCGGATACGGCGCGAAGCTGTCGCGATCCAGCGGCGCGGACCGTCCCGCGCGCACGGCCTCCACGTGAACGTCGAGTCCCTCGCCAAGCCCCGAGATCAGCCCGATCCCGGTGATGACCACGTCGCGCGCGCTCATGCGCTCACCTCCGGAACCAGGCCGATGGCGGCGGCACGCGCCTGCATCAGGGCCTGCAACTCGGCCGGGAACGGCATGAGGCGAAAGCGCAGCTCCGCATCGCAGACCGGCTTGCCGTCTGCGGCGATGCGCGCCTTCGTGGCGGCATAGCCCGAGCCCTCGATCACCTGTTCGGCCTCGATGACAAGATGCGCGCTCGGCTCGACGAAGCTGCGGAAGCGCGCCTTGTCGACCGCCATCAGGAACGGCATCTGCGCCAGGCGGTTCAGGCCGAGGATGAGGTAACCCGACGCCTGCGCCATGGTTTCGGTCAACAGGACGCCCGGCACGAGCGGATGGCCGGGGAAATGTCCCTCGAACACCGGGCTTGCCTGCGGCACGCGCGCCTCGGCCGCGATGCGCCGGGCGCCGGCATCGAAGGCCGTCACGCGGTCGATCATCTCGAAGTATTCGAGGCGCATGGGCGGACGTTTTGAAAGGGCGTTGAGAGGTGAACAGAAGCGGGCTGCCGCCATAGCCCGGCTCGCTGCGCGTGTCACGCCCGCATGATGCACGAGGCGGTCGGCCCCGTCGCCGGTGCGCGGATCATCAGGCGCGCTTGGCGGCCACCAGCGCGTCGATGCGCTCGCACAGGTTCCTGAGCACGAAGTACTGCTCGGCCGGCGCCTTGCCCTCGTTGACCTCCTGCGTCCACTGCTCGAGCGGCAGCTTGATGCCGAAGGCCTTGTCCACGGCGAAGGCGATATCGAGGAAGGCAAGCGAATCGATGCCGAGATCGTCAATGGCGTGGCTGTCCGGCGTGATCTTGTCGCGCGGAATATCGCAGGTCTCGGAGATGATCCCGGCGACGGTCTCGAATGTGGCTGACATGGGCGGGGTCTCCTGTCTGGATGGCGTTGATCGGGCGGGGCCGATCCTGCGGCTGCGCGGCCCGGCGCAGAGGGTCCCCGAAACGCCCTCTGGCCGGGGGCAACCCCTCTCTCGACGCGCGTCTCTACACGAGAGGGCGCGCCGTTCGCAACTCGCCAACGGCGCGCCGGGTCGAACCGCGCAGACGGCGGGATCGAGCCGTCAGGGCTCGACGCTCGGTCCGTCGTCCGCCGCGTGGGCTCAGGCCGCGAGCTGGCGCAGGACGTAGTGCAGGATGCCGCCGTTCTTCACGTATTCAACCTCGTCGAGCGTATCGATGCGGCAGATCACGGGAACCTTGGTCACCTTGCCGTCCGCGGATGTGATCTCCACCTCCATCGCCTGCTTCGGCCTTGCGTCGGCGAGACCCCGGATGGCGACCGTCTCGTCGCCCTTGAGACCGAGCCTCATCCAGCTCATCCCCTCTTCGGCGAAGACGAACGGCACGACACCCATTCCGACCAGATTCGAGCGGTGAATGCGCTCGAACGACTGCGCGATGACCGCGCGCACACCCAGCAGCCTCGTGCCCTTGGCTGCCCAGTCGCGCGAGGAACCGTTTCCATACTCGACACCGGCGAAGATCACCAGCGGCACGGCCTCCGCCTGATAGCGCATCGCCGCGTCGTAGATGAACATCTTCTCCTTCGACGGGTAGTGGATGGTCCAGCCGCCTTCCGGCGTATTCCCCGCTTCGTCCTTCACCATGAAGTTCTTGAGGCGGATGTTGGCGAAGGTGCCCCGCATCATGACCTCATGGTTGCCGCGACGGGTGCCGTACTGGTTGAAATCCGGCACGGCGACCTGCCGCTCGGCGAGATACTTGCCAGCCGGCGAGTTGACCTTGATCGAACCGGCCGGGGAGATGTGGTCAGTGGTGATCTTGTCGCCGAGGAGCGCCAGGATGCGCGCGCCGACGATATCGGTCACCGGGGCCGGAACCTTGGTGATACCGTCGAAATAGGGCGGATTCTGCACATAGGTCGAGCTGCTGTTCCACCGATAGGTCTGGCCGCCGGCCACCTCGATGGCCTGCCAGTTGGCGTCGCCCTTGAACACGTCGGCATATTTCGTCTTGAACATCTTCGCCGTGACGTTCTTGGCAATGAACGCCTCGATCTCCTTGTTGGAGGGCCAGATATCCTTCAGATACACCGGCTTGCCGTCCTTGCCCGTGCCGATCGGCTCCTTCGAGAGGTCGATCTGGGTCGAACCGGCGAGCGCATAGGCCACCACCAGAGGCGGCGAGGCGAGGTAGTTTGCCTGCACGTCCGGCGAGACCCGCCCCTCGAAGTTGCGGTTGCCCGACAGCACGGCGGAGGCGACGATGCCGTTGTCGTTGATCGCCTTCGAGATCTCGGGCGGCAGCGGGCCGGAGTTGCCGATGCACGTCGTGCAGCCGAAGCCGACGAGGTAGAAGCCGAGCTTGTCAAGCTCCTTCTGCAGGCCGGACTGGCTGAGATACTCCGCCACCACCTGACTGCCCGGCGCCAGCGAGGTCTTGACCCAGGGCTTGGTGGTCAACCCCTTCTCGTTCGCGTTCCTGGCGAGCAGGCCAGCCGCCATCAGCACCGCCGGATTGGAGGTGTTGGTGCACGACGTGATCGCCGCGATGACGACATCGCCGTGGCCGATGTCGAAGTTACGGCCCTCGACCTTGACGCGCTTCGCCAGCTCGCCCCCCTTCTTGTACTCGGTTTCCATGGCGGCAATGAAGCCGGCCTTGGCATCGGTCAGCGAGACGCGCCCCTCCGGCCGCTTCGGCCCGGCGAGCGACGGCACCACCGAGCCGAGATCGAGTTCGATCGTGTCGGTGAACACCGGGTCGGGCGAGGACTTCTTGCGGAACAGGCCCTGGTGCTTGGTGTACTTCTCCACCAGAGCGATGCGCTCGTCCTTGCGACCTGTGAGCTGCAGATAGGCCAGCGTCTCGGCATCGATGGGGAAGAAGCCGCAGGTCGCGCCGTATTCCGGACCCATGTTGGCGATGGTTGAGCGGTCGGCCAGCGTCAGGTTGTCGAGGCCGGGACCAAAGAACTCGACGAACTTGCCGACGACGCCCTTCTTGCGCAGCATCTGCGTGACAGTGAGGACAAGATCGGTCGCGGTGACGCCTTCCTTCAGCTTGCCGGTGAGCTTGAAGCCGATCACTTCGGGCAGCAGCATCGACTGCGGCTGGCCCAGCATGGCCGCTTCCGCCTCGATCCCGCCGACGCCCCAGCCGAGCACGCCCAGACCATTGACCATGGTGGTGTGGCTGTCGGTGCCGACCAGCGTGTCGGGATAGGCGACCTCGACGGTCTCCAGCTTGCCCTTGGCGTTCCGGTGCTTCTCCTTGCGGGTCCAGACGCACTGGGCGAGATACTCGACATTGACCTGATGGCAGATGCCGGTGCCCGGCGGCACGACACGGAAGTTGTCGAACGCGCCCTGGCCCCATTTCAGGAAGTTGTAGCGCTCGATATTCTGTTCATACTCGCGCTTGACATTCTTCTCCATCGCCTGAGGCGTGCCGAAGTAATCAACCACGACCGAATGGTCGATCACGAGATCAACCGGCACCAGCGGATTGATCTTTGACGGATCGCCGCCGAGCGCGTTCATCCCGTCACGCATGGCGGCGAGGTCGACCACGGCCGGAACGCCGGTGAAGTCCTGCATCAGCACGCGGGCAGGGCGAAAGCCGATCTCGGTATCGACCTTGCCGCGATTCGTCAGCCAGGCCTTGACGGCGAGGATGTCATCCCTGGTGACCGAGCGGCCGTCCTCGAAACGCAGCAGGTTCTCCAGCAGAACCTTCATCGAGTAGGGAAGGGCCGAGATCCCGTCGAGACCGTTCTTCTCCGCCTCGGCGAGGGAATAAATCACGTATTTCTTCTCGCCGACCTTGAGGGTCCTGCGGCATTTGAACGAGTCGAGCGACGCCATGATGGGCTCCTTCCGTGGGGTTCTTCTGACAGCACCGAAGCGTCGCGCCCACGGGCGACTCCGACCTGCGGAGCTGTTGGCCTCTGTCGCTGCCCGCGCTGGACGTCTGTTCCGGCGCCGACAACCCGAGCATCGGGAATGCACGCCGCCCCGGGAGTGCCCGGGCCCCCGCGCCAGGATCGAGCGCGCGGCGCAGCCAATGGCGCACATAGAGTATTTTCGGGCCCTGCGCTACCGGGTCTCAACCGGATCACGGCTTGACGTTCGTCGAAGCCCATCGTTTGGAGACACCGTCTGGAACCGTTTCGTGACCCGTTCTGCCACCCCTGCCGCAATGCCTCACGCCAGCACGGCGCGCCTTGTCGTCGAGGCCGTGTCCTGCCGTCGCAATGGCCGGCTTCTGTTTGCGGGGCTGGACCAGGAGCTGGAGGCCGGCGCCGCGCTGGTGCTCATTGGTCCCAACGGGGTCGGCAAGACCTCCCTGCTGCGCATCCTTGCAGGGCTCCTCAAGGCGGAGAGCGGCGTCGTTGCCCTTGAACCCGACGATGGCGAGAACGAATTGGCGCAGCGCTGCGTCTTCATCAGCGCGCGCGATGCGCTCAAGCCCGCCTTCACGGTCAGCGAGCTCCTCGCATCATGGCGCGACATCGCCTTCGCAGGCGAGGCCTCGCCAGACGTCCTTGCCCATGCGCTGGACGCGCTCGACCTCATGGCACTTTCGGACATTCCCTGCGGCTATCTGTCATCGGGCCAACGCCGCAGGTTGTCGCTGGCGCGCCTCGCCCTGAGCACCACGGCGGTTCGCCCGCTCTGGCTGCTCGACGAGCCAACCAACGCGCTCGACAGCGCGGCGCGCGTCCGCCTTTCCGGCCTTGTGGCGCGCCATCGCGCCGCCGGCGGCATCGTGGTCGCCGCGACGCATGATCCGCTCGAATGGCCGGACGCCATCACCCTCGACCTGGCGGCGCTTCGCCCGGCCCGACAGGACGTGGAACCGGCATGAAGCCCTTCCTCGCCCTGATCCGGCGCGATCTGGCGCTCGGCCTGCGCATCGGCGGCGGCGCCTCCTTCGCGCTCGTCTTCTTCCTGATGATCGTGACGCTGACACCCTTCGCCATCGGCCCCGATCTCAACCTCCTCGGCCGCATCGCCCCGGCCATCCTGTGGATCGGCGCTGTCCTGTCGACCCTGATCGGCCTCGAC